>DLTY01000002.1:28743-38317 GCA_002501535.1 bacterium UBP7_UBA7824
AGTCTGGGATGATTGATTACGTCCACCATCAAGCCCTTGAGCAAGATTGGCCATCCATAATCGACATGATCGACAGCGGAAAAAGGGTTGTTGTTTTTACTAGCCGAGAAGGCGGTTCTGATGACTGGTATCATGATGCCTGGAGGTATGTTTGGGATACAGACTTTTCATACAAAAGCATCGATGACTTTTCATGCTCAAGACTAAGGGGCCCAAAAGATCTTTCAGGCCTTTACAGCATAAATCATTTTTTGACAAACCCACTTGCATCAAAAGCGCTTGCAAAAAAAGCAAACCCGTCTGTTTACGAAAGGGCTGAGAGCTGCTGGATGGAGGCCGGACAAAGGCCTAATTTTATTTTTGTTGATTTTTATTCAGTCGGAAATACCTTGGATGCGGTAAGGAAATTAAATTCGTTACATTTTTAAAACAATTTTGAATGCATGCAGCAAATACAATTGAGAAGATGATGACAGAGGAACGTAAAAACAAGGTTCATTTAAATGTTATCAGATTGGGTAAGCTGGTTGTTTTTGCGTTAAAAAAAGCCCTTAAGGGCAGCACCTTTAACATAGATGCTTTTCTTGCAAAATGCAGAGCAAGAGAGGCTGAAATCAACCTGTTAGAGATGGAAATTGAACAGGATCTCCAGACTTTAATGAGGCCAGAGCTGGAAGATAAAGATTGTCGTCACTTTACAGCGTTATTAAAAATTAATAATGACCTTGAGAGGATTGGCGATTATGCCATGGCGATAGCTAAATATCTTGTTAATGTTGATATGTCAGAAACAGTGAAAATTGAATCCAAATTTAAAAAACTATCAAAAGCATCTACAGAGATGCTTGAAAGATCCGTTAAGGCGATAGAGCTTGAGGACATCAACCTAGCCAAACAGGTTATCCGTGATGACGATTATGTTGATAAATTGAACAAGGCAATAATCAAGATTCTTTTAGGTAGTAAAAATCCAGATATGGCTTCAGTTGTTTCGCTGGTTAATTTATGCAGGAGACTGGAAAGGACAGCAGATCATGCAACAAACATAGCAGAAGATTTGGTTTTTTGGATAGAGGGTGATGTCTTGAGGCATCCCACAAAAAAAAGATCCTTTATGTTTGATGAGATTGAAATATATCCAAACAGTAGAGAGATTAAGATTTCAGAAAAGGTCCATCTTTCTAAAAGTGAATGGGAGATATTCATACACCTTATAGAAAGATCTCCAGATGGTGTTTCTAGAGAGGATCTTATGAAAAATGCTTTAGGTTATGACTCTTCTGTTGAAACTCGAACCATCGATCAGCATGTGGTTAGGTTGCGAAAAAAACTAGGCCACAAAAAAACACTTTTGAAATCTGTAGCTGGATTCGGTTACAAAGTGGTTAATTCAAAGAATTAAAACAAATTTGTTACAAGTTTTTAAAAAATCACAAAGAATACTATTTAAGATTTCAACTTAAATCTAAAAAGGAGAATTTACCGCAAAAATGAAATTTAAACTTTCAAGTTTTTTTATACTATTAGTTTTAGTAGTTACCAGTTGCGCAAGGCCGCAGGATTCTGAAGGAAATGCCGCAGGAAGAAGTTCCTCTGAAGGTGAGCAAAGTATCCAGGTAACAGGCTCCGACACCATGGTTAACCTAGGCCAAGCATGGGCTGAGGAGTATACAAAAACGAACCCCAACGCATATATTGCTATTGGCGGTGGTGGCTCTGGTGTCGGAATCGCTGCTCTGATGAATGGAACTGCTGATCTCGCAAATTCATCTAGAGCAATTAAGGATAGAGAAATCTCGAAGGCAAATGAACTTGGCTTCGGCATCAAGGAGTATATTGTTGGTTGGGACGGGCTTGCTGTTGTCGTTCACCCAGATAATCCAGTTAACGAATTGTCAATTTTGCAAATCGCAGAAATTTTTACTGCAAAAATTACAAATTGGAAAGAGGTTGGTGGTGATGATTTGGAGATTGTTTTGCTGTCACGAGAGGTGAATAGCGGAACACATGTTTACTTTAAAGAAAATGTCGTTGGGTCCTTGGGCAAAGGTACTGAATTTAGCGAAGAGGCGTTATTGATGCCAAGTAGCCAGGCACTTGCTGATGAAGTGACAAGTAATACTGGCGCAATTGGTTATTACGGTATGGGTTATTTGTCACCATCGCAAAAGCCAATTAATGTATCTGTGGATGGGGTTACTTTTGTTTCACCAACTATAGAAAATGTTCTTAATAAAACATATCCAATTGCAAGACCCCTACACATGTTTTCAAGAGATAGCATTTCTGCAGCAGCACAGGCTTATATTGAGTGGATAATGGGAGAGGAAGGCCAGGCTGTTGTTGCGGAACAGGATTTTGTTCCCTTAAGCTGACTTTAGCCTAATTTGATTAAGATTTGAGCTTGTGAAAAATATAAAATTAAAAAAGCATAAAACAGAGACTTTCAAACAGCCGTTGTCTGAAAAAATAACAGAGGCATGTTTACGTTTTGCAGCATGGCTATGCATCTTTTTTATTGCCTGCATTCTTTATTTTTTAGTAAAAGAAAGCGGCGGGGTTTTTTTCAGTGATATCTTTACTATTACAGGTAAATTTTGGAGACCAATCAGTGAACCTCCAGATTTTGGTGTTTGGGTATTGCTTGCAGGTAGCTTAGCAGTAACGTTAACAGCATCTTTAATCGCAGTGCCCCTGGGGATTTGTGCAGCTATTTTCATTGGTGAACTGCTGCCACAGAAATTTAGAGAATTTTTGAAAGTTATAGTTGAATTTCTAGCAGCAATACCTAGTGTTGTTATCGGTTTCTTGGGCATGATTATTCTTGCACCATACATTAAGGAAACTTTTGACTTAAAAACAGGCTTAACGGCTTTTTCAGCAGCATTGATGCTTGCATGGATGGCAATGCCCACAATAGTCAGCTTAACCGAAGACGCTCTCAGAAGTGTACCTGACACTTTAAGAGATGGCGCTCTTGCTCTTGGTGCCACCAAATGGCAAATGATCACAAGGGTGCTTTTGCCAACAGCAAAACCAGGCATACTTGCCGCAGCAATGCTTGGTGTTGGAAGGGTTATAGGCGAAACAATGGCAGTTTTAATGATTAGTGGTAATTCTGCCAGGATACCAAGTGGCATCATGGAGCCAGTCAGAACCCTCACTGCGACAATTGCTGCAGAAATGGGAGAAACAGTTAAGGGCGACGAGCATTATCAAGCCCTTTTTGGGCTGGGTGTTGTTTTGTTTATTATCACATTGTTAATTAATACTGCAGCAGATAGGTTTATTAATAAAAAATACACAGAAGAATCATGAACTTTAGAAAACAAAATCCAATCAACCAGCAAAAAAGAGCCACTTTCGGCTTAGGGCTCATAACGGCCATTGTGGTTATTCCGGTTTTATTGATACTGGGTGTTGTTTTTGTTAAGGGTATTTCAGTTATAGATTGGAACTTCCTGACAACCGAACCCACCAATGGTTTAAGAGAGGGTGGGGTTTTTCCAGCCATAGTTGGAACATTGATCCTGGTTGTTGGAGCTGTGGTTTGGAGCGTGCCTTTTGGTGTGGCTACTGCAATTTATCTTGTTGAATATTCTCCAAGAAGCCGAGCAGCTAATTTGGTTAGGTTGGCAATCTTAAATTTAGCAGGGGTTCCCAGTGTTGTTTACGGGTTGTTTGGCTTGGGGGTATTTGTTATAGCCTTAAAATTTGGCGCAAGTATTTTAGCGGGAACCTTAACCCTTGCCCTAATGGGTTTACCAGTAATAGTCACATCAACTGCAGAAGCGTTAAAAGCTGTTCCTGATAGATTCAGAGAAGCAAGCTTGGCATTGGGCGCTAGCAAATGGCAAACAACCAGGCATGTTGTTCTTCCCAATTCCATACAGGGAATTTTGACCGGAATAATTTTAGAAATTAGCCGTGCTGGCGGAGAGACTGCACCAATTTTGTTTACCGTAGCAGCTTTTTATTTACCAAGATTGCCACAAAGTATTTTTGACCAAGTCATGGCACTCCCAATGCACCTTTTCGCCATTTCAACACAGGTGCCTAATATAGGCTTGGATGTAAGGTACGCTGTTGCCTTAACATTGTTGTTTTTAGTTTTAGGCATCAATGCAGTCGCAATTTCCATAAGAGCAAAAATTAGGAAAAACAGAATATGGTAAAAGAAATCATCATTAAATCGTTATCGGTTTCATATGGAAAAAAACAGGCAATAAGCAACCTGTCTTTATCAGTTGAAAAAAATGAAATATTAGGAATCATTGGCCCCACTACTTCAGGAAAAACAACCTTACTTACAGTTTTAAACAGAATGATTGACACAATACCGTCAGCTGTGATTTCTGGCAATGTTTCTATGGGTGATATTGATGTTTTAACAACACCAAACATCCATAGTCTTAGGAGGTCTGTTGGGATGATTTTTGCCCTTCCGGTTGCTTTGCCCATGACTATTAGGGAAAATGTTGAATATGGCCCAAAAATGGCTGGAGAGGCAAAAGGAGAGTTGGAGACAAGGGTTGAAGAAAGTCTTGTGCAGGCTGGATTATGGGATGAGGTGCATGACAGGCTGGACACCCCAGCATTAAAGCTTTCAGGCGGCCAGCAACAAAGACTTTGCATCGCAAGGGCCTTAGCCCTAAAGCCAAAGGTTTTATTGCTCGATGAACCTTGCTCGGGTCTCGATCCAATTTCAACATCCAGAATAGAGGATACATTGGGTCAATTAAAAAATGATATGACTATCATTTTGGTCACAAACAACCCTCATCAAGCTGCCCGTGTTGCTCATCGAACAGCTTTTATGCTTAAGGGTGAGCTTATCGAGCTTGCTGATACAGACACACTGTTCACAAATCCTGTAGACAATAGAACAAAAGAATACATTGAAGGTAAATTTGGATAATGACAAAAACTCTAATTAAATCTGAAAAATTCAATTTGTGGTATGGTGACTTTCAAGCTTTAATTGATATAGATCTCGACATACCAGAAAATCAAGTTACAGCTGTTGTAGGGCCTTCAGGGTGTGGAAAAAGCACTTTTGTTCGTTGCATTAACAGGCTAAATGATCAAATAAACACAGTTAGCACCAAAGGTTCTATTTTTATTGATGGGACAGACATTTATCAACATACGGCTGATGAGGTTGTTGGACTTAGGCGATCTGTAGGGATGGTTTTTCAGAGACCTAACCCATTTCCGCTTTCTGTTTTTGAAAATGTTGCTTTTGGCTTAAAGACAAATCCCATGGTTCCTGATGGTCAAACCATAAAAAAGGAAGTTAACAAAGCGCTACAAGCAGTAGGGTTACTTGAGGATCTAGACGGTAACCTTACGAGACCGGGAACCAGTCTTTCTTTAGAGCAGCAGCAAAGATTATGTATTGCAAGATGTCTGCCGACAAGGCCAAAAATATTGCTTATGGATGAACCTTGTTCAGCATTAGATCCAAGCGATACCGATAAGGTAGAGGAGCTCATAAGGGAATTAAAGAAAGACTATACCGTTGTGATAGTGACCCACAACTTACAACAAGCTGGCAGGATTTCTGATCAATCTGTATTATTCCATTTGGGCAAAATTATTGAAACAGCACCAACAACGGATTTCTTCCAGAACCCAAAAGAAAAAAGAACAAGAGACTTTATTACAGGTCGATATGGCTAGGAGTTAAATATGACTAAAAGATTAACAAAACTTATTGATAAAATCAAAGTAAAAACCTTGGCAATGGCTCAAGATGTTTGCAACTCAATGGATGATGCAATGGAAGCAATTTTAAATTCTAGCGATGATAAATATCAAGCAATGAAACAACGAGAAGATAATATTGATTCGCTAGAAGTTGAGATAGAAGAATCCATACTTGGCACCATTGCTGTCCATCAACCTGTTGCAGATGATTTAAGAATCCTTGCAGCAATGTTGAAGATTACAAACGACTTAGAAAGAATTGGTGATTATGCGATCAAGATTGCTCAAAGGGGCAAGGATATTGACGCTAACTTGATCAAGAGCATCAAAACCCCTTTGTCTAAATTGGGAACATCTTCAATCCAGATGATTAAAGATGCAGTACAGGCTTTAGACGCAGGAGATGCAGATTTAGCTCAGAAGGTTAGAGATGCTGATGACCAGGTTGATGACCTGAACAAATCCCTCATAAAGGAATTATCCAAAATCGATGATGATGACTTTGAGTCCTTGGTTGCACTGGTTTCAATATCCAGAAGATTCGAAAGAGCTGCTGATCATGCAACAAACATAGCAGAGGATGTTTTGTTCTGGCTTGAAGGCAGGATATTCAGACACGGTGAAACCTAAACCAGCACTTGGGCATAAAATTGCCTAAGTGAAAAAAGTTCGTTATTTTCAAAGACCATCAGAGTATTGGAAGGATCATGTTTTTCCAATGCGAAAAATGGATTTGTTGAAAAAGCGAATCGAAGAATCATTTTCAATTGATTTTGTTGAGCCTGACAGTTTGCCAGAAGGCGCAATCGCACTTACGCATCACCGCAATTTTATAAATCGTATACATTCGTATTTTGACAATCCCGAAGCTTCCTATGGTGAATTTGAAGCAAGATGTGACAGCTGGGTTTTTGAAAACGAATGTAAGGCGGTTGCCGGCACTTTGTCTGCATGTAGGGATGCCTTGTTACAGGGTTGGGGTTTTAATATTGGTGGCGGATTGCATCATTCTTTCCCTGATCACGGTGAAGGTTTTTGCATTATCAATGATATTGCAATTTCAATTAACCAACTTATCAAAGAAGGCAAGATCCATAATGCAGCCGTAGTGGATCTTGATGTGCATCAAGGCAATGGTACGGCTGTTTGTTTCCAAGATAGCCCAAATGTCAAAACAATCTCATTGCATCAACAGCACAATTATCCATCCTGGAAACCAAAATCAGATTTAGACATTGGTTTAGATGACGGAATAGGTGATAGCGTTTACCTGCAGCATCTATCAACTGCACTTGATTGGCTTTCAACACAGGACAAACCCGACTTGGTTTTATTTTTAGCCGGCGCTGATCCTTATCGAAAAGACCAGCTTGGAGGGCTTGCGCTTACGAAAGCGGGCTTAGGCTCAAGAGATAGGCTTGTAGTAGAGTGGTGCAAAAATAACAATTGCCCAGTAGCGATTGTTTTGGCTGGTGGCTACGCTAAGGATGTAAATGACGTTGTTGATATACACTTTAATACATTCAAATGTTTAATGGAGGTTTAAGGTGATGTTGTTAGGTTTGTTATTTATGTCTAATCTTTTTAATTCAGATTGCACAGATGCAGAAAAATCCTTTAGGGGTTATTTAGCACATGAGTCAAAAAGCGAAATCACGATAGATGGAAAATTGGACGATCTCTCATGGACAAAAGCACCATGGTCAGATTGTTTTGTAGATATAGAGGGATCACTTCAGCCTGATCCAAAATATAAAACTAGATTAAAAATGTTATGGGACGAGAATTACTTTTACATCGCTGCACTAATGGAGGATCCTCATATTTGGGCCGTAAGCACAGAAAGAGATTCTTATATTTGGCAAAACGAAGGGGATTTTGAGGTTTTTATAGATCCTGACAGTAATTCTTTGGACTATATTGAAATTGAAATTAACGCCATGGGAACAGAATGGGATCTCCTTATGGATAAACCGTATAGCGAAGGTGGCGTTAATGATGATAGTTGGGATATTCCAGGCCTTAAATCAGCAGTTACCATTGATGGAACTTTAAACAACCCTGAAGATATAGATAAAAAATGGATAGTTGAAATTGCAATTCCCTGGAAAGGCATAAACCAAACTGCAAACGTTTCCATGCCGCCAAAAAACAACGATTCTTGGAGAATTAATTTTTCTAGAGTATGGTGGGATCACGAAGTGATTGATGGCCGTTATGTCAAGATTGGAGAGGCTTTTGAAGGCCTGGAGTCAAATTGGGTTTGGTCTGCACAGGGTGTGATCAACATGCACGATCCTAGCCTTTGGGGCTTTGTAACTTTTAAAAAATTTGAAAAATCTCAAAATCGCATACTTGATTTTTTGTCTAGGTGAATTGAATGAATGCTGGCCCTCTTGATTGGTTGATCATATTTGTCACTTGGGGTATTTTGGTTTCATCGGTTCCAATTGCCAAGAAATACATGAGGAGCGTTGCTGACTACCTTTCTGCAGGAAGATCGGCAGGCAGATACATTTTGTCTGTTGCTCAAGGTATAGCTGCGCTTGGTGCAATTTCTGTTGTGGCCATGATGGAACAGAATTATGTTGCCGGTTTTTCAATGTCTTGGTGGGGGCTAACTATGAATCTTGTTGTTCTTGCCGTCACCGCTTCAGGTTGGGTCATTTATCGTTTTAGGGAAACCAGGTGTTTGACATTAGCAGAATTTTTTGAACGAAGATACAGTAAAAAATTTCGTATTTTTTCAGGCCTGATAGCTTTCATTTCTGGAATTGTTAATTTCGGAATCTTCCCCGCAGTTGGAGCAAGGTTCTTTTTGAATTATCTTGGATTGCCAGAGTCTCTCAGCCTGCTTGGCTTTGACATCCCTACTTTTGCAATTCTGATGCTTTTCCTCCTGGGAACATCTTTGTATTTTGTTTTTTCCGGAGGGCATGTTGCGGTCACAATTGCAGACTTCATCCAAGGTGTTTTTAGCAATGTGGTTTTTATTTGGATGATTTTGTTTTTCTTATTCAATGTTTCCTGGGATCAGATTTTTTATTCATTAAATCAGGCACCAGAAAATGCATCATTGATCAATCCATTTAAAACAAGCCAGGTCGAGGACTTTAACCTAGGCTTCTTTTTGATAGGTATATTGATTTACATTTATGGAACCATGTCCTGGCAAGGTACGCAAGCGTATAACGCCTCGGCTAAAAATGCACATGAAGCCAAAATGGGTAGCCTATTGGGAAATTGGCGAAACATTCCCCAAAATCTTTTCATGCTCTTCATACCAATAATTGCATATACCGTCTTGCATCATCCCGACTTTAGCCTTCAGGCTGATTTTGTGAATGCAACTCTGTCTAATGAAGAAAATAATGCAGTCGTGAACCAGTTAAGAGTTCCTGCTGTTTTGATATCAATGCTGCCACCTGGCCTAATGGGGGCTTTTGCTGCAGTGATGTTGGCTGCTTTCATCAGCACTCATGACACTTATCTTCACTCGTGGGGCAGCATCTTTGTTCAGGATGTATACATGCCTTTTCAAAAGAAGCCTTTAACCCAGGAAAAACATTTAAAGATTTTAAAGTGGTCCACGATTGGTGTTGCTATTTTCATATTCATCTTTTCACTAATCTTCCAACAGAGCGAATACATACTTTTGTTTTTTGCAATCACCGGTGCTATTTTCTTTGGTGGGTCCGGGGCTGTTCTGATAGGCGGTCTTTATTGGAATAAAGGCACAACCAAGGGAGCATGGTGGGCCATGTCTTTAGGTGCATCATTATCAGTTTTTGGCATCTTTGGTGAAAGGTACATTGAGGCTTGGCCTGATTGGTTGAATGGGCAAGTCATGACGGGGATTGTTATT
>DLTY01000022.1:0-16669 GCA_002501535.1 bacterium UBP7_UBA7824
ACTCTGCTTAAGGTTTTCTGATGTGGAAGTATGGTCAAGTTTCATTCAGAAGAGGTTGGTAATATTTCAAAACCAAATCCTAATTCTTCTTTAACTTCCTTCGAATCAATTTCATCAACCCTGCTTGAAGGAGGTCCCTGTTTAAGCAAACCTTCCATTTGTTCAAGATCTTTATTTGACCCTTCCAAAACAACTTCAACATCACCATTAAGCTTATTTCGAGTATTACCTGAAAGTCCTAAATTTATGGCCTGTGTTCTAGTAAACCACCTGAAACCAACACCTTGGACTCTACCTTTAACTTCAAATTTTCTTGTAGGCATAGTGACACATATATTAACCGATTTTCTTACAGTACCTTTAGGTACTGTATTTTTTAAACAAATTTATTTTTTATAAACCTGCCAATCTTTCACTCTTTTTTTAATAGCTTCAGGCAGCAAATTCTCCCAATCTTCACGATTTGGCAAGTCTCCAGAAAGCACCAAAACGTTATCAGCCTCTTTTGTTTGCTTGATGCAAAGGCTGCCAAATTCAGCAACTATCAAATCACAAACTTCCAAACATTTTTTATTTCTTCCGGAAAGATTAACCATCAACCTTCCGTTTGGAGAAATTTGTTTTTTTATATTTTTCCATATTTCAGGATTTTGCAAACTGGAAAGAAAAGAACCATCTAAAAACAAATCAACAATAACCAAAGAGTAACAACCTGATTTAAAAAAGCTTTCAGACAAAGCATCTTCTATATTGATTTTTACATCCTCTTCATCAGCCAATCCAAAATAACATCTAGCAACATCAATAAGATCTCCATCAATTTCCCAACAATTTAGCTTTAAATCTGGCCAATATTTTCTATATAGATATACCGTAGTTGCTCCACCTAATCCTAAAATAGCAATTTTTCCTTCCCCTATGATTGGGGGCATGATGCAAAAATCATCCCAGTAAGATTCAGTACTAGTCATTCCATATTTATATATCGAATGAATATTGGAACTCTTGTCTAAATAGAGAAGATTTGTGCCATCTTTTTCCTGAATAACTTTAATATCATTAAAATTATTGCTTCTTTTAAGTAAAACTTTATTTCTTTTCCAGGGCCAAAACATATTGCTTGAAATAGTTTAATAAATTTTCTGGAATAATGATCGTGTAAACCATGCCATCATTTTTTAATTTTTGATCCAAGATATAACCTTCAGCATGAATGATTTTGAATAAATCATCTCTGTCAAATGGAACAAATATTCTTATTTTTTTAAGCTTCTTCATTATCCATTTCTGTAAATCATCAAAAATCTGGCTTAATCCAAATTTTGTTTTTGCAGACATGCAATAAACATTCTCGCTTTCTGTAAACTTCAACATCAAATCATCCCTTACAAGATCGACCTTGTTGAAAAGATACCATTTTTCCTTATTAGAAACATTTAAATCTTCTAATATTTGATTTGTAACCTGTATCTGTGATTCAATATCATCTCTAGAAGAATCAACAACATGCCAAATCAAATCAGCTTCATTTAGCTCTGAAAGAGTAGATCTAAAACTGGCAATTAAACTTGGTGGTAAGTTTTTAATAAAGCCAACAGTATCACTTAATAAAACCTTTTGATTTAATATTTTAAAAATCTTACTTGTTGAGTCCAGGGTTGAGAAAAGTCGGTCTTCTGACAGGACGCCAGCACTTGTCGCTAAATTCATAAAAGTAGACTTACCAGCATTTGTATAACCTACTAAAGCTACTTTTATGAGGTTTTTTCTTGATTTTCTTCTCTCAACACCTAATTTTTCTATATTTTTTAACTTTTTGTCCAATATTGAAATTCTTTTTCTTATCTGCCTTTTGTCTGATTCAAGTTGTGTTTCACCTGGTCCCCTAACGCCTATACCACCTGCCTGTCTTGATAAATGTGTCCACATTCTTGTTAATCTAGGTAACGTGTAGCTGAGCTGTGCTCTCTCAACTTGAATTTTAGACTCTGCAGTTCTTGCGTTCTGAGAAAACAAATCAAGTATCAATTTCGTCCTATCTATAACCTTGCATGTAACATACTTTTCTATATTCAAAATATTTCTCAAATTTAGAGACTCTGAAAAAACCACAAAATCACAATTAGAAGACTTTGCCAATCTCTGAATTTTTTGCAATTGGCCTTTACCAAGAAAAGGTCTTTTGTTTGGAATGTTAAAAATTAAAGATTCAACAACCTCTCCGCCCACAGAACTAACAAGATTTGAAATCTCTTCAATCTCTACGCTTCCTTCAAGCTTGTTTGGTCTCCTGTTAACCAAAACAGAAATTCCCCTTTCTATTTTTTTATTTTTATTAAACAATGGTTTAAACTATATCTTATGTCCTATATACGTGAACTTGCGAAAGAACTAATTGAAGTTGATTTGCCGATTGCAACAAGCCCTGTTGCATCATACAAATCCTTTCAAATCTCTGCGGAAGGGATACTTTTTATCAGTGGTCAGCTTCCTATGAAAGATGGTGAGTTAATGCTTAGTGGGATAATCGGCGAAGATCTATCGATAGAGGAAGGTCAAATATGTGCGAGACAATGTGCAATCAATATCCTTTCTCAATTGGATAAATATATTGATGAAAATGGTGGCCGAATCGTGAAGATCCTACAGCTCACCGGATTTGTTGCATGTAATAAAACATTCACAAGTCATCCACAGGTTATAAATGGAGCAAGTGATTTTCTTAATAATGTATTAGGAGATTCTGGCCAGCACAGCAGACAAGCTGTTGGTGTTCCATCATTGCCATTAAATGCTCCTGTAGAAATCTCTGCAATTGTTGAAATAAAAGCTTAGTGACAAGCGTAAGAGTTAGGTTCGCACCCTCCCCTTCGGGAAATTTACATTTAGGTAACGCCAGAACCGCATTGTTTAATTGGCTTTTTGCAAAATCAAATAATGGAAAATTTATCTTAAGGATAGAGGATACAGACTCTGAAAGATCTTCGGAAAAACATTCTCAAGCTTTAATGGATATACTTGAATGGCTTGATCTAAAACCAGATGAAAGTCCAAGATACGGAGGTGCCTACAAGCCTTACAAACAATCTGAAAGAAATCATATATACAGCGAAATTATAAAAAAAATGATCCTTGAAAAAAAAGCGTTTTGGTCTCCTGCTGAAATGGGAAAAGTAAAAAGATTCGATAATGAATGGAGAGATGCAAATCTATCTAAAGAAGAGGCTGAAAAAATTGGACCTTCAGCACTAAGATTTAAATCAGCTAAAGCAGATAGGGTTGAAATTAATGACCTGCTTAAAGGAAAAATAAAAGTTAACACAAAACAAATTGGTGATTTTGTAATATCAAGAAACGATATGAAGCCACTATACAATTTTGCATGTGTTATTGATGACCACTCCATGAACATAAGTCATGTAATAAGGGGTGAAGACCATTTAACAAATACAGCAAAACAAATACAGCTATACAAAACCCTTGGATGGAAAATACCTCAATTTATACATCTTCCATTAGTTATGGGGCCGGATGGGTCACCTTTGTCAAAGAGGCATGGAGACGTTTCTGTTGAAAAATTTAAAGAACAAGGGTTTCTCCCTGAGTCGATAATAAATGCTTTAGCGATGCTTGGATGGGGTCCAGGCGATGACAAGGAGATATTTTCAAAAGAGGAAATTTCTAAATTATTCGAAATAAAAAAATTAAATATATCACCTTCTAAATTTTTTCCAAAAAAACTCAATTGGTTTAATGGTCAGCACATCAGAAAGCTTTCAAAAGAAAAACTTCAGGCAATTATTAGTAAAAAACTTGAAGAGAACAACATAAAAGCTAAAAGAGAGGCTATTTTTGATTTGATTGATGTTACTCAAGAAAGATTGAGAAGTCTTAATGATATCGTGCCTATGATTGGCTTCTTCTTCAAGAGGCCGGAAATTAAAAAAACAAAAGAAAACTTAAAAAACTTTGATTCAGATTCTTTAAAAAGATTACAAAAACTAATGAAAGAAATAGAAACAATCAATGAATGGACAGTAAAAGGAATTGAAACAAAGTTGGAAAGCTGGAGGCTAGAACAAAACTATCAACCAAAACAAATTTGGCAACCCTTAAGGATAGCTATTTCTGGTGGAAAAGTTTCCCCTCCAATTTTTGAAACGCTTTATTTCTTGGAAAAAAAAGAAACCATCACAAGGATACAAAATATTATCTAACTTTTTGAGCTAGATATTTCGCAATCAAAGCTAAACAGATAAACCCAAGCCAAGGCCCAACTGGGCCTAACGCTATTGCTGGAATACTGAATTTGGAAACAATAACCCCTGCAAGAATTATCCCCATCAAAGCTTCTCCTGTTATCAAGCCGCTACAAACAAGAATACCCTGCCTGCTTGTGTCTTTCTTTTTTCCATAATGTAAATAATGCCTTAAATACCCGCCAAGAAATATAGGGACAGCAAGCTCTATTGGCAAGTAGATACCTACAGCAACTGCTAACACAGGAGCCCTAAAAGAACTTCCTATTTTTTCTAATTTTTTATCCCATAAAATTATCAAAACCCCTATGAAGATGCCTATAAAAACCAAATTCCAAGGAAGTGTCGAACTCTCTCCAAGTATCCCATCAGCAACAGAAGCCATCAAGCCCGCTTGTGGTGCTGCTAAAAAATTCCCTTGATCCTCTACCGGCAAGTGCAGGTCAGAACCTATACCGTAAGCGTTATGAAGCAAAGACAAAACAGGCGTTATAACTAAAGCAGCAACAATGACACCTAAAATCTCCATGAGCTCTTGCTTCCATGGTGTTGCATTGATAATATTCCCACATTTTAAATCTTGAAGAATGTCTGAGCCTATAGAGGCAGCACAACAAACTATACTACCAACAAATATTGCAGCAGCTGGCCCAATTGAACCCTTGCCCATAAAAAGCAAAACAAACGATGTAAAAAGAAGAGTGGCAATTGTTATTCCACTTATTGGATTATTGCTTGAACCTACAAGGCCGCCCATATAACCTGCAACTGAAGAAAAAAGGAAGCCTGCTAAGACCATGATTATCCCCATTGCTAAGGCTATATTCAAATCGCTTATAACATGGTTGTAATAAAGAACTATCGGAATAAGCAGTAAAAAAATTCCGCCAAGAACAAAAGGCATGGGGATATTTCTTTCCTCCCTTGGTAAGTCTTTTTGTTTAATACCCATTTTTCTATAAGCTTCCATTCCGCTTTTAATTCCATCTAAAACAGGATTCCAAACTTTCAGAAGAGCATAAACTCCACCAACAGCCATTGCTCCAACTCCCAAATATCTAATCTTCTTGCTCCATATCAAATAAGCACCATCAACAGCAGAATTTTGAACAATTGAGTTTATTGAATCTCCACCTATAACCTCATCTCCATTTAAATAAATATATAAAGGCAAACCTATTACCCAAGCTATGCAGCCACCCAAAAAAACCAATATTCCTATATTTTTTCCAACAATATAACCAACACCTAAAAGAGCTGGTGATAAGTTTGTTCCAATGTAAGCAAGCCATTTTCCACCTATGAAACTAGCTCCTTCGAGAGCTTCCCCCCAAGCCTTAAACCCTGACTGAAAAAATTTAAACAAACCACCGATCAATGCACTTTGACCAATCAAAGATGCACCTGCACCGCCTTTTTCACCCTCTTTCAAAACTTCAGCAGTAGCAAGGCCTTCAGGGAAAGTTAATTCTTTGCTATCCACTATAAAAGCTCTTCTTAAAGGTATACAGAAAAGTATCCCTAAAATACCACCTAAACCAGCAATCAAAGAAACTTCCCAGAAAGAAAAATCAGTCCAATGTCCAAGAAGTATCAACGCAGGAATTGTAAAAATAACACCAGCAGCCAAAGACTCTCCTGCACTTGCAGCTGTTTGAACCATATTGTTTTCAAAAATATTATTTCCTTTCTTTTTACCAGCAAAACATGCCAACACACCCATTGAAATAACAGCAGCAGGTATACTGGCGCTCACAGTCATTCCTGCCTTTAAGCCCAAATAAGCATTTGCGCCAGCAAGAGCAGCGGTTATCAATATTGATAAAAATATAGATCTCAAAGTAATTTCTTTCATAAGGGTCCTCCATTTTTAAATTCTGAAACAGACCCGTATACATCATCTCCAATATTGATATTGCACAAATCTGAGCTCCCTTCAATGGAGCCAACCCGCCATAAAACAGCCCCATCTGACTTGATGTCCATTATAGGAATTGGATTTGGAAAAAACTTTTCATCAGTTTTAAAAAATATCAACTTGCCAGCCTTAAAAGAGTTCAACCAGGAAGCATAAGTGTAAAGAATAGCTTCTTCTTTTGAAATTGGCTCAATGCCAACAACCTCAATGAATCCACTTTGCTTCATATGGAATCTTGAAGTGCCCTAACAGGAAAAACCTTCTTCTCATGGCTCCAAAATTCTAAAGTTTCTACAAAAGCTTCTGCAGCTTCAAGATTTGTAAATAAAGGAACTTCATTCCTGACACTTGCTGCTCTAATCCTCATTCCATCCGTTTCAGCTTCACTATTTCCTGAAACAGAATTAACAACAAAAGAAATACGTTCGTCTGAGAGTAAATTTAATAAATTTGGAGTACCTTCATGAATTTTCCTTATAGGGAAAGTTTCTATTGATTTTGCCTCAAAAAAATCATACGTTCCAGACGTTGCATAAATTTCATAACCTAATTTTTTAATTCTTTTTGCAAGTTTTGCAGCAAAAGGCTTGTCACTATCGTCAACCGTCATCAAAACAGCACCTTTTCTAATTTTTGAATTATTGAAGCCTAGAGATGTCCATGTTTTAGAAAAAACTTCAGTCAAAGATTTTCCAAAACTCATAATTTCTCCAGTTGACTTCATTTCAGGGCCTAAACCAACTTCAACACCCAAAAGTTTATTGAATGAAAAAACTGGAGCTTTCAAGGTGCTGCACTTTGGCTTTGGGCCTAAGCCTATCGGGATGCCTTGCTCTTTGATGCTTTGACCAAGCATAATCTTTGTTGCAACTTTTGCCATTGATATACCAGTTGCTTTTGCTAAAAATGGAACAGTTCTACTTGCTCTCGGGTTGACTTCAAGAACATAAATTGAACCTTCTGACATAATGTACTGTATATTCAACATACCTATACATCCAAGACCAAAAGCAATCTTCTTACCAATATCAACAATTTCACTAATTGTTTCTTCGCCAAGTGAAAATGATGGAAAAACAGCCATTGAATCACCTGAGTGAACTCCTGCTCTTTCAATATGCTCCATAACACCAGGAACATAAATATCATTTCCATCACAAACTAAATCAATCTCTAACTCTTTGCCTAAGATATACTCGTCTATTAATATTGGGTTCTTTCCATCAACCTGCTCATAAGCATCTCTTACAGCAACGACGACATCCTCTTTTGTGTAAGCTATAGTCATTGCCCTTCCACCAAGAACAAAAGATGGCCTAACCAATACAGGAAACTTTAAAACTTCAATTAATTCTTCTAGGTCTTCAGGATCATCAACAGTGTATCCTTTTGGCATATTGATATCCAACTTAGACAACAACTTGTCAATTTTCTTTCTGTCTTCTGCAATGTCAATTCCTGAAAGAGGTGTTCCTAACAAGTTAACACCATTTTTTTCAAGCTGGTCAGCCATATTGATGCTTGTCTGTCCTCCAAACTGGACAATGACACCTTTTGCATCTATGTCATCTACAACCTTTAACACATCTTCATGATTTAAAGGTTCAAAAAATAATTGATCTGAGAAATCAAAATCAGTCGAAACGGTTTCAGGGTTATTGTTTATCATTACAGCCTCATAACCACTTTCGCGAATAGCCTGCAAAGCATGAACACAACAACAATCAAACTCAATGCCCTGGCCGATTCTTATAGGGCCACCACCAATAACAACTATAGGTGATTTTGTTTTTTCGGATTCACTCTTTTCGCCATCTGTACCATAATAATATCTTGTAAAAGATTCAAATTCACTAGCACAGGTGTCAACCATCCTAAAGGATCTTTTCTCTCTTGGTTTTTCAGATTTACCTTCTCTTGAATAATGAGCATAAGAATCAATATCATTTCGATCGAAAAATTCTTGCAATAGGCTTTTGGTGCCAAGCTCCCCAAGAAAAACAAGACGAAGTAACTCTTTGAGCTCTTCTATAAAAAAAGGATTCCAACCAGAGATAGAACAAATTTCCTCAGTTTCCCAACCTCTAAATATAGATTCAAAAATTGCATAAATCCTTTGATCTGTTGGAGTTTTTAATAAAGATTTAACGAAATCATCCTCCTTCTCAGCAAAGGGGAATATTTTTTTTCCAGGCATCTCAAGAGAAACTAAAGCTTTTATAAAAGATTCTTTAAAATTTCTACCTATAGACATGACTTCACCAGTTGCTTTCATTTGAACCCCAAGCTCTCTGTTCGCTTTTGGAAATTTATCAAATGGCCATCTAGGTATTTTTGTAACTATGTAATCAAGAGCAGGTTCAAAACAAGCAGTTGTAGTTCCTGTAACCTTGTTTCTTATTTCCGGCAAAGTTTTTCCAGAAGCGATAAGGGCTGCAACCCTAGCGATAGGGTATCCTGTCGCTTTACTTGCCAAGGCTGAAGACCTGCTAACTCTAGGATTAACTTCTATAACTATATATTCACCATCCTCATTGAGCGCAAATTGCACATTACAACCACCCTTGATATCAAGACTATTAATAATCTTCAAACTTGAAGTTCTTAACTTGTGATATTCTTTGTCTGTTAATGTTTGACTTGGCGCAACAACTATTGAATCGCCAGTATGAACCCCCATTGGATCAAGATTTTCCATATTGCAAACGGTAATACAATTGCCCGCTCCGTCTCTCATAACCTCGTATTCAAGCTCTTTCCAGCCATAAATTGATTTTTCTAAAAGAACTTCGCTGACTGGAGACATTTGCAAACCATTTTTTACGATTTCAATAAAACTTGAAACATCATTTGCAAAGCCACCCCCAGAGCCACCAAGAGTATATGCTGGCCGTATCACCAAGGGAAGGCTCATTTTTTTCAAAAAATCTTCAGCTTCGTCAAGATTTCTAACAACCTTACTTTCCAAAACCGGCTCACCAATTTGATTCATCAGATCCTTAAAAGAACCTCTATCTTCGGCCATTTGTATAGATTCCAAAGAAGTACCCAGCAATTTAACATTATGCTCTTCAAGTGCACCACTCTTGCCTAGCTGAACAGCTAAGTTTAGACCTGTTTGCCCTCCTAAAGTCGCTAATAAACCTTCTGGTTTTTCTTTTTTGATTATTTCAATCAAGGTTTCTAAAACCAATGGTTCAAGATATGTTCTGTCAGCAAAATCAACATCAGTCATTATTGTGGCAGGATTATTGTTAACCAAGACAATCTCATGCCCTTCTTCCTTCAATGCTCTACAAGCCTGAGACCCAGAATAGTCAAATTCAGCGGCTTGACCGATAACTATTGGACCGCTACCTATAACAAGTATTTTCATTCTCTTAAAGTCACCATCCCACTTTTATCGATTGATCCTGAGAGAGCATCAATCTCTATACTTAATCCAATTCCTGATATAAAAACATGGCCATAATCTATCTCAAAAGAAGAGTCGGCATAAGCTTTACCCTCAAGAACATCCAAGCTTAAAGAATCTGCTGAAAGATTAAAGCCTAAAGGTGAGCTCATAAAAACATCATTCAAGAAAAACTTATCATCTTCTCGATTCCAAAAACCACTAGAAGCATTAAGGTTCAAATTTTTTTCTCCTTGTGAAAAAACCATATCTATATCTTCCAGAAACAAAGCCTCATCTAGGTTATCTTGCGAGCCTTCGCCTGAAAGCTGAACCAGTGCTTTACCGTTTTGGTCAGATATGGTTAAAGATACCGGATTAGCAAAAATTGCACCTAAAAAAACAAAAGGGAAGAACCACTTTTTACTCATTCAACACTCAGAAAAAGGTTAACAAGCTCTCTCAATGCACCCTCTCCTCCTTTTTTAGATAAAACAAAATCAGATTTTTGCTTCAATAAGTCTTGTGAATCTGCAACACAGAAGCCTAAAGCAGAGTTCTGAATACACTCAAGATCATTCAGGTCGTCACCAAGATAAATTACTTGAGAAAAATTTAGTTTTTTCTTCTCCAAATACTCTGAAAGAACTTGTAATTTGTCATCAACGCCAAGACCGACCACATCCCAGCCTAAATCTTTAACCCTTGAAAGGCTTGAAGAATCTGCCCTGCCTGAAAGAACAGCAACTGGAATCCCTTTTTCTGAAAGTAATTTGCCAGCATACCCATCATGAACATTGAACTCTTTAATAATTGCTGAACCCATGTCAGCAATATCTACATATGATAACTTTCCATTTGTAAGCGTGCCATCAATGTCAGTAACAAAAAGTTTTATATCTGATGTTCTAATACTGGAAAATGGATTATTTTTTTTATTTTTTTCCGATAGCCTTTCTACATTGTCTTTGTATTGCACTAGTCATCAATTCTAGAACGAAAACTTAATTTAAAGGCACGAAAAAACAATAAAAATAAACCAAAAAATAAATAAGTTAAAGCTAGCTTTGGCCCTTCTTTAGATACTGATTTTAAATAATAATGAAATGCAGAAAGGGCAAAAGCTGGATAAATCAATTGATGTAAATTCTTCCAATTATTAACACCCATTTTCTTTATGGATTTATTATTAGATGTAATCGCAAGAGGAATTAAGCAAAAAAATGCAAAAAAACCATAAGCTATGAAAGGCCTTGCCTGAAAATCTTCATAAATACCAAAAGATTCAATTTCAAAAAATAAATAAACCAAAAAATGCAACAAAACATAAAAAAAGGATGTTAAGCCGAACATCTTTCTTGCAAATATAAGAAAAGGTTGCTTTAAAAATTTAATTAATGGAGTAATCATTAAAGTTAAAAGCAAGAATCTAATTGAACTTTGGCCCGAATAGTGCAATATGCTTTCAACTGGATTGATGAGATAAAAGTTATTTAAAAATGGATAAATAAAACTAAAAACAATAATGATCCAGCAAAAAAAAAGACATTTTTTTTTGTCTAAAACCATTTTTTTAAATCCATATTTTTATAAAGATCTTTAACTTCCTCTCCATAACCGTTGTACATTAAAGTTTTTCTTCTCAACCATTCCCCAATTCTTCTTTCCGTTTTTTGACTCCACCTGGGATGATTAACTTCTGGATTTACATTACTATAAAAACCATACTCTCTTGGGTTTGATTTAACCCAAGAGGTAAGAGGCATATCCCTTTCAAAAGTTATTTTTACAATTGACTTAATACTTTTAAAACCATATTTCCAAGGTATTACTAGTCTTAAAGGAGCTCCATTCTGGTTCAATAAAGATTCACCGTAGATCCCAGTTGATAAAAAAGATAATGGGTGCATTGCTTCATCCAGCCTAAGCCCTTCAACATAGGGCCAATCAAGAATTTTGCTTGTTTGTCCAATCATCTCTTCTGGCCTGTAAAGAGTTTCAAACTTAACATAACGTGCACTCTCTTCCGGCTCAAAAGATAATAAAAAATCTCTTAATGAAAATCCTGTCCAAGGGATTACCATAGACCACCCCTCAACACATCTAAGCCTGTAAATCCTTTCTTCAATTTTGTTTAATTTAAAAATATCATCCATATCAAGAGTTTTAGGGGACCGACATAAGCCACTCACCTCTATGCTCCATGGATTCGTGCTTAGTCTTGATGCATTTTTTTTAGGATCGCTTTTTGAAGTGCCAAATTCATAAAAATTGTTATAAGAAGTAATTGCTTCATACGATGTAGGTTTATCACTTTCTGAAACCAAAGACGAAAATTTTGCAAGTTTGGAAAAGCCAAGACTTGAGATTCCAAAAAAAGAGTTCCTGATGAAAGACCTTCTTTTAAGGTATATTGACTTTGGTGTAATTTTCAAATCAGACATTGTCACTTCGATTATAGAAGACACATAAAAAAAACTTATTTAGAATTCTAGATAATAAACAAATGAAAATTTCCAAAAATATATATAGTCAAAACTTCACGCCTTTTAAAGCTGAAGATTCAAAAAAAATCAACATTCTTTCTATCGGAAATATAAATCAAAAGTTGCTCAAAAACCTTCTGAATGCTGTAAAACCAAGTCGAAATGGCTTAATTCAATACCCGTTACCCTTTCCCAATCATGCAAAAGTAAAAAACATAATAGCAGATATATCGTTAAGCAATAATACACTTTTTGAAAACGAAGAAATGAATCAGGATATACAAAAAATAAAATTTAAAAAAATTTTTGAACTTACATTTTATGAAACAGTCATTTTGACATTATGCCTTAATCGCTTTTGGGGTAATCAAAATTTAATAATCCCGCTACATGAAAAATTAACTAAAAATCAATTCGAAATAATTGAAAATACAAAATTTAACAAAATTTACATATCAAAAGAACGCGACAACTTGAATTCATCTAAATTTCACGTCTTAAGCCCTGCTGGATCACTTCATGAAAAACTCAATCCAAAAAACAAAATCAATATTTACACATTTGAAACATTAGTATCACCTCAGGAATATCTTGATAAAGGTATTTTCATATGGGAAACATCTCTATTAAATAATGGTTGGAAGATATCTACGCTTGAAGAAGAAGTTTCAAAAATAAAAGAAATTGACAATTTTTCAAAATTTTCAAAATTAAACATAGATCTATGAAAAAACTAATAAAGATACTTACAGCGACACAATGGAGCTGGTCAGCGATGACAAGCAGCCTTTACTTGCCTATATGGTGGCTAATCACAATGCTTCCTACTTTAAACAATCCCAAATTAATGATTCTTTCAATGTTTTTATATGATTTTGGATTTTTTATTTTTTGCAAAAATAATAAAAAAAATAAAATTTTCAAATTTTACAAAAATAATAATTTTTCCAATAAAGAAATCAAAGTAACTTATCTTCTTGCACATCTTGCATCTTTAGGAGCTACTGGACTTTTTGGAAGTGCATTATTGCTTTTAGGTAGTTCTTTAGATACAGAATTATGGATATCCTTTCTTTTGTTCAGATCAGTATGGGGACTTTTAATCTGTGGGTTATTAATACATTTCAAAAAAAACACTTTAGCTTTATGTTTTTCTTTGACTCCAACATTAATCTCCTTCCTGAACTCTTTTGATTCTTTTTCTATTGCTGGAAAAGTAAAATACCTCTTAGGGTCAATAGTTCCGGGAATGGATCCTCTTACTAAATACAACTTTTTAATACTTTTACCTTTAATTCTTACTATGATTATCCTGTTTGGTAAAAAAGAAATATGAATATATTTGTTCAAATATTAGCAAATAAGGTTTTTGCAAGTGCATGTTTTGGTTCTCTTTTCGGAACCATTATAAAAATGCTACTTCAAAAAATAAAAATTAACGAAAAATCTTCTATTGCTTATGGAGGAATGCCTTCAGGCCACACTTCTTTTTCTATTGCTGGAGCTTGGTCTGTTGGGATTAATTATGGTTTTGAATCACCAATATTTGGCGTAGCGATAATATGGGCAACACTTGTTATATTTGATGCATTGGGTATAAGAAGAAAAACTGGAGAGCATGCAAAAGCAATAAATAGCTTGATGGGTGACCTATTGGAAAGAAAAGATGCAGAAACAATTAAAAAAGATTTTCAAGAGCTGCAAGAAATACTTGGGCATACACCAATTGAAGTCACAGCTGGAGTTATAACAGGTATTGGAACCTCTTACCTGGTGAATCAATTTTGGCCATTCTGGAATTAAATTACTAAAAAAAATTTAATTCAGAAAAAATCTATCTTCAAGAAGAAAGACCTTCCAAATCTTCATCAAGCACACCAGTTCCAAAAGGAACACCTTCAACCTCATATCCAACATCTTCAAAATTTCTAAAACCAGTACCAACAGGAACTCTTTCACCGACTATAACATTTTCTTTCAAGCCGTTCAAGAAATCTAACTTTCCTTCTATTGCAGCCTCCATAAGAGCGCTTGCTGTCATTTGGAAACTAGCAGCAGAAAGGAATGAACTGCTATTGCTTGCTCCCTTCTTAAGGCCCACCATGATTTGCTCCCAGGTAATCCTTCTTCCACCAACAGCTTCAAGCCTTTTGTTAATAGATCTTATTTCATTTATTGGAACTTTATCATCAGGCATATACGTAGAGTCACCTCCATCTATAACCTTGACATATCTAAACATTTCTTTCAATATAACTTCAAAGTGAATATCAAAAATATCTACACCTTGAGATCTGTAAACATTTTGAATCTTGTCTAAAGCATATGACTGAGCCGAATCAATACCTTGAGCAGATAATATCTCAACAGGACTTCTCAAACCACTACTTATTGGATCAGCAACGCTTAATTCATCCCCAACCCTAACTTTGATGTCTCGATTTCTTGGAATAAGGATATTCACAGAATCAGCTAAAGCTTTTGTTTTTCTTTTTTTCTTTGAACCTTTTGGAGCTATAGATACTTCATAGCTATACCTATTACTATCTATTAGCTCTTTGATGTTTGTTATAACTCCAGAAATAGGACTCAAAACAGCACCTTCTCCCTTGAGGTCAGGCTTAAATCTACTTTGGTAAACTTCAAAAAATATCTCAGCCAAAGGAAGACCTTGTGTGATGTCCGAAACATCAGATCCAGCTACACCTCCAGTATGGAAGGTTCTCATTGTCAACTGTGTTCCAGGCTCTCCAATTGATTGTGCAGCTATGACGCCAACAGGATCAGCCATGCTTACAGGAGCACCTGTTGCTTTGTTGTATCCATAACAACGAGCACAACAGCCTCGTGAAGAATTGCAAGTGATTGGTGACAAAAGCTTAACTCCCGCCAAGCCTGATTTGGATATGCTACTCCATGAATTCTTTTTAGCTGCTTTAATGCTTCTATTTTTAACTAACTCAACTATCTTTTGAACATTGTCTTCAGTAATCAGAACTCTTTCGTCACAGAAAATATTACCTTTTTCGTCGTAAATCCTTTCAGCAGTATATCTATGAAGTATCCTTCTCTTAAAGGAACTCCAATCAAAAGGACCATCTTTTTCTAGCCATTTTGGACCAAAAAGACTTAAGGCTGCATTTTCTTCTTTCTTTGTTTTATAGTGTGGCCTCTTTGTTACACCTCTGATAGTTCCACAATCTTCCTCTACGATATAAAGAGAATGGGCAATATCAACAAGTCTTCTTGTTAGGTAACCAGATCTACTAGTTCTTAATGCTGTATCAGTTTGACCTTTTCTAGCACCATGTGTAGAACTGAAATACTCATGCACTGATAACCCTTCTTTAAAGTTACTCTTAATTGGCGAAAGGATTAGCTTACCTGTTGGATCAGCCATCAAGCCTCTCATTCCTGCTAATTGTCTTACCTGATCCATCTTTCCTCTTGCTCCAGAATTAATCATCAACATCAAAGAATTATCTTCAGCCTGCTCTCCAGCCTCTATCAAAAGCTCTGTTATCCTCTCTGTCGCCCTATTCCAAAGAGCTTCAATTATGGTTTCATGATCAGTTTTTGTGAACCTTCTATCTTTTAATTTTTTTCCAGAAAGAGGGCTTAAGCCATCAGACCATGCCGAAGGATTATTGTTGTCTTTCTTACTTGCTGGTCTACCTAATTCATTAGGTCTAACAAGTTCTAAACCTTTAGTCCTAGGGTTCTTTTCAGCAAAAGTAAGACTTGTCTTAAGTCTTTGATTGCACATTCCAGCTAACTCAGGAGTCAAAATGCCACCATTGTAAGCTGTGGCAATTAAAGATTCAACTTCTTCTGCAAGTGAAATAATTCTTTGTTTTCTTTCGGGGATAATAACATCATCAACAGATAAAGATATACCGGCAAGACTGGACTGCCTAAAACCAAGGTCTTTAATGGCATCACATATCTTTATAGCCTCAACCTGAGGGCAATTATTCAAAATTCGATTATTTATCTCTCTAAGCTCTTTAATATAAACGGGCTTGTCAACAAATCCAACTTCCTTTGGAAGAAGTTGGTTGAATATAATCCTTCCAACTGTTGTAACAACATAGCCAGAACCATTTTTATTTCTAACCAAAATAACATCTCTAACAGATAATGGCGTGGCTTGCTCATCATCAATTTTACGTTGTGACTCATATGCTAATCTAGCCTCACTTGGAGAAGTAAAAGAAGCTCTTATTTTTGATATTGGCAAAGTGATCTTGTCAACATCTTTAGGCCATTTTGACCTGATATCTTTAATTGAATCTTGATCTAAAAAACTCCACTTACATTTAACTATTTTTTTAAACGGAGAATTTGAAGAAGACAGATTACGAGTAAAAACATGTCCTACAAAATTTTTCTCTAATTTTTTTGCACTTGAAAGATCATTTCTTGAAATCTCAAATTTTTGCTTAGGGTTAGATGTTAAATATGCAAGTCCAAGTATGACATCCTGACTAGGCAAATTAGATGGAGAGCCTGTTCCGGGAACAAAAGGATTATTAGTAGAAAGCATAAGCAGTCTAGCTTCAGCCTGAGCACCTTCAGAAAGAGGTAAATGAACAGCCATCTGATCACCATC
>DLTY01000022.1:16976-19498 GCA_002501535.1 bacterium UBP7_UBA7824
TGATCACCATCAAAGTCAGCATTGAATGGTGTACAAACTAATGGATGAAGCCTGATCGCAGATTCATCTGTCAAAATAGGCTGAAAAGCCTGTATGCCGAGCCTATGTAGAGTTGGAGCCCTGTTTAACATAACGACCGAAGTGCTGATAAGCTCAGCTAATATATCCCAAACTTTTCTTCTTTCCTTTGCTCCTTTTTGCAAAAGCTCAGAAATGGGGTCTTTTGAACTGACACCATCAATAAGACCTTTTTCTTCAAGCACATTTCTTAATTTAGGCTTATATAGCTCTAAAGCAATCTTTTTAGGCAATCCGCATTGCCACAACTTCAAAGTAGGACCTGCAACAATTACAGCCCTTGCAGAATAATCAACTCTTTTTCCAAGAAGATTTTGTCTAAACCTACCCTTCTTGCCTCTTAAGGTATCGGTTAAAGATTCAAAAGGTCTACCATTGGGATCTTTATCTGATTTTTGGCTTCTCTGATTGTCAAACAATGCATCTACAGACTGCTGCAAAAGACGTTTTTCATTATTAACAATCACCTCAGGAGCACGAATTTTTACCATATTTTTAAGTCTTTTATTCCTTGTCACAACCCTGTGATAAAGTTCATTTATATCACTTGTTGCCTGCCTTCCCCCTTCAAGACTAACTATAGGCCTCAAGTCAGGAGGGATAACAGGAAGTGTTTCAAAAACCATCCACTCAAGTCTATTTGCCTTTATTTCAGCATATCTCCTACTTCGGAGAAACTGCTTCATAACTCTTAATCTTTTCTTAACATCTCTAGCTCTTGTCTTTGTCATCTTTGCCAAAGATGAATCAAGCTGTTTAACTATTGCCGCCAAAGCATCCTCTCCTCCACTTCCGTCTATGCGTTTTAGCATTTCCTTGATAGCCCTACCTCCAGTTTCTATTTTAAAAACTTGGTCAGAAGGAATGCCTCCTCTTTTTTCAATAATCCTACTTATGTTATCAAGGTTTCTTTTTTGATCACCTGAAAACATAAAAGCAGATTCACTATCTCCCTCTTTTAGAGGGTCATAACCTTCAAGGCCCCAAAACAAATCCAAACCATTTACCAAATGTTCTTGAGACATTATGGATCTTTCTTGAATTTCGTTATATTGTTGTATTTCTTTAATGTTTGCCGTTTGGAAAGGACTATCATCCTTTAAAAGCTTCCAAAATAAATCATTCCAACTTTGATCATTTCTTGGATCAACCTTTTCTCCAGAAGGAAGCTTTAAAACCTCTTTAGAAACTCTCTGTTCAACAATTTTCCCTAAAGTTCTCTGGGTTTTTCCAACTTTGATTTTTAGGAGCTTTAAACTCTCATGATCTACTGAACTTATCAAATTTTGAATAGTTCTATAATCGATCTTACTGTCAGCTTCCAATATTGACTCATTACTTTTTGGGTCGATAAAAGCTTCTGCAATCTGAGAACCTCCAATGTCTTCGAATAAAACTTCAACCGCTTTTTTGGTATTCCAATAATTCGGTCTGTTTGTTCTTGATAATAAAAGTTGTATTTCAGCCTCAACCCAATCCTTCAAGCTGCCACTGTACTCTTGCAGCCTCATAGACATGATATTTTGCTTCATGGATAAATCAATATTATCAAGGTCGGCAACAGAAACATTTAAAATTTTAGATAAATGTTTTGGATCTTGCCATCTGGCATTACCTTTTGCATTAGGAACCCTGTCTAAAAGATTGCTTTTTTTTGTTTGGTCAAGAAAAACAACAGCATACTTCATATAGTAAACAATTTGCTTTGTCGCTCTTTTAGAAAGGCCTAAAACATTTTGCAATACATTTTTAGGCTGAATGCTTAAAAACCAAGGGTGAACAACAGATGCAGCCAATTTGATAGTTCCCATCCATCTTCTTCTTACCCTCTTATGGGTTACTGAAACTCCACAGACTTCACATTCCAAGTTGTCTCTTCTTATGTTTTTGTATTTACCACAGTAACACTCAAAACTTATTGTTGGACCAAATATCTTTTCACAAAATAAACCATCTGGTTCAGGTCTGCCAGTTCTATAGTTGATAGTTTCTGGCTGAAGAACCTCACCACCCCAACTTTTAATTTTTTCTGGATTTGCTATAGAAATTCTTAAAGCTGAAATTTGTTTTTTACTCATTTTCTTCATTCTCCTCAGACGTTACTTTTTGCTCAACTTCAGTATTTGAATCTTCATTTGCTTCTGATTCAACTTCTGATTCACTTGAATCTTCATTTTTATCACTTTTATCTAATATCTCTTCAGAAAATTCATTCTTGTCGCTATGTTGAAAAAACTCTAAATCTAAACCTAAACCTCTTATTTCTTTATCAAGATTGTTGATACTTTCCGGCTTTAGTGAAAGGTCAATAGCCTCACCTCTAGTCATTTTTTTATAAGCCAAGTTTCTTCCTTCAATATCGTCACTTTTAATAGTCAGCATCTCTTGCAAGGCTCTACTTGCACCGTAAGCTTCCAGGGCCCAAACTTCCATTTCACCAAACC
>DLTY01000022.1:19786-23267 GCA_002501535.1 bacterium UBP7_UBA7824
TTCCATTTCACCAAACCTCTGTCCACCTCCTCTAGCCTTTCCACCTAAGGGTTGTTGTGTTATTAATGAATAAGGGCCAATTGACCTGGCATGAACTTTTGCTTCAGCAAGATGGTTTAATTTCATTATGCTCATGACTCCAACAACAACATCATTTTCCAATTTTGCCCCAGTTTTGCCATCATAAACAATACTCTTACCATCTCTTCTGAGACCATTTTTCTCAAGCTCGTCCTGTATTGTTTGCATTGAACAACCATTAAAAACAGGAACCTTTGCTCTATTTCCACCATGTTTGCTTGCCCAGCCTAAATGCAATTCCATTAATTGTCCGATATTCATTCTTGAAGGAACACCTAAGGGATTCAGAATAACATCAACTGGAGTTCCATCTGATAAAAATGGCATGTCTTCTTCAGGTAAGATCGTACTAACAACACCTTTGTTCCCATGTCTTCCTGCTAATTTATCACCAACAGTTAGTCTTCTTTTTATTGCAACGTAAACATCAACTTTCTGCAAAACACCTGGTCTTAGTTCAACACCACTGTCTTCTTTTGACAAGGTGTCAACACGTATAACAACTCCATGCTCACCTGTAGGCATTCTTAAAGAGGTATTTCTCATGTCGGATCCTTTTTGGTTCATTATTTTCCAAATCAACTTCTCTTCTGGTGTTCTTTCTTTTTCCGGTTTTGGAGTAAGCTTACCAACAAGCAATTGTCCTTGACCTACTTCAGTACCTACTCGCACTATTCCATCTCTTGTTAAATTTGATAACAAAGAATCATCCTCGTTTGGAATATCAGCTGTGATAACCTCTTCTCCTAATCTTGTCCTTCTCGCAACACATTCAAACTTTTCAATTTGCACACTGTCGAGAAGACCGAGTTTAGCAACTCTTTCACTTACAACAATCGAATCTTCGAAATTGTATCCATCTAAACTCATGAGAGCAATAGTTAAATTTTGGCCCAACGCTAATTCACCATTCTTAATACCAGGTCCATCAGTAAGTATTGAGTCCTTCTTGACTTTATCTCCGGATTTAACAACAGGTTTTTGATCGATAACAGTACTTTGGTTACTTCTCGCATATCTTCTTAAAGAAAGAACATGCTTTTTTGATTCTTTTCCTTTATCGTCAAGAGGTTGAGCTTTATCGTATTCAATTGTTATCTTGCTTCCTTCTTCAGGATAATCAGGGTCAGGAGAGACACTTACGACTTTGCCTGGACCTTTTGCCTTCAAAACATAACCACTTGAATCTGCTGCTGCAGATTCCATTCCAGTAAAAACACTTGCAGGTGAAGGGTTTAACAGCGGGCAAGATTGCCTTAACATGTTTGCACCCATTAAAGCTCTTGTTGCATCATCATGCTCCAAGAAAGGTATAAGTGAAGCTGAAACACCTACCAATTGGTCGTTACTATAATCTAAATGTGTCACCTGTGATGAATCAACCCATTGTGGTTCTCTTCTATGCCTTGCACTGACCCTAACAGCTTCTGCTGGACTCCTATCCTTATGTGACGGTCCTGAAATATTTCCTTTTTGATCAACGAAAACACATGAAGAGGCAACATAAAAATCCTCTTCCTCTAGAGCATTAAAAAACTGAACATCTTTTTCTTTTTTCGGAAACTTGACGTTACCACCTTCAACAGGAATATATGGGGTTTCAATAAAACCTTTTTCATCTATTCTTGCCCATAAAGACAAACTTGTTATCAATCCAACATTTGCACCTTCCGGAGTTTCGATGGGGCAAATTCTTCCATAATGAGTTTTATGAACATCTCTAACTTCAAAACCTGTTCTCTTTCTGGAAAGACCACCAGGACCCATTGCTGAAAGTTTTCTTTTATGGACAAGCTCTGAAAATGGATTTGTTTGATCTAAGAACTGAACAAGTTCACCAGTGCTGAAAAATCTGTCTATTGGTCTTAAAACTAATTTTGGAACTATCAAAGTTTGTGGTGTTTGCGTTTCGCCGTCCTGAGTTCTTGATTTCTCTCTTGCCATTTTGACCATTCCCATTAAGCCCTTCTTGAGCTCTCCAGCAATCATCTCTCCAACACCTCTAACTCTTCTTATTCCAAGATGGTCGATATCATCAGAATCTTCTTCTTCTCTAACTTTGTTTATCAAAAAATCAATACCTCTGACAACATCTTGAATAGTTAATCTTTGATGAGAAAGTGGAACGTCTTCATTTTGAAAAGTTTGATTTATTTGGTATCTTCCAACTTCAGAAAGGTCATAATATTCACCTTCAAAAAATCTCTTCCAGATAAAATCAAGAGCTGCTTCAGAGGATGGAACCTGATCATTAGGTCTAAAATTCAAATAAATTTCTTTTATACATTCATCCCTGCTTAAAAGACCTGAAGTCATCCCATCTTCAAAACATTTCTGAAAAGCCCAAGGTGCATCTTCGTCTTTTCCAATCTTGACATCAGGGTAGCTTGCAACATCTAATTCAACATAAGGTTCTTTTCCATCATTTTCAGGAAGATATTGAATTGCATCAACATGCTCTTTTGTTAAAAGCTGACCTTTCTTGACTATAACTTTTCCTTCATCATCCTTAACAGATGATTTTGCTTTCCAACCTTCACAAACTTTAACAAACTGTTTTCTGTAAGAAGCAACCTTTTTCCTTTTGTCCATATTTTCTTCAGATTTTTTAGAAGCTTTAGATTCGCTAACAAAAACAAGTTCTCCAGGATATTTTTTTCCTTTAACGGTTCTGTATTCAAAACCTAAAGCTTTAAGGAATGTTGCAAGATGAAATTTTCTAAATTTACCTAACCTAATCCAAAATCTATTTCTTGCATCTAAATTAAACTCCATCCAATTACCTCTAGAAGGAACAAATTTTGCAACATTGTTTTCATTTTTTTGATTTACATTTTCTCTTTTAAAGAATATGCCAGGACTTCTAAGCAACTGGAAAACACAAGTTTTCTCAATTCCATTAATAATAAATGTAGCGCTTGGAGTCATTTTAGGAACGTTTCCAATTCTTAACTCCTGGACCTTAAACTCTCCCGTCTCCTCTCTATAGAGCTGAACTGGGATGGATAAAGAGGTTGCATAGGTTTTTCCTAATTTTCTACAAGACTCTATTGATTCATCAGGGTCATCTAACTGAAAAGAAGACATTCCTTCTGGAATAGAAAGTGTAACTTTCTTATCTTCAAAAGTCACAGGGAAAACTTCCCTCATCACTCTATCAATACCTTTAGTTGTAAAGTATTCGTAACTTTTCTTTTGATGTCGAATCAAATCATGTTTGATTGCATCTGTGAATGTTTCCTGTACTGAAAAATCTTTTATTTCAGCAGCAGGAACCCTAGAATCATTTTTTGACATAGCAAACCCCTCTTATATAAATAACAACACGCAAAAAGCGTAAAAAACTACAATTTTATTAAAAATTATTACTCGATCTCAACGTCAGCACCAGCTTCTGCTA
>DLTY01000039.1 GCA_002501535.1 bacterium UBP7_UBA7824
CTTCCAATAAAACTATTACTTTTTATTATCGTTTTATTCTTCTTCTTTCCATCAAAATTACAAGTTATGGTTCCAGCTCCTATGTTAACATTTTCAAATATCTCAGCATCCCCAATATAAGCAAGATGTGCTATCTTTACATTGTTTTTAATAATGGATTTTTTAATTTCAACATAATTACCAATTCTGCAATTTTCACCAATTTCTACCTTGTTTCTAATATGGGAATAAGGCCCTATATTGCAATTAGACATTATGCTTGAATTTGAAATAGTTGACCTTACCACTTTTGTCTTTTGTGCAATGTATGAATTCTGGATATCTGAACCAGGTCCGATTTCGCATCCTGGCTCTATTTTTGTAGTGCCTGTTATGCAAGAAAAAGGATGGATTGTTGCATTCTTACCTATCTCAGCATTCTCATCAATATATACAGATTCAGGATGTTTAATGATGACGCCTTTCTTAATCCAAAAATTAACAAAATTTTTCAAAATTAAAAAGCGCCAGAAAACCTTAAATACAAACCATCTTGATTGTCGGGACTCAAAAACATATCACTTGCACCTCCATCAGAATAACCAACAATGACTCTTAAGCCATTTGTGATTGATTTTCCAATTTCAAACCTGTGACCAGATTCATTAATATCGCCATACATAATCTTATCTTCAGCTGAAAACGTCCAACTCTTGTATTGGTAACCAATTTTCAATGACTTAATGGCAATGTTTTCATTTCCATTAGCATTCAAAGAAGATCTTGAACTATACCTGCCCGTAAAAGTTAAAGAGTTTGGTTGCCAGGATGCTGAATAAGTTTGTATATTGTGATCTGAAAATTCAGTCCAGCCATTATCCCTAATTTCTAAAGCTGAGCCGCTAAAGGAAAGATTGTCAGAAGGTGTCCAAACCAAAGATGAAGCAAATTTTGTATACTCTTTTAAAGTGTTGTCCAAAGAGGTTTCTCTCTTCCTGTCAGTCGTAAAAGAATACTTTGTTGCATCATTGATAGATTTTGTAATTCTTGATTCAAGAGTTTTATGCCTATGTCCATTATTGAAAGGATTCAAGTATTGATTAGCACCCCAATTTACATTCCATCCATAAACTGAATGATTTCCACCAAGGTTATATCCTTCCCACTGTTCATCAGATACATCATTTCCAGTTAGAACAATATTTGCATTTATGTTGTTTGAGGAATTTGGTTTCCAATTTAGATTCAAATCTTCCCTAAGGTCAACCCATTTTCCTTGCTCTTCTATAACATCAGTCACAGATACAGACAAGGCCCCGTTTATGCTTTGTTCGTACTTAAACATTTGCAATTTATGTTTTGGGTTGCTCCAATTTGACCGAACATCACGTGACAACTTCAAATCTAAATCTTTTGTAAAAAAGTTGCCCTTCATGTTTAATTCAGAATAATGTCTCCAGGAGTTTTGTAATTTTCTTAAATTCCAATTACCTTGGCTCGATGCACTGGAGAACTTAAATTCTCTTTCATCCAAAATGCCGCTATTGTAAGCTTTCTGAACATTTGTATTTCTAAATTGAAATTTCAAGCCATGACCTAAGTCTTTATTAAAATAAGTTGTAAGTTTTTCTTCCAACAAATTAGGATCTTTACGAGATTCTTTTGATAGGGTAATGCGTCCAAAACCACTAACATTTTTAGAAAGGTCAATTTTGGATCTTGTATAAGCATTTTGACTCAAGGTATGTTTTTCTTTATATAAAGAAGCGTTTGCACCAAAAAAACCTAAAAAGTTTGAATTGCTAAAACCAATTTCTGTTATTTTTTTATCTTGACCAACCCAGACATCTTTTGAGCTAAATCCTTTTTGCATATTTGAATTTGAATAAGAAAAATTACCTATATTTCCAGCATTAAGGGAAGCATTGAATTTATCAGATTGATTCCAGTCTCCTTCCTGCAGGGCTTCAACATGTTCAAAAGTTACCCCTCCATCTTCAGAAATGTATTCACCTGTATCAGAAGATTTTGTTCTAGCAGTTTGATAACCTAAAGAAAAAGAAGAACCTTTGAAGTTTATATTCTGACCTTCAAGTTCATAATCTCCATTTTGTCGAGCTTCATTAACTTTAGTTATTCCAAAATTCCAACCATTTCCTAAATTATGCTTTATGTTAGTTGTCCATGTTCCTCGATCAGATTCTTGAAGTATCCAATCGTAAGAAACATTGATAAAGAGATCTTCCCCATTTAGGTATCCATATTTTTCTTGAGCAATCTCTTCCAGAGGATAAAGAAGCCTGATTGTTCCGTTTTCGTGCACATAATCAATAGATTCATCGAGCTTCCAGGAACCTGCATGACTTCCATCAAACCTGTAAACATCTAAATGAACCTTGATTGAATCGTGTTTTCTCTCTATATTTCTTAACCTGTAAACAAAACCATTATTATTTTTAAATATGTCTTTAGTTTTCTGTACAGGTTTTTCTGAAAGCGTTGATTTTAAAGAAGTTTGGTTTTTGCTCCAATTCAATTCATAGCCCTCAAAAGACAAATCATGTCTTGCAAGAGACAGGTTCGTGTCTTTTGATCTTACGTTTCCGTACCTCAGGCTAGCATTTGAAGAACTTAAGCTCCAATTAAAGCCAGAACCATGGCTATGCGAGCTTGATGAAGTGTCTGAAAAAAGATAATTATGTCTAGAAAAATCTAGTCCTTGATTCCAATTTAAAGATCTATCATTCCAATCTCTCAATCCATCAGAATAAGACAATTCCATTTCTAAGCCTGAATAATTACCTATATATCTAAATGAACCTTCAGCAGTATCTGAAGAACCAAGAGTAAATGATCCAATTACTCCAAAACCTGTTTTTCTTTGCCATTTTTCTTGACTTTCTGAAAGGGGGATGTTTAAAGTTGCTAGACTACCAGGTAAAACTAAAATATTTTGCACTTCATACCCAAAAGCAGGTTTCCATCCTTCTGGTACCCCAGAAACAACCTCAACAACCCTGGAGCCAGGAGCCAAACCATCAATATGAAATCTCCCATTTTGATCAGTTCTAACAGTGGTGCCATTTTCAAACTTTAAAAGAACACCAGCAGCACCCTTTTCATTTTCATCTTGATATCTGTTTTCATCCGAATCAAGCCAAACCTTGCCTGATATAACACCTAGAGAAAATAAACGATCAGGTGAAATCTGTATATTTACATTAGTTTTATTTGATATAACAGTGTCTGAATCAGTCAAAACAAACATTTCTAATGTTTTAGAACCATGTTGAGTTAAATCATAATTTTTTAAATCAACTTCAGTTACATAAACATCACCGACATTCATACTTGGCAAAATAATTTCAGAATCCTGACCATCAAGCTTGACGCCACGCGGTGCATTGAATGATAAAACAGAACCGAGAGGAAGGCCATTTGGAGCAGTAACTGTAATTGCCAAGGTCAATGACTGACCCATGACAAGTTGTGTGCTTTCTGGGGTTACTACAATACCAACATCATTAAAAGCTAAAGCATCCCAGTCAATAGACATCTTGGGATGTAAATACTGATAAGAAACCCCATTGTTATTTTTTATCTCAGCTATACAAGAAACACCTTCTTGTACTTTTTCCTCAGAAAGCTCTTGTCCAGATTTTGGATCCAAACACCTAATGGAAGATTCTTGAACAGCAGCCGAAAACGAGACTTCTGAAAAACGTAATCTTTCAGGTGTGCTTTCTGGACTGTTCAGAAAAGCAAAAAAAGCAAAAAAGCTAAATAAAAAAACCATTAATATCTTCTATTTTAAGTAAAATGGAATAAAATTTACTCCAATTAAACAGTTTTAGGCTATAAAACCTTATCAACCTTATCTATCCTATATCTATAATTACCTAAAGTATGAATGCTTCTCAAAAAAATAAAATACTAAAAACACTTTCAGAAAAAGCGCTAAAAATTGCAAATGAAGGAGATTTTTTCTCTTTGGCTTCTGGTAAGAAAAGTAAATACTATCTGGATGGAAAAATAATCACAATGAATCCAAGCTTGCTCAAAACTACAGCAAACCTGATTATTCAAAAAATCATTGATCAAAAAATAAAAATAGATGCAATTGGTGGCCTTACATTGGGAGCCGACCCTTTAGCATATGCAATATCACTAGAAGCAAAATCAAAAAAAATAAACTGGTTACCTTTTGTTGTTAGGAAAGAAAAAAAAGATAGAGGAACAGGAAAACAAATTGAAGGACTTCTGGAGAAAAATTCAAATGTAATCATCTTAGAGGATGTAACAACAACAGGATCATCAGCTTTAAAAGCAGTAGAAGCAATGCAAGACAATGGTCATAATGTTATTGCTATATTAACAATGGTTGATCGAGAAGAAGGAAGTACTCATCTTTTTGAAAAAAACAAAATACCTTTAATTAGACTATTTAAATTATCTGAGCTTGTTAAAGCAAGAACTCAATCTCATTAATCATTCTTTTTGAAACACCTTTTCTTGAATTAACAGCTTCTAAACCAAACAAACCGACCTCCCTTCTCTTTGAGTCATCTAGAAGCAAATTTTCAACAATGTCTAAAAGTTCATATTCTGAAGCTGAAACTGCACCACCTGAATTAATTAAATCACCAGCAACTTCTCTAAAATTTTCCATTGATGGCCCAAAAACAGTAGGAATGCCAAAAAAACAAGGTTCAATTGGGTTGTGGCCACCCCTCTTAACCCAGGAACCACCTACAAGAGCAATATCAGCAATAGAGTAAACTTGAGATAAGATGCCCATCTCATCTATCATAAGAATGTCAAACGCCTCTTTATTTCCTTTATTGAGATCAGACCAATTTAAAACTTTTTTATCCGAAAATGTTTTTTTAATATTTTCAATTCTTTCTATTTTCCTAGGTGCAATAATCAATTTTAAATTTTTAAATTTTTTAACAAGTTTATCAAATAAAGAAAATACTATTTTTTCTTCTCCCTCATGTGAACTACCTAAAACAATTACCTTTTCGTTCTTTTTTATGAAATTCGATCTTTTCAAGGTTGATTTTCTAAAAGGTTTGTCATATTTGATATCACCCAGACAAACCCCCTTTATATTTCCGTAATTACCTGAACTTGAAATCAAAGAAGCCTTGCGTAGGTCTTCTAGGCTCCTCATTAAGCAAAGGTCAAACTGAGGAATCATCCATGACAAAGCAATTTGATAAAGTCCTGTTGACTTAAAAGCACGATCGGAAACCCGCCCATTTAGCCAAAATAAAGGGATGCTCTTTTTCTTGCATTCATGTACGAATAATGGCCAAAGCTCAGTTTCAACAAAAAAAACAGCCATTGGTTGCAGGTTGTTTAAAAAAGATTTAACAGTTTTGACACAATCAAATGGAATGACAGTTACAAAAACACTTGAATCTTTCGCGTAAATGCTTTTAGCTAACTCAAAACCAGCTCTGGTTCCTACACTAAGCACTATTTGATGTTTTCTTTTTTTTAGCTCTTTGATGAAAGGTTCGACTGCTTTAAGTTCACCTACGCTAACAGAATGTATCCATATTCTAGATTTTGGAAATTTAGAAAAATTACCCAACCTAAGAGAATTAAATTCACTAGACTTTCCTGAAATTAATAAATAAAACTTAAAAAGCTCAAAAAATAAAATGCCTAAAAATTTATAGACTTCAAGCCAAAACATAAATTAAATCAATCAAACTACACCTTGGTCAATCATAGAGTCAGCAACTTTTGTAAAACCAGCAATGTTTGCTCCTGTAACATAGTCACCACTGCAACCATAATACTCTGCTGTTGTGATGCATTGTTTGTGAATGCTCTGCATAATGGATTGAAGTTTTGAATCAACCTCCTCCCTTGTCCAATTGGTTCTAATTGAATTTTGAGACATTTCTAAACCACTGACAGCAACACCACCTGCATTAGCTGCTTTTCCTGGACCATAAAGAACATTTGCCTTTTGAAAACACTCTACAGCATCAGGGGTTGTAGGCATATTTGCACCTTCAGAAACTGCAAGACAATTATTTTTTATTAACTCTTTTGCATCCAAAGTAGAAATTTCATTTTGAGTGGCACACGGCAAAGCAATATCACAATCAATTGACCAAGGATTCCCTTTTGCAAAAGTTGCATTTTGATATTTTCCAACATAATCTTTTATCCTGCCACGTTGAACATTTTTCAAATCCATAACATAAGCTAACTTTTCATTATCAATACCATCAGGATCAAAAATGGTCCCATCAGAATCAGAAAAGGATACCACTTTGCCTCCAAGGCTATTAACCTTTTCGCAAGCAAACTGAGCTACATTTCCGCTACCAGATATTGCCACCATTTTATCTTTTAAAGAATCAGAATTAGCTTTCAGCATTTCTTCAACAAAGTAAACACAACCATAACCTGTTGCTTCAGGCCTTATCAGTGAGCCCCCCCAGTTTAAACTTTTTCCAGTCAAAACACCTGTAAACTCCTTTTTTAGCTTTTTGTACTGTCCAAACAAATAGCCTATCTCTCGTGCTCCAACTCCAATATCACCTGCAGGAACATCAGTGTTTGATCCAATATGTCTAGATAGCTCAGACATAAAAGATTGGCAAAATCTCATAACTTCACCATCCGTTTTTCCTCTTGGATCGAAATCACACCCACCTTTTCCACCACCCATCGGCAGTGTTGTTAAGCTGTTTTTAAATATTTGTTCAAAAGCAAGAAACTTTAATATTGAAAGGTTTACAGACGGATGAAACCTCAAGCCACCTTTGTAAGGCCCTATAGCACTATTGAACTGAATTCGAAAAGCACGATTAACCTGAACCCTGCCAGCATCATCAACCCATGGAACCCTAAACATAATAACCCTTTCAGGTTCAACAATTCTTTCAAGAATACTGTTTTCTTCATATTTTTTATCAGAATCTAAAATAGGAGACAAAGTTTCAAGAACCTCTTTAACTGCCTGGATGAATTCAATTTGATTAGGATCCCGTGCAACGACTTGATTTATAACTCTATCAGCATAATTTGCCATGATTACAACCACCTTTAAATAATTACGTTAGAGAAAATTCTATCTAATTAATCAGAAAATTTTTTAGATTCCATCAATGCTAGGTCTTTTTGAGACTTTTCTTTTTCTAATATTGACTTTATTTCCCATAATTTAGCAAAAACAATATCAAGCTTTCTAGATCTAGCATCAAGCTTAAAGCTGAAAACTTCTTCCTTGCTGTTGAATTTAGGCCACTCATCTAGGAATGAATTGATTACATCAAGTGTTTCATTTTTTAAACTCTCGTCAGAGCTAAAAAAATAGCTTGCTTCTGTGGCAAAAATCAAAGCAAATTCAGGCCTGTTGATGCCATCAATTAAAAGCAACTCTCTAGCTATCAACAATCTTTCTTGCTGGCTTATAAAACCTTTTTGAGGGTTTTCTAGCGCAAGCAAGGATTGCCTTATACTTGTGTTTTTTGAAAATCTATCTCTGTTTTCAACAATCTGTCTAACATGAGAATATTTCAAAGATTTTTGAGACTCCAAAGCTTTTTCAACATGCCTGGAGGAGGAAAAATTATGAAAACCTGTTTCCAGGTAATTGCTTACACATTGATGATTTGCAACTTGGTTATCACAATTTTTTAATGAAAATACATTCATTACCACAAAAAAAGAAGACAGAAAACCTAGACTGATAGGCCAAATATTTAGAAAATTCCTACCTTGATCAAATTGGTTTAATTTTTCTCTTCTGAGGGATAGTCCCAAAAAGGATCCAACCAGTAATGGTAAGGGTATAAATGTGGCATGGAAGTCAACTAAGCCATGAATCAAAATCATGATGGCAGCAATAAAAAAACATTTCTCATCATTTTCTTTAAGTCTTTTAAATATCTTTAACATAGAAACAATAAAAATAAACAATAAAGCAATACCGAAAAGACCGCCTTCAGCCCAAGCTCTAAACAACCATGAGTGAGGATCATTTGCAGAGTATTCGATTTTTGACTGGAAAAAAGGATAATAAAATTTAAAATTTCCCCAACCAACACCAGTTAAAAAATTATCTTTTCCCATCTCTAATGCACCCTTGAAATAGGCGATACGGCTTTGAAATGAAAAATCATTAATTATATTGTTGTAAATTTTAGGAACAAGAAAAATAAAAATAAAAATCAAAAATAATTTTGCTTTTTCAATGGATGAAAAAAATCTAGCAATAATATTTTTACTATTTGAATCATTAAACAAAAATACAGAGAAAACAAAAGAAAGAAAACAAACAGCAATACCTGCTTTAGAGCCTGTCAGAAAAATACAATAACAAATAAAAAACAAACAAAAATAATTTTTTAATAATTTTGTTTTTTCTTTTTGATTAAAAATTTTCAACAACCAAAAAGGAATGCTTGTGCCTAATAAAATTGCAGATTGATTATGCCAATTGAAAGGGAAAGTGTATATTGGATAATTATTAATCTTGAAAGAGATGAAGCCAACTATAGAAATTATCAAACAAAAATAAGGCCAAAAATTGAATATTTTCTTATCAAATTTAACAACCTTGCCCAAAGTCATTGAAACCCACCATATAAGAGCTATCTTTAACACATAAAAAAAATCATCATGAAAAAAAGCCAAACTTAAAATAAGCAAACTTGATAATGAGTAAAAAAAAGAATTTTTAAAAACAAAAAAACCTTTTAAAAAAACAAATCCAGACAAAAATAATCCAACAAAAGCAACTATAGAAGTATCGAAGTCTTGTGAAGGTCCAAAATACTGTATAGAAAAAATGTAAAAAACAAGAAAAACGAAAAAGAAAAGATGACCCGAAAGGGTTCTCACATTAGCCCAACTTTGATAAATATGATATCAGAATGAGCAGCAAGCTTCCATGCTTCCGCTGGATAAAAGCCTATGACTAAAGTTGTAACAGCAGTAACAAATAATGTAGCCGCAATAGGAATAGATTTAGCTATACCAGCATTTGGAACAACAGTGCTTTTTTCTTTGTCGTCCTGAAGGTACATCTCTCTAGCAACAGCAAAATAATAATACAAAGCTATAACAGTATTTATACCAGCAACTATAACAAGAGGCAAAAGTGTTGTGGTTTCCATGGCAGCAATGAAAACAGTCCATTTAGCCCAAGCACCTGCAGTTGGTGGTATGCCAGCTAAGCTAGCCAAAAATATCACCATTAGGGCTGCAAGAATGGGTTCTTTTTTAGAGAGACCTCTAAAGCCATTTAAAGTTGGCTCTACGCCTTTGTTTTCCAGGAAAGAAACTACTCCAAATGCTCCCGCGTTCATAAAAACATAACAAAACATATAAAACATTGCTGACTGAAATCCTTGACTATGAAATGAAGATAATTCACCTGGCAAAATACCAGCAGCAACAACCGCCATCATCACAAAGCCAACATGAGCAATAGATGAATATGCCAACATTCTTTTAACATTTGTTTGCTTTAATGCGCTTAAATTACCAACAGTCATTGAAACCATCGAAAGAATGATAAGAAGGTCAATCCATATATCAGTAATTGGAGCCAATCCTAACAAAAACAATCTCATCCAAACACATAGTCCAGCAACCTTGGGCGCTAAAGCTATATAGCCACTTACTGGTGCGGGTGAGCCTTCAACTGCATCTGGAAACCATTGATGGAAAGGAGCTATAGCTATCTTGTAGCCCATTCCTGCAATCATTACAGCCATTGCAATACCTATCAAACCCTTGTAAGGGTGACCTACAGAAAGCAAGAAATTAATATCATAAAGATTTGTAGTGCCGGTTAAACCATAGAAAAGCATTCCGCTAAATAATATCAAAACACCAGAAAAAACACCTACTAGAAAATATTTCAAAACTGCTTCAGGTGATTTCTTACCAGATCTTGCAAAACCAACAAGCAGATATAAGCATATCGAAGAAAATTCTGTCATTAAATAAATTGCAACAAGATCTGAGGATGCAACCATAAACATCAAACTTGCACCTGCAATCATCAATAAAGCAAAAAATTCTCCTCTGTTCCTTTTCAATTCAGGATGATTCCAGGCAAGAAGTATCACAAAAATTGTAATAATGTCAATCGTCAATTCCCAAAAAATAGAAAAAGGATCGAATGTTTCAAGGCCACCCCAATAACGACCTAATTCAATGGAGAAATGTCTAGATGTTTCATGTATTATTAAAAAAGTTGTAGATATACTAAAAATTTGCCAGAACAAAGCAAGTGATGGTACCCAATCTTTCTGCTTTATAAAACGAGATATATACCAGACAATAAAACCAATTAGGGCTCCAAATGTCCAAGGTTTTGGGTCATTTGCAGGCAGATCTGCAAAATTTAAAAGATGCACTGCAAACAAAGCAGAGATTGCACCATATGTCAAAGCACCAATATATGGAATTTTGTATTTTTTCCTACAAAGAACAAGAAGAACAAAAAATAAAATAATTCCAATAATCCAAGCTATCATTGGTGATAAATTAAGTAAAACTTGAGATAACCTGATGAAAATAGAAGAACCAAGAAGTGATAACCCTATTAAATCAACAGATACAAGCTTTTTTTCATCATTTTTTGGATTTAAAAAAGTTGCAAGCATGAAGACTATAAGTGCTCCAAAAATAATTGCAATTTCTGGAACGATCAAAAAATAACCAGGATGTTTATGAAGTAGATTTCTTAAGGATATATTTACAGCATCAAAAGGATTCCACTTTTCCTGTGCAAGGAAAAGAAAATTAACAAAACTACAAATATATGAAAGCATAAACGGTGAATGTTCTTTGGGCTATCTTCTTCCGCCGCCGCCGCCTCCGCCGCCGCCTCGACCGCCTCCGCCGCCGCCTCGACCGCCTCCGCCGCCGCCATCATTACCGCCAATATTACCAAACATCAAATCCTCAAGAGGGGATCTTAGATAAAAAACATCGTTTCGCCATATTATCATTGTTGGATCATCTTCAAAATAAGCGCCAAAACGAACTTCAACCACTGTTGGAGAGATTGTCCCGACTTCAATAACACCCATTGTTGTTCTCATTGTGTTTGTTTCAGGGTTGAAATCTTGACCAACGCCAAACGGACCAAGCTTAGAACCCTCACTAAACAAATTTGTTGAACCACTGCCTTTGTCTTGAAAAACAGCTTGTAAATTACCGTTAAAACCCATAACTCCTACAATATCAATCATGAATCTAAAACCTATTGCAACCTGTGCCGCAGAGGAAGCAAGAATCGCTTCGGGTTGTGTCTTAGACTGCTTGTCTGGCAAAAGTTCAGCAGGTATTGATGAAGGGATTACAAATGGATCAAACTTATAAAACTCAGGCCCTTGCTCCTCGCTTCTTCTCTCCTGAAAATAAGCAAATTTCAAATCTATAACACCAGACCTAATATTTAACTGTCTTAAACCTTGAGCTTCATCGGCATATTCGCCAGCTACAAAAGCTAAAACCAAAAGAACAAGAGCGCTTCGTTTCATTATTTCACCTCAAATTTATGAACTATCTGCCAAATTGTCTTGGAACAGAAGGTTCTGTGTTGCCTCCAGCAACAAAATATACAATCACCAGTGTTAAAACACCTAAAATGATTACCAGTTTCCAATTAATTTCTCCCATGGGAAACTAAAATGGAGAGACCATCATACCGGTATTTGGAGCTGATGCGTTTCCACTTTCTGTAGCCGCTTCAGCTGAATCCGCTTTACCGTTCATGACAAAATATAGAGCAGCAACTACCACAATAATTACGACTGCTGCAACTTTGTTGTCAACCTGCATTTTTGCTAACCTCCTAAAAATTATTTAGTTAAATTATAACTAATTATCATTTTAACCAGATGGACCAAATCCTCTACCCATTGTTCCATCACCAGAACCACCACCGCCAGTAGGTTGGTTATTTCCACCAGAAGCATCTGGAATAAAGGAACGTGGGTCCTGATTGGGGGTTCCTTCATCTGAAATATAATAAGCAGAACCCTCAATCACTGCTGCTTCCCAGGTACCAACAGGTCTTATTGTGAAACCAGAGCTACCAGTTTGATAAAAAGATAACGCTAATTGGTAAGCACCAAGAAAATACTCTCCCTCTCTGTTTAATATGGAAGGAAGGCGTTGGACCTTGTCATATGTTCCAGCTGCTACCATTACAAATGGTAGTTTATTTATGAGCATGTTTCCTTCAATACGTGGACCCACGCTCCCAAAATTGTAACTACCGGGTCCAAATACCTCAGTTACTCTAGGAATTGACCATTGGTCTGGGATCTCCTCTCTTCCTTTTTCTTCCCATTCAACTGAAATAAGCTGACATGCTAAACCTGTTATTTGACATGCTGTATTAATAGCACCAAAAAAATTGTCTTGAATGTCCCAATTATCTTTAAAAAACATCGGCAAAGCCTCTTGCCATTTCTCTTCATAAACATCATTTAGATCAATAAGCTCATGGACTTCAGTACTTTTTTGTTTCATTTCTCCAGTTCTTTGTCTTTCGCTTGTTATATTGCTTTCTATTGAAGTTATTTCATCGACTTTTGGTTTTTTCATACCGGATTCAAAATAATACCAGCCACCGCCAACCAACATAATTGTCAATACAACAAATCCTATATATTTGCCTTCTTTATTTTTTCTTGATTCTTGGGTTGATGCACCAGCTTCAATCTGAACACCTCCAACAATCTTAGGTCCTTCATCTTTTTTCTTAAAAAACATTACTGACCTCCAACTCCCATGCCCATGCCCATGCCGCCGCCAGGCATTCCTCCAGCAGGTGGTGGTGCGCTACCAGCAACATCACCTCGACCCATAGCTGCTTCGAGTTGATTTTGGATAGCCTGACTATCCATAAGTTCAGCACTTATATCGAATTTCATTTCAAAATTGTACAAAAAAGTAACATCTGGCTTAGCTTCAAAATAAGCAGTTAGCTGCTGAAGAGCGCCGCCAGCAGAACCTGCTTGCTGCTGTGCAACAAAATTAGGATCGACATCAACAGCATAAGACCAAGAAAACTGCAAAGTACCTGGGTTGAAAAACTTACTCGCTTGAATTGCTTTAGCAAACTTATATATATCTTCTTCTGTTATAGATTGACCGAAAATAGAAACATTTGTCATATCTTCAACTGTAACACCAACAGGGTTATTACCATTTCCAGCTCTTTGAGATAACCAAACATTTTTTGGTATCAAGGTTCTAATTTCGTCAAGTAAAACTTCCCAAGGAAATTGAGTTGCACCAAGCAAGGTGACGGCATAAACCTTAGGTCTCATGGTGTTGTATGTTGTTTTTTCAGAATCAAATAATGTTGCATCTTTTTGGTATGAATAAGATCTTGAACACTTTCCAACGGAAGGGGGATTAGTTTCTATGCCATCCCATTCACCTGCCATAGTATTACAAACGACTTCTAAAACATCTGGGCTTGTGTTTAGGTTCCAAGTTCTAGGTGCGGTTTGCTCCCTTTTAACACTTTGCAACTCTTGATTCTTAGCAGAAATTTGTTGATCCAAATCTTTTAAAATTGTAAAACCGTAATAGCCTCCACAAAAAGCCAAAACTGTAACCCATTTGATGATAGATACAGAAGTTTTCTTAACAGTAAACTCACGTGGCAACAAATTGAATACTTTTAATTGCTTCGACATAACCTATAAAGCCTCCGTTGCTAAAGAAACAGCAGTTGCAATCTCGTAAACAGCGCCTCTCATCTTGTCAGGAAACCATTCTGTTGATCCATAATCAATATTCTCAAGTGGATCTCCTAAAACAACATCCAAGCCACTTTTTTCACTTAGATAAGCATCAATGTTATTAAATCTTCTTATGTTACCTATTAAAACAACCCTGCCTAACCTTTCCCTACTTCTAGACCATGATTCAAAGTATCTTTTACTTGAATCTATATCTGAAGCAAAATTATCAAAAACCTTTCGCAAAGCATTATTCACATCAGCTGAAGAAGGCAAGTTTGAATCGTCATCATCAGAAGACTCTTCAACTTTCTCATCATTTCCAAAAGATGCAAAAGGATCGTTCTCTTGTGAATCATCTTCAGAATCTGAAGAGGTTGAATCAAGCAAATCTACATCAGTCATTCTGAAAATTTCTGGAAGATCTTTTACAGTGGTGCCATCAGGCAACTGATCTGCAAAATCTCGAATTACTTTTTCATAACCAAACTCAATGGTTCTTGAAAGCCTTCCTGGAGTTAATGGCAAAGATTTTACTTTTTTCTTCTTCTTAGCACCTTCATCCATATCCATATCTAAATCATCGTTGGATCCAGAAACAAAAAGTATGTCGGTTATAGCATTTCTCAAATCAACTATAGCAACTGATTGAGAGTAGTCTTCAAAATATCTAGAAAGAACGTTTGTTGCTGATAAAAAACCAACCTTAACTCCAACAGGATCCATATTAAGTTGCTGTAAAGCCATGAGTATTGGATCAAGAATTGAATATCTTGTTGCAACAATCATCACTTCTTGCTTCTCCATCTCATCTTCAAGTATGTCTCTTAAAGTTTCATATTTAAATAAAGTATCTTCTGGTGGAAATGGAACATATTGACCAAGTTGTACATTTATAGTTTCCTTAAGTTGAGCTTTCGTTAACCTAGGCAACCTTACAACCCTAACAACAGAGTTGGTTCCAGACAAACCAACAACAGCCTTTTGACCATTTATGCCAGCATCTTCTAAACCTTTTTTAAGAGCCTCTAAGAATTTAGCTTGGTCTTGGATTCTACCCATCTTCCAAACACTGCCGTCCATAGGTATAAATGCTGCTCTCTCTAGCACCATCTCTTTTTTCTTCTTGGTCATTTGGACAACCCTGATTGAGTTATCTTGAAAATCAAAACCAACAACAGATTTCTTGTTTATTTTTGCTTTCTTTGGCTTTTCTACCTTTTTTGCTTCACCTTTTTTGTTGGTTTTATTTTTTGCAAATTTTGCAAAAAGACCACCTTTTTTAGCTGGAGCTTTAGGTTTTGAATCACCAGGTGATTCTTTCTTTTTATTTTTTAGAAACTTAAATGCCATTTATCTAGTTTTGACTGTTAATCAACCTCACTGTAATCAAGAATAAAACTTCCTGATCTGTTGTATTTGTATCAGTTTTAGTAAATAATTTTCCTAAAATCGGAACATCACCCAACCAAGGGAACTTATTGATTGAAGTAGCAACATTCTCTCTTGAAAGACCACCCAAAACCAATGTCTCACCGTCTTTTAGAACAACAAGAGTTTGAACTGAGTTATTTGCAGTAGCAGGAACTTCACTTCCAGCTTGACCTGGAACAGTTATAAAACCTGTAATCTCAGAGAAGGACGGAGATAGGAAAAGCGTAACCCTGCCTTCATCGTCAATATTAGGTGTTAACTGTAACTGTACACCTGTGTCAACCTGATTAACAGTTGTGTTTTCAGTAATCGTAGTTCCACCATTTCCATCAGGAACGAAAACAGTTGAAGTTGTTATAAAAGGAGTTGATTGTTGAATATTTACGAAACAAGGAATACCATCAGAGCAGACAACTCTTGGAGTTGAAAGAACTCTTCCTTGGTTTTTATTCAAAGCTGCAGAAAGAGCAGCAGTGTAATCTTCCAAATTAGTACCATTATTTCTTCCCAATATTGCTAAAGATACTGAAGTTCCAAATGTTAACTGAAAACGATCCCAAACAGCTTGGTTTTGAGATGGGTCACTAGACAAACCAAAACTCTTTGTTATACCGTGATCAAGAGTAAACATTTGAACCTGGATATCAACCTGCCTTGGAGGTTTATCTAGTTTTCTAATCATATCTTCGATAGTTTCAATAAGTTCAGGAGTACCTCTAAGGATAAGTTTATTACCTTTAGCAGGGAATATACTGCCGCCCTGACCACCGCCGCCGCCGAAACCGCCGCCGCCGCCGCCGAAGCCGCCGCCGCCTCCACCAAGACCACCGCCGCCAAGACCGCCGCCGCCGCCTCCGCCACCTGGCAAACCACCAAACTGAGTTGGGGAATAATCAGGTAATGTTGAAGAAAAACCGCCGAAGCCGCCACTACCGCCGCCGCCGAAGCCGCTACCGCCGCCGCCGAAGCCGCCGCCGCCGCCGCCCATGTTTCCTCCTCCCATTGGGCCCATGTAATAAGCAAAAGCACCTGGAGCCATATCTAACTGGCCTAATATTGAGAATAATAATGTTGGGTTAGCATAATCAATTTGAATGATTTTTATAACATCTAAACCATATTTAGTTTCTATCTCAGTTCTATCACCAATAATAACAATTGGAACACCTGCATCACTATTCCTAACCCTGTACTCAAGACCAGCACTTCTTACGATAGTGTCTAATGCAGTATCAAAATCTACAGGTGGTAAAGAAAGACTAATTGTCGTGCCAAGAGCACCTGTAAGAGCGGTTTGATCGAAAATCACACCAACACCAGCTTGCAAAGCCAAATTTCTTAAAACATCCTGGATAGGACCAGTGTAATCAATGTTAACCTTTATAGGACTTATTTTGTAGTCATCCTGATCTGGTTCAGGTAATGAAAAATCTTCCCAATCCTCATCAAGTGCAATCTCTTCTTCTTCAATAAGTTCATCTTCTGCCTCTTCCTCTTCTTCCAAAAGAGCCTCTTCCTCAGCAGCGAT
>DLTY01000008.1:0-1382 GCA_002501535.1 bacterium UBP7_UBA7824
TGAAGTTGGATCAATGGGGGTTTTAAACCTTGAAGGACTGCAAACAAAATACGAAAATCCAACTGAAGCCTTTAATGAAATAACCTCATGCAACTCGCAAGAAGCTATAAAGGTGATTCAAAAATTTTACGCTGAACCAATAAAGGAAGAGCTCGTGTCGCTAAGGGTGCAAGAATTAAAAAATAGAGGAATTGACGCAGCTGTTAGCGTAACACCAGCAAATGCAGAAAGGCTGGGATTCTTGGCCAGAGATGCAGGTGCTGATATCATTTTCATACAAGCAACAGTAATAAGTTCTCGCCATAGGGGCAAAATATCTTTGAACATTAAAGACTTTATAGAGAGAATAGAAATTCCTGTTGTTTTAGGAAATTGTGTAACCCAGGATGTAGCCTATGAGCTTATGCAAACAGGGCCTGCTGGAATATTGGTTGGTATTGGTCCTGGAGCAGCATGCACTACAAGAGCTGTGACTGGCGTAGGGGTTGGACAAGTTACAGCAACAATGTCCTGCTGCAAGGCAAGAGATGTTCATTTTGAAAAAACAGGAAAATATGTATCCATAATTACTGATGGAGGCATGAGGAAAGGGGGAGAAATATCAAAAGCTATTGCTTCTGGTGCAGATGCAGTAATGCTGGGAAGCTGCTTTAGCGGCTTAAAAGAAACCCCTGGAGAAGGATATCATTGGGGAATGGCGACACAAGACCCTAATTTACCAAGAGGGACAAGAGTTTCTGTAAAAAACATGGTTGAACTTGAAAAATTATTTTTTGGCCCGAGTGATAGAGATGATGGCACATTAAATCTGGTAGGAGGCTTAAAAAACTCTATGGGTATGGTGGGAGCCATGAACATTCAAGAGATGCAAAAAGCAACTGTGGTTCACTGCCCATCATTAAAAGATGAAGGCAAACATTATCAATTTGTAGATGGTGTTGGCCAGGCTAAATGAAAAACCAGGCTAAAAAACCAATAGACGATCTGGTTATCATTATTGACTTTGGAGCTCAATACGCAAGGCTGATAGCAAGGAGAATAAGAGAACAAAATATATATTGTGAAATAAAGCCACATAGCATTTCTGCAAAAGAGATTATTGAAAGATCTCCTAAGGCAATAATACTTTCAGGAGGTCCAGAATCTGTTCACGAAAAGAATTCCCCCAACATTGATAAAGAAATTTGGAATTTAGGAATACCTATGCTTGGAATATGTTATGGAATGCAACTTATGGCAAAGGAAATGGGTGGAATTGTTGAGCCTGGAGACAAAAGTGAATATGGAAGCACTCAGATCAACATCACGAAAGAAAGCAATCTTTTCAAAGGCCTTCAAGAAGATCTTGTATGCTGGATGAGCCACAAGGACCTTGTAAAAGG
>DLTY01000008.1:1765-16206 GCA_002501535.1 bacterium UBP7_UBA7824
AAAAAGAAAAAGCTTTATGGAATTCAATTTCATGCAGAGGTGACACATACAGTTTGGGGAAAGGACCTGCTTGAAAATTTCACCTCAGAAGTGGCAGGCTGCAGTCAAACATGGACCCCTGAGTCAATAAGCAAAATGTCAATTAGAAATATTAAAAAAGAAGTTAAAAATGAAAAAGTTTTATGTGCTCTTTCTGGTGGTGTAGACAGCGTAACGACAGCAGTACTAATACATAAAGCGATTGGAGACAATCTTACATGTGTTTTTATAGATCATGGCTTGCTCAGAAAAAGCGAAAGAGAAGAGGTTGAAAACGCATTTAAGTTCTTCAATATTGAATTAAATGTAATTGACGCGTCAGAACTGTTTCTGTCAAAGCTAAAGGGGATAACGGATCCAGAGAAAAAAAGAAAAATAATTGGAGAATCCTTCATAAGAGTTTTTGAAAATTTCTCAAAAGAAAGACAAGATATAAAGTACCTTGCACAAGGAACACTTTACCCTGATGTAATCGAATCCTCTCACCCCAAAGGGGGGCCTAGCTCAACAATAAAGACTCATCACAATGTTGGCGGACTTCCTGAAGACATGAAGTTTAAATTGGTTGAACCTTTGAGGTATTTTTTCAAAGATGAAGTCAGAAAGGTTGCTATCGAGATAGGGATACCAGAAGAAATGGCATACAGACAACCTTTTCCTGGTCCTGGCCTTGCGATAAGGATTATCGGTGAAATAACTGATGAAAAATTAAAGATTCTGCAGGAAGCTGACGAAATAGTAAGAAAAGAAATAGAAGGCACAATACTTGAAGAAGAAGTTTGGCAATACTTTGCAGTTCTTACGGACCTGAAAACAGTAGGGGTAATGGGTGATGGCAGAACTTATGAACATTTATGTGCGATAAGAGCAGTAACAAGTGTTGATGGCATGACATGTGACTTTCCAGAGCTCCCATGGAGCCTTATAAGAAAAATGTCAAGCAGGATAATGAATGAGGTGAACGGAATAAATCGTTGCGTGTATGATGTGTCAACAAAACCACCATCAACTATTGAATGGGAATAGACTGCCTTCCTTAAAAAACTCAAAGAACAAAGACAAAAACACTATAAAGCTTTTTATATGTAGAATATGGATGCATCAAAAAAAAATAAATACCGCATTTACCACCTTTAACACATAAAAAAAATCATGAATAACATTGGCGAAGTTCTCTTCTCTGAAAATGAGATACTGGCAAGAATCAAGGATATTGCTCAAGAAATAAACAACGATTATGCTAACAAAAGCATATGTTTTATATCAATATTGAAAGGGAGTTTTATGTTCGCTTCCGACCTTATGAAAAACATCAAGCCTGATTGTGAAATGGATTTTTTGTCAATTTCAGAATTTGAAGGCAAAAGCTCCACCGGCCAAGTTCAAATAAAAAAAGATATCGACATCTCCATAGAGGGAAAACATGTAATTCTCTTGGAGAACATAACAAACACAGGCTTGACATTAAGCTATTTAAAAAAAATGCTACTCGCAAGAGGTCCAGCTTCGGTAAAAATTGCCTGTTTGCTTAAAAGGTCTAGCGTAGAAAAAGAAAATATAAAAATTGATTATCAAGGCTTTCAGATAAAGAATAATTATCTGGTTGGATATGGCCTTGACATTAATCAAAAATTTAGAAATCTAAAAGAGATAAGACATCTACAAAAAGTGAGGAAATAATATGGAAAATAATCTAAACAAAGAAAAACTTGAATTAATGAAGGTTGCAGAATTAAAAGCAATTGCTGAATCTAAAAATATAGAGTATGACAAAAAAGCTACCAAGCCTGAATTAATCAAAGTGATAACGGTAAAAATGACAGAAAAAAAACAAGAAAAAACCAAAAAGGAAGAAAGAAGAATCGAACCTTTGAAAAACAAAATTGGGATTGTTGACCTAACAGATAGACATGGTTTTATAAGAGTAAACAAATGGAACCAAAGTTCAGAAGACGTATTTATTCCTCAGTTAATAAAAAATAAATTCAAACTAAAAACAGGTGATATTGTAGAAGCGAAAATAACGCCTCCAAGAAGAGCAAAAAAAGAAAAACACTCTGCAGCAATTGACATACTTTCTATTAATGGATCAAAATCACCATATCAATATATCAAAAATAGAAAAACATTTGAAAAGCTGACACCTATATATCCGAACGAAAGGATTCGACTTGAAACAACCCCTTTAAAAACCACAGCCAGAATCATTGACATTATTGCACCTATAGGCTTGGGTCAAAGGGCTTTGATCGTGTCACCTCCAAAAGCTGGAAAAACAACAATACTTAAAGATATAGCTGATTCGATATCTCAAAACCATCCGAATGTGAAGCTTTTTGCACTACTGATTGACGAAAGACCGGAGGAAGTTACAGATTTTGAGAGATCCATAGACGGTGAAGTAATATCAAGCACATTTGATGAAAGACCTGAGAATCATACTCATGTTGCTGAACTTGTTATAGAGCATGCCAAAAGCCTTGCCGAGCAGGACAAAGATGTTGTAATACTCTTAGACTCGATAACAAGATTAGCAAGAGCGTATAACTTAACAGTTAACTCAAGTGGAAGGACCCTATCAGGAGGTTTGGATCCTGCAAGTCTCTACAAGCCAAAAAGATTTTTTGGCTCTGCGAGGAATATAGAGCACGGAGGATCTTTAACAATCATTGCAACAGCTTTGGTTGATACTGGATCTAAGCTTGACGACATAATATATGAAGAATTCAAAGGCACAGGGAATCTTGAAGTTCATCTCGATAGAGGACTAGCAAATAGAAGACTTTATCCAGCTGTTGACATCAATAGATCATCAACAAGGCATGAAGAGCTGCTTTACCAAGATGAAGAATTAAGGAAGATATGGAAATTAAGAAGAATGCTTTCTTCCTTGGATCCAGTTGAAAGCTTAGAGGTGATGCTAAACGGCATAAACAGCCACAAAACAAATCTTGAATTTTTAGAAGGGGAAGAGCTTAATAGAAATAGTGGTAATATAACTTTTTAATGGACGATGTAGAAAAAATTCGTAATGAAGTTTCTATTGTTGACACAATAAGTGAATATACCAAGTTAAAAAAAACAGGCTCTAGCTGGACTGGCTTATGTCCATTTCACAATGACAAAAACCCGTCCTTATCAGTAAGTGAAGATAAAGGCTTGTATAACTGTTTTGCATGTGGCGCTTCTGGTGATATATTTAAATTTGTACAAGAAAAGCTAAATCTTGACTTTAGTGAAGCTTTGCATTATCTAGCTGACAAGCATAATATTCAACTAACAGGAAGAAGAGAAAAGTCAAAAAAACCATATTTTGAAATTCTGGAAAACTTAAATAGTTGGTTGGTGAAAATATTTCAAGAATCAGATTATGGAAAACCATTTAGGAAATACATGAATGAAAGAGGTTTTGATCAACAATGGTGCAAAGAATATGGAATTGGAGTCTTTCCGCCACAAGGTCAATTGCTAAAAAGTTACATTCTGAAGAAAACAAATCTGGAAAGAGAGATCTTCTTGGAAATTGGACTAATCTCAAAAGCAAAAAACAACTGGGAGCCACTTGCTGGAAGAATATCCTTCCCAATAAGAGATAATATTGGCAGGATACGTGGCTTTTCTGCAAGGGTTTTGAGTGACAAAAATAAAAAAATAGCAAAATATAAAAATTCAATGGAATCTGAAATATTTAAAAAAAGTCAACTTTTATACAACTGGGACAATGCTAAAAAGAGCAAAGGGCCACTGATATTGTGTGAAGGTCAATCTGATGTCTTAAGGTTTGAAAAAGAAGGAATAAAAGGTGCTGTTGCATCAATGGGAACAGCATTTTCTGAAGATCATGCATATATGGTAAAACGAGTTAAAGACAAAGCCATAGTTGTCATGGATGGAGACGACAAAGGGCTAATTGCCGCAAGTAAAGCAATTGGTAGATTCCTGAAAGCTGGAATAGAACCGCTCATAGTAATACCTCCAGAAAAAAAAGATCCTGATGAGTGGCTTAAAGAGGAGGGCAAAAAGGGATGGGAATCGGCAGCAAAACAAGATGCATTGGAATTTTACTTAAACCAAATAATACAAGAAGAAAACAACCTAAAAACTGAAATCTCAAAACAGCGAGCAATCGAAAAAATAAAACCATTAATAAAAGATATGGATCAATCAGTTTCAAAACAACAAATAATAGACAGAATCTCACAAAAATTCATGTTGCCGAAACATCTCGTAACAACAGAATTAGAAACATCTAGCATCAAAAATGAAAACAATCAAAAAACAACTAAAAATAAATTTCTTATAGAGGAAGAGGAGCTTTTTAGATACCTTTTCAAAAATCCAACAAAATGGAAAATAATCTCTGGAATTTTTAAAAAATACAAAATTAATGAATTTGAAAGCAAAAAAATAAAGAACATATATTTCGTCATGAACACAACCAACTCAGCAGAGCCAAAATCAATCATGGAACAGTTCGAAGGTGAGGAAAGATCTTTTATAGCAGAATCCCTAATATCCGAAAGAGAAGCAACTTTAGAGGATGTTGAAGAGGTGATCAAGACAATAATTCTAAAAAACCTAAAAGAAGAGAGAAGGGTGATCTCAATGTCAGCCAAAAAAGACAGACTAGAAAAAATTAATCAAATAAATAAAAAAATCAATAATATCTCTCAGGAAGGTGTCCCAGGTTGGAATGAGCTGTAAAAATGTGCATATCAGCAATATTCATAAAAAGCTTAGATGACTCAATATCAATAGCATTCAACAGAGAAGAGCTTGTCTCAAGAAGTTTTAAGGATCCTGGTTTCTTTACATACAAGGATACAAAAATAATAGCTGGCGTAGATAATCTTAAAGGTGGCACCTGGCTTGGCCTAAATGAAAATAAAATTTTTTGCCTTGTGACAAACAGGAAATCGAACAAATCAAAAATTCATTCTAGAGGAAAATTAGTTTTAGAAATTCTTGCAAAGAAAAACATCACGAGCTGTTTAAGCTTTCTCAAAGAAGAAACAAAGGAAAACGTATATGGGGGATTTAATTTAATTTTTGGAAACCTGGAACACGTTTTTTACACAAATAACATAGCCGACAGCCCTCAACGCCTTAGCGAGGGAAGCTATTTTCTTTCAAACAGTTTCATCAACGACCAGGAATCAAAAAGAATAAAAACAATGTCCAAAAAATGCTTGGGGCTGACATCTTCAAACTTTATTGCAAGAATGAAAAAAAACCTTGAATTAAGCAGTCTTGAGAATAACTACATGCCTAAAAGCTCTTCTAACATAATAAAAATCACAAAAGAAAATCTTTTTTGGATCTTTTCAAGCATCAATGATAATTTTAAAAAATGGCACGAAGTAGAAGCAACAAAGCTATTCAAATAAAACTTTTTCTAAACTTGAAAAAATCGAAGACATGCTATCTTTTTTATCAGATTCGCAATAAAGTCTCAAGACGGGCTCGGTTCCGCTTGCCCTTGCCATGACCCAGTTATCATCCTTCAAATTTAACTTAATACCATCTGAAGTATTTATTTTATTTTTTGAAACACCAAATTCTTTCGAGAGTTTAGAGAGGTATCGTTCAGGGTCTTTCTTTACATTGTCAACAACAGAATCACTGACCTTCATGTCTTTTCTTTCATAATGAAAATCACCATAATTTGCTCTTAGATCCTTCCTTAAGGACCTTAATGTTTTCTTTCTCTTGGCTAGGTATTCAATTATCTTTAAAGAGGCAAGAAGACCATCTCTTTCAGGTATATGAAAACTAAAACCAACACCTCCTGATTCCTCTCCAGCGACTAAAGCTTTTCCTGTATCAAGATAATCAGAAAGATACTTGAAACCAACAGGAGTTTCATAAATATCAACTTTATGCTTTTTCGCTAATCTGTTTAACCAAACAGATGTGGGAAGGCTTTTTGCTATATTGCCTTTTTCTTCCTGCATGAGGATGTCAGCAATGATTGCAAATGTTTCCTGCGGCCACAAAACTTCGCCTCTTTCATCGCAAAAAGCAAACCGGTCTCCATCACCATCAAAAGCTAAACCGATTGACTCTTTTCTTGAAGAGAGAACAGAATCTGATAATATTTTTAAATTTGATGGAATTGGCTCTGGTGTCATGTTACCAAAAGTTGAATCTCGCGAATCTCTAAGATAGAAAATATTCATGTTGCCTGAATTTATAAAAATATTTTTAAATAAATCCATCTGAGCTCCATGCATAAAATCAACATAAATGTTTTTTTTATCTTTTTTTAAAAAATCAAAATCAATTAAATTTTCTATTGTCTCTCTGTATATCTGATTAAAGTCTTTTGGAACATGGGGCCTTAATCTTTTTTCTGAATTTTCAAAAACCTCTGACTCGATTTCTAACTCTATTTGAGAAATTATGCCTGCCTTCAAGGGCCCTCCATTAGAGCCTTTTAGCTTAACTCCCAGGTAAGTGTGTGGATTATGACTCGCTGTAATCTGAACACCTAAATCTGCTTCAGTTTTTATAACCCCTAATGACAGACTAGGAGTAGGGCAAAAATTTTGAGACAGCAGAGCATGGCATCCTTCTGAAATTAAACACTCAACAGCAGTTGAAGCAAACTCTTTAGCCTGAAAACGAGTATCGTAACCAACACAAACATGAGCCCTTCCGTCAACCATGTCATTGACTCTCTTGCCAACTGAATGCATTAATCTTTTTAAATTATCCTCATTAAAGCCAAAACCTATTTCAGCTCTCCATCCATCAGTCCCAAATCTAATATCAGTTGACATGTTTTTATCCTAATAGAGATTATGATAAACAAATTATGGATATGATTTTTGAAAAAGCAAAAAACCTAGGTGTAAACTTGGGTCAATCTGAAGAAGCAAAAAGTATTAGAAGAGCACAGGAGTCATTGTCGAAAGATGAAGACTTAAAAGCTTTGCTGGGGCAAATGCAAGCTCTTCAAGATCAAGCTGTTGGAATGAGGTCTAGGGGTACTGAAATCCCAGAAGAATTAAAGAAAAAAATGGAAGCTGTTCAAATGAAAGTTGAAGCTAAGCCAATCTACCAACAATTCATTGCTGCTCAAATGAACTTTGAGAAGCTCATGCAAAAAGTAAATAAAAGCATAGAGGAAGGCATGAAAGAGGGTGGAGAAAGAAAAATTATTGTTCCCTAAAATGAAAAACAAATTATTTATTATTTTCATTTTGGCCTTATCCTCATGCTCAAGCCCATGGGAAAAGGGAGAAAAATTCGATTTTTCTACATTGGAAAGAATATCTGTTGAAAATATTTCTCTTGAAAGGACAGTTGTTGCATATGGCTCAATAGAGCCACTTGTTCAAGTTGAGGTAAAAAGTGAAGCCTCCGGACTTGTTTCAGAAGTTCTTGTTGAAAAAGGAGATAATGTTGTAAAAGGCCAAGAGCTTATAAGGCTTGACCAAAAGCTTTTAAATTCAAGATTGAATCAAGCTCTAGCAACAAAGACCTCGTCAGAAGCGAGTTTGGAATCATCAAAATTAGAACTGGAATCAGCAAGAAGAAATATGTCAAGAACAGAAGAATTAGTTGATAAAGGTTTTGGAACCGCAGAAGAACTTCTTCAGGCTCAAGAAAGGTTTAAAAGAGCGGAGCTAACTCTAAAAATTCAAGAAGCAAACCTACAAGAAGTTCTTGAAAGGGTCAATGAAGCTCAAGAGGAACTTAACAATGCAACAATATATGCTCCAGCGGATGGGACTGTGCTTAACCTTCTCATAGAAGAAGGATCTGCTGTGTCTTCTGCAACAGGAGGTATGGGTGGTGGTACAAGCCTACTAGTAATAGGAAATATGAAGACAATGAAATTTTTAGGACTTGTAGACGAGACTGAAGTTAGTAGTGTTAAGGAAGATATGAAATGCAGCATACAGGTTCAAAGTCAATCGGATTCAAATTTTAATGGTTTTCTTTACAGGGTTTATCCCATGGGTATTCAATCTGGCGGCATAATTAACTATGAGATAGAAGTCAGAATAGATAATTCAGAAAAAAAACTTCTTCCGAAAATGACCGGAGAGGCAAGATTTGTAGTTTCATCCCTTGAAGCAATTGGGCTTCCAGACACTGCATTAATATTTGAAGGAGCTAAAACCTTTGTTTGGAAATACAACGAAGAGGGTGACCCTGAAAGAATATCCATTACTGTAGGAAAGGTTGGTGATAAAAATGTTGAAATTTTATCTGGCTTGTCGATTGGTGATGAAGTTGTCAACAGGCCTCCTGCAGATTTGGAAATGAAAATGGTTGGATCAGGAAGAAGAAGCGGAAGACCTGGACGCTAAAAACAATGTCCCTAATTGAACTTAAGGAAATATCAAAAACTTACAAAACAGGAAAAATATCCTTTGAGGCTCTAAGGGGAGTTGATTTAAAAATAGAAAAAGGCGAGAGCCTTTCGATCATAGGACCTTCAGGCTCTGGAAAAAGCACCTTAATGCACATAATAGGCCTTTTGGATAAGCCAACAAAAGGAAAATATCTTTTAGATGGGGAAAACATAAGCAAACACAATAGCAATAAATTAGCTATTTTGAGAAATCAAAAAATTGGCTTTGTTTTTCAAAGTTTTCATCTGCTCCAAGGAACTACAGCATGGGAAAACGTTTCATTGCCTCTTGCGTATTCAAGAAAAAACAATAAACAAAAAAAAGAAAGAGCGATGAAATATTTAGAATTAGTAGGACTTAAAAGATGGGCAAACCACAAGAGCAATGAATTGTCTGGTGGACAAATGCAAAGAGTTGCAATAGCTAGATCTTTAGTTAATGATCCAGAGATAATACTCGCCGATGAACCGACAGGAAACCTTGACAGCAAAACAGGCGAAGAGATATTAAAAATACTGGAAGAGCAAAAACAAAGAGGCATTACTGTTATTCTTGTCACTCATGATCCCGATATCTCAAAAAGAACTGACAAAACAATAAAAATTTTAGATGGAAATATTGTTAAATGATTGTTGAAAATTTAAAATTTGCAATGCGGGCAATTTTCTCAAAGCCACTTAGATCTATTCTTACATTGATAGGTATCACCTTTGGTGTTGCCTCTGTTGTCATAGTTACAGGTGTAGGTGAAGGTTTTAAAAAAAACTTTGAAGACAGCATGGCTGGACTCGGAACTAATCTTTTAGTTGTATGGCCTGGAAGAGATTACGACAGTTCAATTGAAACTAGAAAAAAAGTACAACCCCTGACTATAGAGGATGCTGAAGAAATAGAAAAACTTCCTCATGTGAACTTTGCAGCACCTGAAGTTGGGGCTCGAGAAATTGCAAGAGTAGGTAATAGAAATTTAAATGTTGATGTCAGAGGGGTAACGCCAGCATATTCATCAGTAAGATCTTATGAGATAGATAAAGGCAGATTTTTATCACCACTAGACATAGAAGGCAAAAAGAGAGTCACTGTTATAGGGCCTGGATTATGGAAAAAACTACTGCCTGGACAAGATCCAATAGGTGAAAAAATTATCCTTGGGGGTGTATCTTTTGAAGTCATTGGTGTTCTTAGCGCAAAAGAAGGAGGAGGAAGGGGTGATGACGGTTTCTCAAGTGCTGATGAAATATCCTTGATACCAATAACAACAGCAAAATCCTTTTTTTCAGGAGGAAAAGGTGTAAGCACAATAAATGTAGAAGCTAAATCATTAAAAGACATAGCTCTTACAGAACAAGAAATCACTGAGCTGTTAAGAAAAAGGCATAATATAAAATTTTCTGAAGGAAATGATTTTGGAATATTTAATTCAGGAGAAATAGTCACTACAGTCAGTGGTTTCATAAATGGTTTCAATATGTTTCTTCTTGCAATTGGAAGCATATCATTGCTGATAGGCGGTATTGGGATAATGAACATCATGCTAGTCACTGTCGCTGAAAGAACAAGTGAAATCGGGCTCAGAAAAGCTCTAGGTGCACTCAACAGGGATATACAAATTCAATTCTTAATTGAATCAATATCTCTAGCTTTTATGGGTGGTCTTTTAGGGATGCTTCTTGGCTATGGTGCAATAAGTGGCATAGGCCGAATACCTGACTTTCCAGGAGAGCCAATATTCAATGTTCAAGTTTTCATCATATCGGCATCAGTTTCAATGGCTATAGGTTTAGTGTTTGGCTTGATTCCAGCAAATCAAGCTTCTAAGCTAGATCCGATCGTTGCCTTACGAAGAGACTAGCTTGAAAAAAAAATTAGAAATAAGAGCCTTTAAAAATTTTTTAGGAATATCATTTAGTAAAGCAACAGGATACGCAAGGGATCTTCTTTTAGCTTTAAAACTTGGAAGCGATTCGGTAATGGATGCTTGGGCATTAAGCTTTCAAATATTAACTTCATTAAAAACAGCTTTGGTTGAAACCCCATTGGAATCGATATCAATTCCAGTCATGTCAAAAATCGCTAATGACAAAGAAAAACACCAATCTGCAAGCGGCTCACTTTTGACAAAGATTGTATTCATGCTAATTCCCACACTTGTAATACTTTCTCTCTTCTCTAAAAATATTGCAACCTTTTTGACTGCCTACAAGCCGTCAGATATTGAACTTGAAATGTTTTCAAGCCTTATAAAAGGACTTTTGGGATATGTTTCTGGTGCAGTGATCAGTATATGGGCCAGCTGTGTCTTGAGAAGCCAGGGAAGAATGCTGGCTGCATCATTAACCCCAATAATATTAAATTTATCAATAATTGCATGTGTTCTTTTTTTAAAAAAAGACCCTATTGAAACGTTAACATGGGGAGCAGGATGGGGTGCGTGGATAGGTGTTGTTTTTCAATTTTATGCATTTAGGCTTGGCAAAAGATGGCCTAAGATAAATTGGAACAACAAATATCAACAACAATTTGATAAAAAATACCTTGAAGGTGTTGGGGTAGGGATTTTCCCAAGCTTGACTTTAATTGCAACACGATATTATGCAACCTTATTGGGATCAGGGTCTATATCATGGCTGTACTATTCAACAAGACTAATACAGGTTCCAAATTCCCTTATTGGTGTATGCATTGCGCAAGCTTCACTTCCAGAACTTTCAATAATTTCAAAATCAAATTTTTCAAAAGAGCTGGAAAAAGCATTAAGAATAGGTTTTGTATTGGCAATCCCAATGACAATATATTTTTTCTTTGAATCAAGATTCTTCACAGAGCTTCTTTTTCAATATGGAAAATTCACGAATAATGATACGGCTCAAGTTGCTGCGATATTTAAAATACTAGCAATATCTCTTCCTTTGGTAATATCTGAATCAATACTCACAAAGGCTTGTTATGCTAAAAATATACATAAAAAACTGATAAAAATCAAATTAAAACAATTCTTAAGTTGCATAGCTTTTCTTATATTTTTTTTCTATGGAAATTTTGAAAACAAACTTTCTGCAGTTCCTGTTTCCTCTGTGATCTCAGTTTCAATTGGAGTACTTCTGTTGAGAAAAGAATTCGAAATGAAAAACAAAAACATATTCAGTATTTCCAAAAAAACAAAAAAATACCTTATTGGCATTTTCTTTTTATTCATTCTTTTTGAACAACTTGAACACAATTCTTGGCTTAATACCTTAAATGCCTTACACTGGATAAAAGCTGCAATATCTGCATGCTCAATTCTTTATGTGTGGAAAAACGAGGTCATAAAATAATCAAAACAAAAGTTCTTGTTTGCGGAGGCGGAACAATAGGCCATGTGACACCAGCTCTAGCAATTCTAGAAAATGTGGATCATGACCTTTTGTGGTTAGGTACAGACAGAATAGATTCCATTGTTTTAAAAAGCAAGAAAATAAAACACATCAATCAAAATTTAAAATCAGGAAGAAATTTCAAAAGTGCATTCTTTCATTTTTTAGCATTAACAAAAGCTTTTAAGATAATTCGAGATTTCAACCCTGGAATAGTCATAGGAACTGGTGGCTATGCAAGTTTCCCAGGTTTGATAGCTGCAAAAATCATGAATAAAAAAATAATACTAATAGAGCCTAATGCCAAGCCTGGTTGGGCAAATAAAATTTTGAAAAAAATCGCAAACAAAATATTCTGTTCAAAAAAACTTCAAAAATATTTTGGCAAAAAAGCAATAGGGGTCAATGTTCCAGTTTATAAAAGATACAAACAATTTAAAAAAGCAGAAATCAGAAAAAAGCTCAATATAAAAGAGAATATTTTTGTGCTATGTGTAACGGGGGGAAGCCAAGGTTCACAAAAAATCAACAAAATGATAACAAGATCCCTAAAGGGGATAAATGAAACATTTTCTCAAATTTTCATTTTTTGGCAATGCGGATCAGGTTCAGAAGAAATAAAAAAATCTTTAGACGAGCAAAAAATCCCCTATAAAGTAAACAAATTCACAGATAGCTTAGATGAATGGATGTGCGCTTCTGACATTGTGATTTGCAGAGCAGGAGCATGCACTCTCGCAGAGATAAAAGCACTTGGGAAAAAATCAATACTGATACCTTTAAAAACAAACGACAATCACCAATTTGCAAATGCTGAGGAGCATGCTCAGGAGCATGCAGCCGAAATCCTCTCAGAAGATGCAAGCTGCTTATCGGTTCTAAAAACTTTGAAAAAAATACATAAACTACAAGATCCTCAAAGTAAAGGTTTAAGATCTGGTGAAAAAATTGCTAAATTAATTTTCGATTAAATCTTTTATTTTTTTAGACAAAACCAAAGGGTCCTTGTTTGAACCCAGAAGAAGAACTTTTCTTTCTAAATCAAAAAATTTCAATGGTATAAAAACAGCATTTAAGCTTTCCCAATTCATTAATTGACTATTGGCAAAATTCAAATTTTCATCAGAATCAAAAAAATATATTTCAAAATCGTCCTGAACAACCACAATACCTTCATCACTTTTTAACTCTCTTAAAACATTAAACCTTTTGCCATATTCAGCCTTTATCAAGGATGGAGTTCCCTGTAGGCCAACACCTTGATCAAGAAAAAAAGTAATTTTGTCAGAATAAGTGAGCTTGTATCCGTAAACCAACGATAAACATTCTTTAAAATCTTTTAAAAAAATCGAATCAGAGTAATCAAAATCATCAAGATGACAATCTGAAATAGGGTTTTCAGCAATTAGTGTTTTTTCATTTTCGGGATGCTTTAACATTCCAGAAGAAACGTTAATCATAAAAAACGACAAAGCGCAAACAGCAACAATGATTACATAAAATTTATCAAACTTTGCTTTCAAACTTTACTTAAAACCTTTCTTATCAAGCTTAAAGCCTTGGTGATAACATCTTTTGAAACATCCAAAACAGGCCTGAATCTTAAAGATTTATCTCCACAACCCAATATCAAAACCCCTTCTTCAACAAGAAGAGACCTTACATTATCTCTAATCTCCTCATTGGGCAAATCGAAAGCGCACATAAGGCCAGCACCCCTAACATTGCTAACTAAGCCATCAAAATCATTGGCCATATCCTTTAAACCCTGAAGTAAAAAAGAACCTACTTGACTACAGTTGTCAAGCAAACCTTCATCCTCAATGATTTCTATATATTTTGTAACCCTAACCATATCAACTAAATTTCCACCCCATGTTGAATTTATCCTGCTGCTTACCTTAAAGCAATTGTCAACGTCATCAATTCGACTACTAGCAGCTATTCCACAAACTTGGGACTTCTTTCCAAAAGAAAAAATATCGGGCTTGACACTGGTTCCTTGCCAAGCCCACCAATTACCAGTTATACCCATTCCAACCTGAACCTCGTCAAAAATAAGCAAAACATCATTTGAATCACACCAAGACCTAACCTTCATTAAAAATTCATTTCTGAAATGGTTATCTCCACCTTCTCCCTGAATCGTTTCCATCAAGACAGCCGCTATCTGACTTGGGTTCTCTTTTTCAAAAGAATCAAGCTGGCTTATAAAATTTTCCTCTTCCTTGATCAAGGAGGCTAATGAATCTTCTGTTTCTGGAAATGTTCTAGCAGGGCAGGGCAGTCTAGGCCAATCAAACTTAGGAAAAAACATTGTTTTTCTAGGGTCTGCAGTGTTTGTTAAACTTAACGTATAGCCTGACCTCCCATGAAAAGATTTTTCTAAATGAGCAATCGCAAGAAGGTTTTCATTAACCTCTTTTTCTGATTCGAGATTTTTACGCATCTTCCAATCAAAAGCCACCTTCAAAGCATTTTCAACTGCCAAAGAGCCTCCTTCTATGAAAAAAAGATGTGGGTAATCTTTTGTCACAATTCTTGACATAGCAGTTACAAAATCAGCATAAGGCTGAGTGTAGACATCTGAATTAACAGGTTTATGAGAGCCAACAACTCCTAACTTCAATAAAAATTCATCATCCAAAAAAGATTTATGGTTAACACCGATTGGCTGGCT
>DLTY01000053.1 GCA_002501535.1 bacterium UBP7_UBA7824
AAACTAGCTGCTTTTCTGAAGACTATTGAAAGGTAGCCAGCAAAAATTCCCAACAAAGAAGAAAGCAAGAGTATGAATAGTTTAGACTCTTTAAAAGGTCTGAGCCTATTCACCAAAACATTCTCTCTTAAGCTTTTTTTAACAGTTTTCAATTAATAAATGTTAGCATTAAGAGCTGTAATATGAGCAACAAAAGCCTTACAAATGGACTTTTTGGCAATAATGCCAATAAAGATTCATTTTTAAACAAAGATGCAAAAGGTTGGTACAGTTCTTTCCAAGATTTTAGATTGAGTATTTTTTCAAAAATTTTGTCTAGGAAGTTTGATAAAAAAATTTTAATTTCTCCTGCTTCAAGTAGAACCTCTGCCTTCCCTCATCAAATATCAACCTGTGAAACTGTTGTTAACAGCATGAATGGAAGAGCTATATTGGCTGATGAGGTTGGCTTAGGAAAAACAATTGAGGCCGGAATGATATTAACTGAGTACATTTTGCGAAAAGAAGCCAGTAGTGTGTTGATTGTTGTTCCATCTGGATTAACAGAGCAATGGAGAGAAGAGCTTTTAGATAAATTTAATATATCTATTCCGGTTGTTGATGGAAGAGTTGGTTACTCATTAAATCAATTTTTGAAAAACAACTCCATGGTTGTAACCTCTTTAGCTTATGCTAAACGAGAGGGTTATAGGGAAGCTTTTTTTGAAAAAAAGTGGGACATCGTTATCATTGATGAAGCTCATCATTTAAAAAATGTAAACACAATGAATTACAAGTTTGTTAAATCTTTAAAGGCAAAAAAAATGTTACTTTTAACCGCTACCCCTTTGCAAAACTCACTTGTTGAGCTCTTTAATTTGGTGAATTTGGTTTCTCCTCATGCTATCAATATATCAGAAATGAGTAAAAGATTTTCTAAAAACTTTAATAAAAAAACTATCGAAGCATTGAAGTCAATTTTGAAAAGCTTGATGGTTCGGTCAAGAAGATCAGACATAAGAGGTGTTGGTGAACTTCCACCAAGGAAAGCAGAAACACTCGGTGTTTCCTTAAGTGAAAGTTATTTGAAGCTTTATGACAAGGTAAGCGAGTATGCCGTTAATGGCTACAAGAAAAGCATTACAAACAATAATTCTTCCTATATTTTTTACCTCATGACTCTTCAGAGGATGTTAACTAGTAGTAAAAATTCTTTTGTTTCAAGTTTAAAAAAGAGAAGAAAAAGATTACTTGAAATTAAGTCTAATCTAGACCCCTCCAAGCCAAAAGAAGTATTGGATTTTTTGCCAATATCAAAGAAAAAAAACAATAAGAAAACATTAGAAAGAGAATTGAATTTAGAAATCGATGCAATATCTGAAATGTTAAAAGAGTGCCAGGGTGTTTCCGATGTGAATAAAATGGATGTATTGTTGATGTTTTTAAAAAATCAATATAAAAAAGATAAAGCATCTAAAATTTTAATTTTTACAGAATTTTTAAAAACTCAAGATTCAATATGTGAAATTTTAAAAAAATCAGGTTTTGATGTCCAGGTTTACAGGGGCGGAATGTCTGTTGGCGAAAAAAATGAAATAATTGAAAATTTTCAAAAAGGTCAAATATTAGTAAGCACAGAGGCTGGCAGCGAAGGGCGTAATTTGCAATTCGCTAATATTGTTGTTAATTACGACCTTCCATGGAATCCGATGAAAATTGAGCAAAGAATAGGTAGGGTGCATAGGTTAGGGCAAAAGAAAGAGGTTTTGATAGTGAATTTAATTGCCAAAAAAACGATAGAGGATCATTTAATTAAAATCTTAGAAAAAAAACTAGATTTGTTTAAAAACACAATTGGGGAATTAGAAACAATTTTAGGCTATATGACGTCAGAAAATGATCCTGAATCATTTGTCATGGAAGCTTTTGTTGATTCTTATGGCAAAAAAAAGAAATTAAAAAAGTTAGATTCTTCATTAACCTCTTCAATAAAGAAAGTAGATGAGTCGCTGGAGTCATCATTTGCAAAAAGTGGTATTGATTTGAGGCCAGGAAATTTAAATAATATAGAAAATATAAAGTTTTTTAATGATGGTGAAATAGTCGAACTTGCTTTTTGTGAATTTTTAGATAAATATAACTGTCTTAAAGATTCAGATGATTTTGAATTGAAATTCACCATACCTCATTTTCTAAAAGAAGGATCGTCACGTTTCTTTCCAGAATTAATTAGAGGAACTTTTTCAAAAGATATTGCACTATCAAGAACTTGGATTGATTACCTAACAATTAATCACCCATTTTTAACTTCATCTATAAAAGATGTCACTGACCTTCCTCTGTCATTTACCGTGCTTAAAAGAGAGGTTTTAAAGGAGATAGGATTTGATACATCATCTGATCATTGTGTAGCTTTTTTTTCAAAAATAAAATGGAGTTACAAGGAGGAGAGCTTTGAGGATGTTTCTTTAATCTTGACAGATTCCAATGATTTTTTAATCTTAGACAAGATTCCTGATGATTTGTTATGGCCAGCTGAGATCCCATGCAGGATTGCTGATAATTTTTCTCTTGAGCCATTTTTCCAAAAAATAGATTCAATTAAAGATGCTTTCTTGGATAAAAAGCAGAGTGTTTTTAATCATTTGATTGAATTGGAAGATTTTAGATTTAATAATTTAAAGTTAAGAATATCTGATGCAATTGATGATTACAAAATGGAATTTAATAAAATACATATCAAAGTTATGAGCCTTTCTAAAAATCGTGACATGGATGAAGGACAAAAGAACGAATTAACAAGGCTTAAAAAAGAAAGAACTAGCATATTAACCAAGAGTTCAAAATTAAAAAAGGATTTAATGAAGCTTGAAAATGTAAGGAATTCTAGGGGGAATTTTTCTGTATCTCTTAGTGCCGATGTTTTTGCGGTCTTGAAAATTCATATTATTTAATGTTTGATGTTGTTGTTGTAGGCATGGGTCCAAATGGACTTTCGGTTTTGTATCAATTGGGCAAATATGCATTAAAGGTTCTAGGTCTTGATAAAGGCAGTATTTGTAACCACATAAGAAGCTACCCTAAAGATATGGTTTTTTTTTCAACTTCAGAAAAGCTAACTTTAGATGAGTTTGAAATGAAGTCTAAGAATGGCTCTAATCCAACTTTGAAGGAAGCCTGTGATTATTATGAATCTTTTGCAGGTAGACATGATTTAAATATTTTAAATTTTTCAGAATTAGATCATCTTTCCGGAAAGGATAATGACTTTACTTTAACCCTTAAAGGTGGTCAAAAAATTCATACAAAAAAAGTTGTTTTAACCACTGGGATATATTCGAATCCAAATTATTTAGATGTTCCTGGTGAGAATGGCTTCAATGTGAGTCATTATTTTTCAGGATCGACTTTAATTGAAAATAAAAATGTATTAATAGTTGGTGCGGGTAATTCTGCAGTAGAGGCAGCTTTGGATTTGAGCAAAAGCAATAATGTATTGTTAAGTTGCAGGCAATCAAGCCCAGATTCTTCAAAGATTAAAAAATGGATATATCCTGATTTTTTAGATGCGGTAAGTACAAAAAAAATCACTTTATTAGGTAATTCAAGATTGATCTCTTTGGTGGACTCTCATGCTTCCTTTGAAGTCCAAAATTTAAAAACTGTTAATTTTGATTTTGATTATTGTTTTTTGTTGACAGGCTACAGGCCAGATAAAAATTTTTTAATAAATGGTTGTGGTTTGAAGCTGGAAGGAGAACTTCAAATTCCTAAACACAATATTCAAACTTATGAAACTGAAATAAAGGGTGTTTATGTTGGAGGAGCATTGGTTGAAGGCATGAATAACCATAGAGTTTTTATAGAAAATGGAAGATTGCATGGCAAGCCAATTGCACAGGATATCTATGCAAAAATTTAAATTAAGAGATTTCTGGTTAAGTTTAAGTCTTGTTATCATTCAGCATTTCCCTTTCTTCTTCAATAAGTATCCATTAAATGGTGACGATCTTGAGTTCGGGCTAGCCTTTACAAGAGTTTTTTATCAACAAGTAGAAAATTTTTCCTGGGGCATAAGTCCATTAAATGGTTCATTTCCATTGATTGCTGAAGGTCAAATTGGTTTTTTTCACCCTTTCCGTTGGATTGTTTACATGCTTCCTCCATGGCCAGACTCAAGTAATGTTTTGGGTGTTGCTGGAGAGTATGTTTTTTTGTTAATTTTTGCAAATTTAATCATGTGTTGCGGAATGGTAACTCTTTTACGTTTAAAAGGTTGCAAGGGTTGGGCTGTCTGGATACCGACTTTAATTTTTTGTAACTATGGTTTTCATCAGTCGCAGTCTACAAATATTAATTTGATTTTATCTAGTTCTGTTTTGCCTTGGATGATTATTTATATTGATAAAATTTTTAAGAATTTAGTAGAGAAAAAAATTCCAAAGAAAGAAATTTTTTGGTTGATTTTCTTTATTACTTCTTCATTTTTAGCTGGTCAAATTCAAGGCAGCATAATAGTAATCTTTATCGCTTTTGTATATTTATTTTCGCTCAAAGGACCCTTTTTTAAAAAACTTTTTTTCATTTTTTCTTCTTGTGTTTTTGTTTCTATCCTTATAGCAATGCCTCAACTTTTTGGGACTTTTTCATTATCTAGCAGCTCAGTAAGGGAAGGTTTTTTTTGGGGAACTCAAGGCGGAATTGATTTCAGGATTCTTTTAAATGGGTTTTTTCCTTTGTTTGGCTTAGGTGATATTGCTTCTTATGACCCGGTTGCTTCGTCTTATCTTTCTATATTGTTTCCAATTTTTTTATTTTATTTATTTTTTAGTTTTAAATCAGGATCAATAAGTAATATTTATTTGCTTGGAATGCTGGTTTCTTTGATTTTTTCATGGGGTCCCGGTTATGGATTACTCGTGAAGATTCTTCCTCACCTGGGTCTTTTTAGAGATTTTCATAGATTTATGCTTGGGGTTTTATTCTTTTTTTGCTTGTATCTTTCTGAAACGCTTAGAAAAAATCAGTTTAAATTTAGTCGCAAGCAGGCAATTTTTTGTTTCTTCTTTTTCTTATCTTCATTTTTTTTCCTGCAAGGTTCAGAAAGCACTCAATATTCTTTTTTAAATTTAGTTTTGCCATTTGTTTTTTTGTTAATGTTAGCAGTCAAAAAGAAACAGAAAAATCTTCACATTTACCTGGGTGTTTTTTTAATTTTGGAAACATTTATCGGCATAGCTTGGCGTTGGAATGTCAGATTTTATGAATATCTTCCCGAGAATGAGATTAGCTTTATTTCAAATAGTAATTGTCCTGAACCAGGGGCCTCAGTCTGGTTTGTAGACACGTATTCGGAAAGCTTAAAACAGGAAAGCATAGATATGAAAAAACCTTTTGCTGCCTATGTAGGAAGCCCCAATGGGTATTTATGGGATGATCCAATTTTTTCCAATTGTGTCAATAAGCCTATCAGGCTTCAGTTGAATTCACCTTTGCAATCTGTTTGGGCAATTGAATTTCAAGATTTTTTTATACCTTCAACAGGTTTGGAAAATCCAACAATTTCTGATTTAATTAACCTTAAAGAGATTTGGTCCAGAACAAAATTAAATATTAGTTCTGTACCAGAAGAGCATCTTATTGCAGGGGAAGTTTTTTACAGGTATAAAAGACAGACATTCAAACCAAAAGAAATGTCTTTTTTCTCGAGAGATAAATTGATTCAATCATCAGAAGATAACAGAATTATTTTGCTCTCCAAGCTTTTTACTGGAGATTTAAATGATTTTATAGACACAAGTCATAAAAATTTTGCTGAAGGGCTGAATTTCAATCCTGTTTGGTGGTATCCTGGATGGAAATCTAAATCAATGGAGCAAGAGTTGCCCAGGATAGGGCATGCTTTTTTGGGAACATTGGAATCGTCTGAGGGATATGAATATATATTTCCTGGTTATCCTTATGTTTTTTATCTGAGCTTTTCTACATTGTTGTTATTTTTTCTTTTTCTGTTTTTTAAGATTTAGAATAAGGTTGAGAGTGATTTATTTGGAGGTTTTATGAGTTCTATAGATATTGAAAATGCTGTTACTAAAGATATGACAATTTCGAATATTATTGAGAAATTCCCTTATGCTGCGGATGCATTAAAATCCAGAGGTATACACTGTGTTGGATGCGGTGTTTCAAGTTACGAGACCTTAGAGCAAGGAGTTTTAGGCCATGGTAGGAAAAAAGAGGAACTTGATGAAATTTTAGAAGAAATTAATTTAATGATATCAGAGATGAAGGATGCAGTTTTTGTTATTACTGAGAGGGCTGCTAAAGTCATATTGGAAACTATGACTGAAGAGGATCCTGAATATTTTGGATTACAGATTGAAGTAAGCACCAACTGTAATTGCAGTTTTGAATATCATTTTAAATTTGTTAAAGAGTTCCTAGATGATGCACATTTAGTTGAACAGCATGGTTTAAAAGTGGGCATAGGTCCAGATTCTTTACCGATGATAAAAGGCACAAGGATGGATTACGTAATGAGTGTTCAAGGCGCTGGTTTAAAGCTTTCTAATCCAAATAGTGCTAAAAGTGGTGGCTGCGGCTGTGGCGGAGGCGGCAGCTCCTTTTCGTAATGACTCATATTATTGCTGAGCCCTGTATCGGAGAGAAGGATAGAGCTTGCATTGATGCCTGTCCTGTTGATTGTATACACCCGAGAGAAGAGGATGATGAAGGTGAAAATCAATGTTATATAGATCCTGACACATGTATTGATTGTGGGGCTTGTGTTTCGGTTTGTCCAGTTGAAGCTATTTTTCCAGAAGAGGATCTTCCTGAAGAGTGGAGTGGTTACATAGAGATAAATAGCAAGTATTTCGAGTAGTTGATGAGTTTAAATTGGAATCAGTTAGCGACAAGCGGTGGACGTATTCTATTTTTTGTTATTGATGGAGTAGGGGATATTCCTAATCAGTATTCCAAGACCCCATTAGTTGAAGCGCAAACTCCATATCTTGATTCAATCTCTCCAAAAAGTTCAATGGGCATGCATCTTCCAATTGAAGAAGGTATTACGCCTGGTTCAGAAATGGCACACATGGCTCTTTTTGGTTTTGACCCCTTGAAAGATACAGTGGGTCGTGGAGTTGTAGAGGCTCTTGGTTTGGGTTTCGATCTTTCTCCAGGAGATTTGGCCGTCAGAGGGAATTTAGCTTTTTCTGAAAATGGAAAAATTATCGATAGAAGAGCTGGAAGAATAGGTACCGGCGAGGCTTCAGCAATTTTAAATAAAATTTCAAAAATTAATGTAGAAGGCTGCACTGTTGAGGTTATCCAAGGAAAAGGGCATAGGTTTTCTGTGGTTTTCAAAGGAAAAGGTTTAAAAGGCCCTTTGCCAGGAAATGATTCTGGAAAAACAAATGTAGAACCCTTTTTCCCTTCAGTAGATAGTAATTTAAGGAGATCTAGATTAGTTATGTCTGCCTGGGTAGAGTTCGCTAACGATTTAATTAAGAATGAAAAAAGAGCAAATTGTGTTTTATTGAGAGGAGCAGATGTTTTAAAGCCAATTACGACCTTGGAAAGGAAACATTTACTTACCTGTAAAGCTGTAGCAAATTATCCTTGTTATATTGGTGTTGCAAAATACCTAGGCATGAATGTAAAAAAATATCCAAATGATATAGAGAAGAGAATTGAAGCAACCATAAGCGCAAAAGAGGATTTTGTTTTTTTTCATTACAAAGATACTGATGCTGCTGGCGAAGATGGCGACTTTAAAAGAAAAACTTTATGTGTAGAAGAGGCTGATTCCATTATTAAAAAAATTATGGATAATTCCAATTTTGATGTTTTGGTTGTAACTGGAGATCATTGCACTCCATGCTCTTATAAAGGTCATTCATGGCATAGGGTTCCAATTTTGATACATGGAGGGAAGTCTCAGGGAGACAATCTTTTGAGGTTTAACGAGATTGAAGCAAAAAAAGGTTCCATTGGCTCAATTTATGCAAAAGATATCATGTCTCTAGTTCTTGCCAATGCCTCTAGGCTAAAAACTTATTTAAGCTAATGGATTCTTCATCAAATATTGCTTTATGGCAAATTCAAAATTTACTTTCTGTCTTGTGGCTTTTGTTTGTTTTTTATAGGTTTTCTTATGTGAAAAAGATTCAAAAAGATGATTTTGAAAAAGCTAGAAAGCTTGAGGGCCCCATGAGACGATCTGAAATATTTTTAATGACAATTGGTCCTGTCTTAGCTTCAATAATACTTTTTTTTGAAAACCCAATTTTTATTTCTTATGTGATTACTTCTTCGGCAATCAAGATTAAATTGCTCGTTGTTATTATTGCCATATTGGTTGAAGCTGCAAGTTTGAAATTTTGCACTAAAGTATCTTATGAAATAGAAAACAGTATTAAGGGTATTGAGAAAAGTAAAAAAAATTGTTTAAGATGCGATTTTGTTCTAATCCCACTTATTCTGACTGTTATATTGGTTCCTTTTTCGTTTACTTTGGAAATTTTGAATTTTTATTTTTCTTGATTAACAGAATAGCCTATTGCTGGATTAAAACTCCAGTCATTTGACCAGAATCCAGCAGCTAATATGCCACCTGATCCTTTTGATTTAAATTCATTGTTTATTATCATGAAATCAGGAACTGTTACACCTGATGAAAATGGAAATATTTGAAAAGTATTTGAAAATCCTTTTTCGTCAACACCGCCTATTATCAATGCTAAAGTTTGATTGTTTTTATATTTTGAAAATGTTAAAAATTGAAATCCTGTTCCTGGATTCTTAAAGCTGCCAGCTCCATCTATGTTAACCGCATCTTCCTGATGCTCATAAGATATGAAAGAATTGTCCTGTATAAATATATTTGAAAGAAGATTAGTCTTTGGCCCACCTAAAAGTATCAAATTTTTATTTTGGAGATTTGAATTCATTATTTCTTTATCTGAGTAGATTTCAACCGAGCCTCTACCTCTTAAAAACCAATCATTTGCAATAAATACCGCTCTTTCAATTCTGTTTTTTGTTTGTTTCTCGCTTCCATTTGACCCATAGACGATAACGAAATCTTTTTCGAGTATCTGTCTTGCAGGCCCCATGCTTTCCGGCATCCTTTCCTCTCTAGATTCAATTTCTTCTTTTGTGCATTGCTGCCAGGTGTTTAATTTTTCCAATTTGCAAAAATAAGATTCGCCTTCTATTGAAAAATTTTCTCCATCAATATTGATTTGATTTATTTTTTCATTGTAAATATTTGCTTCTTTTGCTAGTATTTTTAAACTTTTTATATTTAAGGTTTTTAAATAATGTGTTTTTTGCTGCACGTTAACTTGTATCTTTCCAAGTCTGTAAGGTGTGTTTAACTGTAAGGGTTTTATCCCACCTTTAGATTCAAAAGATGAAGTGTTTAAAACTGTAATAGAAAATTCATTTGTTGCTTGGGGTTTAGATTCAATATGGGAATTAAAAAAATTATTCATTTCTTGATCGTCTACAACTCCTCCCCACCAGTGACCTTTTCCTGGAACTTCAGACACAGTTGAGTCAACACCTTCTTCTAAAAGCATCCTTGACATTCTTCTTAAATGCCATGGAGGAACAGATTGGTCATCTCCGCCAACTCTTGCAAGAACAGGAATGCCTTTCATATTTGAAGCATATAGATCATTATTGTGTTCTGCTATTGATGTTTCTAAGATTCCCTTTAGTATTGGATCTATATAGCTATCTCCAGGTCTGAGGAAATAAGAAACATAATGCTGAAATTTAATCCATCCAGCAGCAGGAGCAGATGCAATTGCTCTATCGGGATATCGCAGAGAAAGGCTCCATGCTCCATGTCCACCCATTGAATGACCTGTAAAAAGAACCCTATATGGGTCATGTTTTCTTTTACTCAATGATTTGATGTGTGTTGGCAATGCATGTAATGCATTCATTGCATTGATCCTTCCAGGACCCTCCCAATCATATCCAAATCTTCTTCTTCCTGTAGGTGCTAGAACCCAGGCATTTTCTTTTGACGAGTATGCTTCCGCTTGGCCCTCTGCTTTTACGCCAGCTCCATGTGTAGTGAGTATTACAGGACATGAAAATTTAAGAATTTGATCATTTAAAAAATCTTCTTCACATTCTTTAAGAGGAGCTCTTGCGGATGCGTATTGAATACTTCCATCTTGACCTATGAATGTATATCGAAACGATTGATCCAATTTTCTACACCTTATTTGAAAATCATGATCTTGATGATCTTCCCCATTTGTTGAAATTGTTATTGTTGACCTCAAAGGACAATCTTCGAAATATTGTTCTATATTTTTTAATTTGATTGCAATTGGATAAACTTGACCAGGGGCTATTTTTACCTCTATTGTTTTACTTACAAGCTCCAGTGGTTTTTTTATATTTATGTTTATTTTGTTTATCCAATCATTAGAAGTATTTATTATTGGTATTGAGAAATAATTTGAAACAATTTCACCTTCAAGAAGGTCTGGAACAATGGTATCTCCAGGCAGTATAAAAAAATTATCATTTGATTTTTTGAAATGACACTTGAAAGAATCTGATTCAAAACCACTCAAAGGTATTTTTATTGAATGCTCTCCTTTACTTAAATTTACAAGAAACCACCCATATCCATCTGCATAAATGTCACCATTGACAATCTTATTGTTAATTAAAAATTTAGATGTTGATAAGCATTGTGCTAGATATTTTCCTGATTTTTCAACAAAAAATTTACCTATCGCCCATCCTTTAAATATTATCCCAGCCCAGCCATGATGATCTTGAAGCGGTTGCCACCTTACATCTGGGAATGATACATTGACCCAGCCATCATTTTTTGATTTGATTTTTTTCCAAGATATCATGCCACCATCTACAAGCTCACTAGGGTAAGATTTTTCGAAGTTAAATTCCTTTTTAGATATATCATCAAAAGATAAAAAAGGATCCATCCCAAGCTCTCTTGATCCGCTTGGAAATGGACCAATAACATGCCAGTCATCCATCCACTTTATGCCGTCTATTCCTCTATGTGTTTTCGTTTCTTTTTCATCAGGAATGGTGACAATATAGCAATTTTTTTTCATACTCCATTTTGCACCTGCTGTTCCAATCTTTACACAAGGCTCTTTCAAAAAAGGAGAGAGTGAAAAAAGTAATATTGTTATTGTTTTTATTAGCATAGACTTTATATTAATGATTTTTTTAGAAACAAGAGGTATTTTATATGTATTCAATTTTTCTTTATTTTCTTTTTTTGTTTGAAATGGATAAGCATCAAGTTTCAATAATCCCTCAACCGAACAACATGACAATAACTGAGCAGGTTTTTAATTTTGATGAAGATGTTGTCTTTTATCTTGATTTTCAAGATGCAAAATCTTATGAGGTTTCTAATTATTTTTTTGAGATTTTAAATATTGTTCCGCATCCAAGCAAGCTAAAAGATGAAAGCCTAACAACTCCTTTTTCAGTGAGCCTTTTAGAGATGGTTGTCAATAAAGAACTCAAGCAAAAAAAAGTTGTTATAAGCGATGATCATCCCGCATTTAAAAATCCTGAAATTGGTGATGAAGGTTACATTCTTGACATTAGTTCCGATACGATTTATATTGGAGCAAAATCACCTAAAGGTCTTTTTTATGCCATTCAAACGATAAGACAGTTGTTGCCTCTGAGCATTGAAAGAGATAAAAAAAGTTGCCTTGATGAAAAATGTTCTCTTCCCGGTTTGAAGGTCAGCGATTTTCCAAGGTTTAAATGGAGAGGAATGCATCTTGATGTAGGTAGGCATTTTTTTAGCGTTGATGAAATAAAGAAATTTTTAGATTTGTTGGCATTTTACAAATTCAATAATTTTCATTGGCATCTCACAGAAGATCAGGGATGGAGAATTGAGATTAAAAAATGGCCAAGGCTTACTGAATTTGGTAGCTGCAGAAGCGAGTCTCCACAAAAAGGGAATAGGAATGCTGGGGACGGGGTTGAATATTGTGGTTTTTACACTCAAAAAGAGGTTAAAGAAGTTGTTGAATATGCAGGACAATTATTTATTAATGTTGTTCCTGAGATAGAAATACCTGGACATTCATCTGCTGCAATTGCATCTTACCCTCAGTTCGGAAACCCAAATGGACCTACTGAAGTCCTAACAAGATGGGGTGTTTCTGATGGGGTTTACAACATAAAAGAGGAAACTTTTCTCTTTTTGCAGGATGTTCTTTCTGAAGTTATGGATCTTTTTCCTTCAGAATTTATACATATTGGAGGAGATGAGGCTCCAAAAGGGCCATGGAAAAACAATCCCGATGTTCAAGATTTCATCCAAAGAGAGGATTTGGTTGATGAGCATGGCTTACAGAGTTGGTATATTGCAAAAATAGAATCATTTTTAAATAAAAACAATCGACGCCTAATTGGCTGGGACGAGATTCAAGAGGGGGGTCTTGCTCCAAATGCTGCAATGATGGTTTGGAGAAATTGGCAATATGGAATAGATGCAGCAAACAAAGGTCATGACATTGTCATGTCTCCAACCTCTCATTCATATTTTGATTATTATCAAGATGACCCTGAAAATGAACCTGAGGCAATTGGTGGATACCTGCCATTAAAAAAAGTTTATTCGTTTGACCCTGTTCCTGAAGAGTTGGATAAAGATAAAATTAATAGAGTCTTAGGAGCACAGGGTAATTTATGGACCGAGTATATTTATGATTGGGATAAGCTTATGTATATGGCCTTTCCTAGAACTGTAGCGATGGCTGAAGTTGTCTGGACTTTGCCAGAGTTTAAAAATTATGATAATTTTTTGAAAAGATGGGAGATCAATTCAAAAAGACTTGATTCATTAGACGTTAATTATAGAAAACTTTCTGATAATGATTTTTAATCCCGCTATTGTCTCTAGTCTAAATTTAGAATTGAATCATTGTGGCTGATTCTTTGAATTTAAAAATATCCAAAATATTATCTAGATTAGCAGATTCAAAAGAGCTAATAGGCAGCAATCCTTTTAAAATTTCGGCAATACGAAAAGCTTCAAACACCGTAGCTAATTCGAATGATTCATTTCATTTAATAGATGATTATCAAAAGATTCCAGGGATTGGACCCTCGATAGCAAAAAAAATAGCAGAAATAAAATTAACAGGAAGGCTTTCAGAGCTTGATGAGTTAGATGAAAAAATACCAGCTGCTTTTTGGGAGTTATCTAAAATTCGAGGTTTGGGTCTTGGTTCTATGAAAAAATTATTTAAAGAAAAAATATTTAGTTACGAAAGCCTAAAAGAGAATATTTTTAAAAATGATTTAGCTTTTTTTTCCAAGTCTCAAAATGAGAACATAAGAAGAGGAATCAAGCTTTATGCAAGCTATAAGGGTAAGTTTTTATTATCAGAAGGACAAGATATTTTTGAAGCAATACAAAATAAGTATCATCATATTGATTTTAGAGAAACTGGAGGCTTGAGGAGATGCGATGAAGTCTTAGAGTGTGTTGAATTAATTTATATTTGTGATCCTGGTTTCAATATTGGTAATTTTGCTTCTTCTCTTAAGGGGAGAGTTCAAGGTGAACAGATTGAATTTTCATATAATGGAAGGTCAATAAAGGTTTCAATTTCTAAAAAGAATGAGTTTGGCAAGAGATGGCTTGAAACAACTTCTACAAAAAAACATTTAGACAGCTTAAAGTTGTATAAAGTCGAATCCGAAGAAGAGATTTATGATCTTAATGGGTATTCTTACATTCCACCTGAGTTAAGAATATGGAATCCTTGCGAGTTTAAAAAAAATGTCCCTGAGCTTTTAAGCATAGATGATATAAATCTAGACATGCACATGCATACTAATTGGAGTGATGGTTTTGATTCAATAGATGATATGGTATCTGGATCTTGCGCTAAAGGTTATTCAAGAATAGCTATTACTGATCACAGCAAGAGCGCTTCTTACGCAGGAGGGTTAAAAGAAGAGAGTTTGTTTGATCAGGTATCATATATAAAAAATAAAAATTGGGATTTAGAGGTTTTGACTGGGACTGAATGTGACATTTTGAATGATGGCTCTCTTGATTATGACGATTCTGTTTTAGAGAAAGTTGATTGGGTTGTAGCGAGTATTCATCAAAATTTAAATGGGGATCAAACTGAAAGGATATTGAAAGCTCTTGAAAACCCACATATTAATGTATTAGGTCATTCAACAGGCAGAAAATTATTAACAAGAGAGGGCTATGATGTTGATTGGCCCAAAGTTTTTTCAAAGTTGTTAGAGAGAAATATCGCTCTTGAGATTAACGGCAATCCTGAAAGGTTGGATGTTGATGCGAGCATTGCAAAGAATGCAAGTAAATCAGGCGTTAAGTTGTCTTTGAATACAGATGCTCATTCGATAAAGCAGTTAGATTTTATGAAAATGGCCGTGAATCAAGCAAGAAGAGCTGGTCTAGATAGTTCATTTGTGTTGAATTCCGATTATCAAATCTAAAATAATAATTAATGAAATCACATGAAGTAAGAAGTAGATTTTTGAAATATTTCAAAAATAATGGTCATTCCATTGTTGAAAGCGCCCCTTTGCCAATAAATGGAGATCCAACACTTTTATTTAATGCAGCTGGGATGGCTCCATTAAAACCTTATTTTTTAGGTGAAAAAAAACCTCCAAATAAAAGATTGGCTAGTTGTCAAAAATGCATAAGAACAATTGATATAGATTCTGTTGGCAAAACTCCAAGACATTGTACTTTTTTTGAAATGCTAGGAAATTTTTCTATTGGAGATTATTTTAAAAAAGAAGCTATTGAACTTTCTTGGGATTTCCTGTTGAGCGAACTACATTTAAAACCCGATAATTTATGGGTAACTGTTTATAAGGATGATTTTGAAGCAGCAGATATATGGATCAAAGAAATTGGATTCCCTAAAGATAAATTGCTTTTTTTGGATGATGATAACTTTTGGTCAATGGGTTCAAATGGGCCCTGCGGACCATGTTCAGAAATATTCTATGACTTTGGGGAGGAGGTTGACCCAGGAAAAACTCCAGCTAATAATTCTGAAAGGTTTATGGAGATATGGAATTTGGTTTTCATGTCAAATAATAAATTGAAAGATGGCACGATCGGGGATCTTCCTTGCAAGAATATAGATACAGGAATGGGTCTTGAAAGAGTGACTGCTGCAATCCAAGGAAAGAGTAGTGTTTTTGATACCGACATCTTTGAAGGTTCTTTTGATTTTTTAAATTCTTTATCTTCAAGCAAAAATGAAGAAAGCAGAAGGGTGATTGCAGATCATTTGAAAAGCTCTGTTTTTTTAATAGCAGATGGGGTTTTGCCTTCAAATATAGGAAAAGGTTATGTTTTGAGAAGAATCCTAAGAAGGGCTATAAGAGCAGGAAGGACATTAGGAATAAATAAATCTTTTCTTAAAGACATGCTTCCCTCTATTTCTTTTTATGAGAATGTTTACCATGAGCTTAAAGAAAAAAGGGATTTTGTATCTAGCGTAATAGAAGGAGAGGAATTGCTTTTTAAAAAAACTGTTAGCAGAGGTGAAAGAGAGCTTGAGCTGCAGTTGGTAGGATTCAAAGATAAAAAGATCCCAGGTTCAGTGCTTTTTGAAATGTATGACACTTACGGCCTTCCATTAGAGATATCTGAAGATATTGCTTCATTTAAAGGCTTGGAAATAGATTACGAAGGTTTTGAAGAGGGTATGAAAAAACAAAGAGAAAGATCTAAATCTGACAGGATAAAAAAGGATGATGCTTGGACCTATAAAGGAGAAAATCATCCAACCTCAAGAGAGGAAGGATATGTTTTGGAATCTGAAGTTAAAAGTTACTCTGTTAAAAAAGATAAAACAAGAATAATCGTAGATAAAACTTGTTTTTATCCAGAGGGTGGGGGTCAGATTGGAGACAAAGGAAGATTCTTAGATCAATCTGGAAAATTGGTTCTAGATGTAAAAAAGACTTTCTGGGATAGAGGAAAGTTGATCCATGAAGGTAAAGCTGATACGGAATTCAAAATAGGTGATTTTTTAAAGACGAAAATTAATAAGAGCCATAGATATGGTTGCGAAAGAGCTCATACAGCAACCCACTTGCTTCATGCTGCATTAAGGTTAATTTATGGTGATTCGGTCACACAGGCAGGCAGCCTTGTAGAAAATGATAGATTGAGATTCGATGTTACTTTAAATGAAAACATATCAGACTCTGATATTGCGAAGATTGAAAAAATGGTTTCTCAATGGATAGCTTCTAACTGCAATGTTAATATTTCTTTTTCATCATTAAAAGAAGCGCGTTCCATTGGCGCTATGGCTTTATTTGGCGAGAAGTATGATGCTGAAAAAGTAAGAGTCGTGAGTATAGGTGATGAAGTGGGGGAAAATTTCAGTATTGAATTATGCGGAGGAACGCATGTTGAAAAAACTAGTCAAATCGGATCTTTCATCATTTCAAATTTTTCGTCTATTGCACAAGGTGTCAAGCGATTTGAAGCTTTTACTGGTTTTTTATCTCAAGATTTAGCTGCAAGCTCTCATGGTGTAATAAAAAGAATTTCAAATAAATGGAGCATAAATAAAGATAAGTTTGAAGATAGGGTTTTATCACTTGAGCAAGAGTTAAAAGATTTAAGAAAGGTAAATAAAAATTTAATTGAGTTAAAAATTAAAAAGAACCATGATGAACTAATGGATTCTTCACAAAATATAAAAGGTATTTCTTTTGTTGTTCATAAAGGTGTAGATAGGGATATCCTGACTGATTTAGCGAAATCTTTTTCAAGCAACAAAGATCGTGTTTTGGCATTTTTGACCACAGAAGAAGAAAGTTTTAATTATTGTATTTCTGTTTCAAAAGCATTGGTAAAAGAAGGGTTAAATGCATCTGAAATTTTAAAAAATATTTCAGTATTTCTAAATGGAGGGGGAGGGGGACGAGATAGCTTTTCTCAAGGCGGGGGTAAAAACAGAAAAGGGATAGACAAGGCAATTGAATTCATTAAAAAAAGCATAAAGTGAAAAAAATTATTTCTTGTGATGTCGGCACAAAATTTCATGGTTTTGCCTTGTCTGATTCAAGTCGAAAATTTGTAATAAAAAGCTGGACAAAAAAGATATTAAATTCTTCCTCGGGACTAATATGTAACGAGGCCTCTGATAATGATGTTGATTTAATTGCAATAGGTCTACCTGTAAGGATGAGTGGTGGTGATTCAGACATGTCTATACACATTAAATCAATAGCTAAAAATTTAACAAAAAAAGGTTTTGAGGTTTTTTTTGTTGATGAGAGATTAACTACCGACAGGAGTCTTGATACTGATGAAAGAAATAGGAAATCAGCCGAACTAATACTTAAAATTGCTTTAAAGAAAAAGGAATATCAGGATCGTCTTTTAGATTGATTTTTAACCTGAATAAGAAAGGATAATCCACAGGAACATACAAAACGAAAGACTTGCAATAATTTTTTTATTTTTTTTATTCTGGGTTGTTCCAAAGATATAAATAATTGTTCCTAATATTGCCCACCATGCCATTTTTTCATTATTTGCAACATGAAGATTTCCTGAAATTGTAGAAAAAGGCATTGCAACTAATGGATTCATAATATTTGATCCAATCAGGTTTCCAGATATGATTGCCAGATTTTTTTTCTTAACAGCAGCAAAAGTCACTGTTAATTCTGGCAGGCTTGTTCCAAAACCAAGGATTAATCCTGAAAAAACTTCAGACCAACCAAATTGTCCAGCAAGTTTTATCGCTCCACTTACAGCTATATCTCCACCTTTCCAAAGTAAAAAAATGGATATTGCTATCTGGGCAAATATTTTGAAATCTACTATTCTTTTTTTATTTTTTGCTGTTTTTTTTCCAGGGAATAATGTTTTTGAAAACAATATATAAGTCAAAAGCAAAATGAAAGATTCCGTTTGGCTTATCTCTGAATTTAAGCAAAATATGTATAGTATTGCTGGAGCTGCAATTGCGAGATAATTGCTAATCTTCTTGTATTCTTTTTCATGCGTTCCAAAAAATAATGCTATTGCTCCTATTAGTAGCGCATTAGAAGCATTGCTTCCATAAACATTGCCTAAAGCTATATTTCCTTCCTTTTGCATGCCGCTTGCAATATTTGTGAATAATTCTGGCAGGCTCGTCATGATTGCAATTAAAGATAGACCAATTGTTAAATTTGATATGCCAAATTTTTTAGAAATTTTATCTGCAGCATTAATAGCCATATCTCCACCAAAAACAAGAAGAACAACACCAAGAATAACTTCTATCATTAAGTGTTTAATTCCTTTGTTGCATAGTTCAAAGCATCTTTTTGATTGGTGATTTTGTCATTGATTTGAAGATTTTTTATTTTTTTTAACGTTTTTCCTATCAAAGGCCCTTCAGGGTAACCTATATCCATAAGGTCTGAGCCATTAAGCAATGGTTCTGGCAAGATTTCATTTTGCTTAAGGAAAAATGCGTCAAAAAGAATATCATGAATTTTTAAATGCTTTTCCGTCAATATTTGTTTTTTTATTTTTGCCGGGTAGGCATTCGCATCAGAAAAATCTAACAATATCATGAAAATAGAATTTTCTTTGAAGGTTCTGAAAAATCTATTCATTGCTTTTTTTGTTGGATTCTCATTATTGTTTGATATTTGTGAAACTCTTAAGTGGCCAGATATAGTTTCTTGTATACCTTTTTTTTCTTCATTTGAAAACCTTAGTTCTTCAAGATTTTTTTCTATTAAAGAGAATCCAATTTGAGCATGTTTTGGATATGTCATCTTTTGATTTTGGATAATTGCTGTTCTAGGCTTTCCAATATCATGAAATAAGACTGAGAGGTAAAACCACCATTTACATTTTTTTTCATTTGCAATATGTTTTGACCACTTCGGATAATAATGATTAAACTCTAGAGTAACCTCTTGAAATTTCTTTAAAGCTTTTAGTGAATGTTCTTCAACGGTTATCTTTGAATCCTGATTAGCTTTGCATTTTTTTGTATGTTTCCATTCGTCAAAAATAATTTCTAAAATATTTGTTTTTACCATCAGATTTGCAAACTTGTGAGGATTTAGCTTGAATCCTTTTTTTATTTCATTATGGATCCTTTCTCCAGCACATTTTTTTAATAAATTTTTATATTTATTTATTTCATTTTTTAGATTTTCACTTAGTGAAAAGCTATTTTTCGTTGCAAATCTGAAAGCTCTAAGAATTCGGATTGGGTCATCTTTTATTGAATTAACTGTACAGCTTGAAATTTCTTTATTTTTTATATCCTCCAATCCATTTAAGGGGTCATAGAATCCTTTTTTGTCATTCCATGCAATTGCATTCATTTTAAAATCTCTCCTTAAAAGGTCATCTTTTATTGATTGTTCAAAATAAGTAATATCAATATTGATTTTTTCATTTTGAAATCTTACAGTTTTTAATTTTTTGTTGATTTTATGAAAATTGCCATATTTTTTTTGAAATATTTGTTCTATTTTTTTTTTATTCTTTGCATTTGATGCTATGTCAATTTCTGTTATGAGATTGTTTTGATCCGATAAGGCTTCTCTTATTGCGCCGCCAACAATCCAAACTTCATCAAGTTCAAATATTTTTTTAGGTATATGTTTTTTGATTTTTTTTTCAATCATTATTAATCCAAGGAAAAAAATGAAATTTCTGTTTTTTCATCAGCAATCTTCACTTCATAAACCCAGTTATTTTTAATATCTATTATCCAGCCTGGTAAATTTTTATCAAATCTAGATATTGCATCTTCCAAAGTTCCTTCTATTGACCCTTCTGCCAATGTTCCATTTTTCCAAACGCCATGAGGAATTGATTTACCCAGCAAATTCCCTCCAAATGATTTTAGATCTTGGAATTGAGGATGATTTCCATTTTTTTCAATTCTCCATATTCTTTTAGCCTTGCCTAAGAGTCTAGCAAAAGCTTGACCCAGTGGAATTTTTTCCCACTGCTGTCTTTCTGGCTTTTCAAAAAGTTTTATTTTTTCTGAAAAATAGCTAATTGTTTTTGTTTCATTACTTGAAAATATACCCCATTTTGAAAATCCTGCACCTTCCACTGGTTTTGATTTTAAATTTTTACAACCAAGAATCTGGCCTGCATTATTTTTCAACGTGATAAAAAAAGCAGGAGATCTTCTCATCTCTTCACAATTGCTTGGAGGACTGCCTTCAAATTCAATATAAGCTTCTATTAATGGCTTTAAGATCAATGACGCTTCTTCTTTTGGAGCTGCTACAAAAAGCAAAAAATATAATCCAAAAAATAATTTCATTAATCTTTTTTTGGAGGATTCCAATCAATCGTTGTTGTTGGGAAGGCAAATTCAAGGTTTAAATTATTGAATTCTTGAAGTATTGTCATATTCACCTCATGCCTAACTTTTCTAAGGTCACCTCCTGATTTTTTTCTGATCCAGTAAACAACTTCAAGATTTAATGAAGAGTCACCAAACTCTAGAAGGTTAACCCAGCATTTATCTTGCGTTTCAGGATGTTTTTTTATTATTGTTTCAAGTGTTTCTTTTGCTTTATTTATAAGATCAAATGATGTGTTGTAAACAAGCCCTAAGACAACTTCCTGTCTAAAGCCTGAACGTCTGCTTCTGTTAGTTATTGTTGCAGATGAGACTGTTGCATTAGGTATTATGATTGCAGTTTTGTCTAAGCCTCTTAGTTTTGTTGACCTCAATCCTATTTCCTCAACATCACCTCTAACCCCATCTATTTCAACTGAATCCCCAACCTCAAATGGTCTATCCATAAATAAAACTATCCCTCCAAAAGCTTGAGACAATGTATCTTTTGCTGCAAGTGCAAATGCAAGACCTCCTATACCAAGTCCAGCAACAAGGCCCATAACATCGTAGCCAAGACCACTAATAATGACAACAAATGCCACTATCCAAACTAGCCCACCAGAAGAATTTTTTAAAACTGCAATAATTTGATCATCAATTTTTCCTTTACTTTTCTCAGCAATAGGCTCAAGGACAGATGCAAAAATAAAATTAACAATATGTTTTGTTGAACTTGCAATAGCTATTGCGATAATTACAAAGAATATTTTTTCTATTGTCTCGGTAAGTTCAGTTAGCTGTAGTGAGCCCTGTTGATCGTTCCAGCCTTTTTCTGTTGCAAGAATAATGATGAGCCAAGATAAAGGCTTCTCTATACCCTTTACAGTTTTTTCAGCTTCTTTTTTACCTTTACCTTCAAGGTAAGAGGTTAGCTTCTTATGAAAAAGACCCAATAGTATTACACCGATAAACCATCCTGCAAAGGGATAGATAATAAAATTAGACAAGAACTCTCCCCATTTTGGATCTGTTAGCATTGCCAAAGAGATTAAAGACATTTTTTTTACTCCTATTGTTACTTAATTTTAATTCAATTCTAAAACCTAATCTTTGTTACTGGTTGGTATGATTTGTGTAGATGGCAAGAGTTTTGATATTGGGAGCAGGCAGACAGGGGAGGGCAATTGCTTATAATTTGTCTTTTGATCATGAGATAATTCTTGCAGATAATGATTCAGAAAAAATTGCTGATTTTATTAATTTCTCCAACAAACACCTGCCTGAAAGTGCAAGCATACAATTTCAAGCATTAGATGCATCTAATCCTGATGATTGGGTTTTGATGTATAAGCCTGATGCCATAGTAAATTCAGCTTCATACATGTTTTCACAAAAGTTAACAAAATATGCAATATCAAACAATATGCACTATGTTGACCTTGGAGGTAACCCTGATGTTGTTGCATTACAGCATGATATGAACCAAGAAGCGTTAGAGCAAGGTGTCGCTATCGTGCCTGATTGTGGGCTAGCCCCTGGGTTAGGGCAGCTTCTCGCTTCTTATGGTTTATCTAGAGTAGATGATGCAAAGGATGTAAGTATTTTTTGTGGGGGATTGCCAAAAGAACCATTAGAAAATAAATTTAAGCATTATTTGTTTTTTGCTGCTGAAGGACTTTTGAACGAATATTCTGGATGTGAAACCATTCTAGAGGAAGGTGAATTAAGAATCAGAGAATGTCTAGATGGAAAAGAAGAAGTCAAAATAGATAAAATAGGCAAGCTTGAAGCTTCACTTACAAGGGGAGGAATAAGCACTTCAGCAAATACTTTTCATGGTATCTTAAATAGTTATAAATATAAAACATTAAGATGGCCTGGTCATTGGGATTTAATGTTCAGATGGAAAAAAGAAGGTTTTTTTGAAACGAATTGGCAAGAAGATGCTTTAGCTTCTGCAGAAGAAAAGCTCGGAGAAAAAATTCCAACTTCAAAAGAGGACTTGGTTGTTCTTCTTGTTAAGGTAAGTGGAGACAAATCAAAAATGGAAATTTTATTAATAGATCAAAATGATCCAGTGACAGGTTTAACATCAATGGAAAGAGCTACCGGCTTTCCTGCTGCTGAGATAGCAAGATTGGCAATGCGAGACAAGTTGAAAGCAGGTGTTTTAAAGCATGAAGCTGACCTTCCTTCAAAAATTATATTGAGAAGACTTGAAAAGTGCGGTCTTGTTTTCCAAATCAAATAAAAGTATTCTTTTTTCTTAATTTCCTATGGTGTCGTAAAGCAACTCTATGAGCATCGTTTCTTATTTTTATTAATAAATTATGAGCCGGTGAGTTTTTTTGCATCTTTACCTCTTTTAAGGTTTCTCCTGAGTAAATTTTTTCAAATTTTTTTGCAATACTTACGACAGGTATATTTAAAAAATGTTCTTTAAGTGTTTTTACGGTTGACTTTAATTGAGTGATTCCCCCATCGACAAGTATTAAATCTGGCTGTTTTCCATTATTGATAATTTGCTTGCATCTTCTGGATATCACTTCGGCAATCATTCGTGGATCATCTATGCTTTTAATTGATTTGATTATGTAATTTCTTGTTAATTTTTTTTCATATTTGCCATTTTTATAACAGACTTGACTTGCTACTGCATTTTCACCCATAAGATTTGATACATCAAAACCCTCAATATATTTTGGAGGATAACCAAGATCTATTTTTTCAGCAAGTTCATTTAAAGATTTTTGATTATTTTTATTTAGTTTATTTTTTTTGATCAGTGTATTTTTATACAGTTCATTCATTTTTTCTTTTTCCCATTTGAAAAATGGAGTTCTTATCTTTGTTTTTGAAAACATAGGTATTTCTTTTAAGGCTCTAATATGTTTTAAACCTGGGTTGATGATTATTTTTTTTGGAATATTATTTTGTGCATAATATTGCTCTATCGCCTTAATGAAAACACTTTCATAACTTTTTAGTATTGGGTTTTTGACCGTGTATTTGAGCGGGTCAAAGACTCTTCCGTTTCTGATTTTAAGTATACTGAATAAAGTATTTGAATCATTTTCGATCAATAGTATTAAATCAGAATTTACATCTGTTTTGAGACTGTCTTTTTTTGCTTTTACAATTGATTTTAGACTAATGATTCTGTCTCTGTATTGCGCTGCCAGCTCATACCTTTTTAAATTTGAAGCTTCTGCCATCTGATTTTCGAGAATTTTAAAAATATTGTTTTTTTTACCATTTATAAAATCTACTGCTGAATTAACAGTTGCTTGATATGATTTTTTGTCTATTTTTTTTTCGCACGGAGCAGGGCATTGCTTCATTTGATAGTAAACACAGGATTTTATTGATTTTTTTTCTAGATCATATCTGCAGGGTCTTATTCCAAAATTTCTTTCAAGGAATGAAATAGTTTTCCTCACTGATTTAGAGTTGGAAAAAGGGCCAATGTATGTATGTTTTTTATTGATTGTTCTAGAAATTTTTAAATATGGATATGAGTCTTTGATTATGCTTATATACGGATATGTTTTATCATCCTTCAAAAGAACATTAAATTTAGGTTTATGTAATTTTATTTCTTGAGATTCGAGAATGAGCGCAGAGTTTTCATTTTTTGTGATTGTGAATTCAATTTGGTTGATTGATGATATTAATATTTTTTCTTTTTTGTTTTCTTTTTTTTTATGTATCCAGCTTTTGATTCTTTTTTTAAGATTTTTTGCTTTTCCTATATATAAAATTTCATTTTTTTTAGATATAAATTTATAAATTCCAGGAAGATTAGGAATGTTTGAAATGTTTTTTTTCATTTTTTCAGCAATGTTCACTTTACCATTTTTTTATCTCTTTTGACGTAAGTGTACTTGCTTGCCTTAAGGCATCGAGATCTCCTTCAAACACAATCTCGCCCCCCTTCTTGCCGCCTTCTTTACCCATTTCGATAACCCAGTCAGCGTAAGAGAGGATTTGTAAATTGTGCTCTATTACTATAAGTGTATTGCCTTGGTCTATGAGTTCGTCAAATACATTTATTAGCTTGCTTATGTCGTTTGGATGAAGTCCTGTTGTTGGTTCGTCTAGAAGTATTAGTGATTTCCCTTTTCTTTTTTTTCCAAGATGTTTTGATAACTTTAGCCTCTGAGCCTCTCCTCCGGATAAAGTTGTAGCTGGTTGACCTAAAGATATATAGCCAAGTCCAACTTTTGACAATATTTCAAGTCTTTTTTTAAGTATTGAAACATCTGAAAAGAAATCTTTCGCCTCATCAACTGAGAGGTTTAGTACCTGAGATATATTCAGTCCTTTATATTTTACAGAAAGCCCTTCTTCTCCATACCTTTCGCCATTGCAGGAAGCACATTTTACAGATACATCAGCTAAAAAATGCATTTCTACCTCTTGGTAACCGCTACCTTTGCAGGCTTCACATCTGCCACCAGGGACATTAAATGAGAAAAATCCAGCATTGTAGCCTTGGCTTTGAGATTCGTGTGTTTTTGAAAAAATATTTCTTATTATTGTGAATATGTCAGTATATGTAGCAGGATTGCTTCTAGGGGTTCTCCCTATTGGAGATTGGTCTATTAGCTCAACTTTCTCATAAATATCTATTGAGTCAATTCTTTCAGCAATTTCATTTGACAGTTTTTCTTGAGATTTTATTTCTTTATATCCATTGCTTATGACCCCTTCAAGCAAACTGCTTTTTCCTGATCCTGAAGGGCCGCATAGGACAATCATGCCTTTAGAGGGTATTGAAATTGATATATTTTTTAAATTATTAACTTTTGCTTTTTTTATTTTTATTCCAGCTTGCAATTTTCGTTTTGCCTTTTTTATTTGAAGTTTTTTGTTTAGCCAGGGCCCTATAAGGCTTTTTTTGTTAGTTGCAGCATCTTTTGGGGAACCTTGATAAATGATACTGCCACCAAAAATTCCAGCTCCAGGACCTATTTCAATCAATTCATCAGCTTTTTTTATTGTTTCAGGGTCATGCTCCACAACAACTACAGTATTGCCTAAATCGACTAGGGATTTTAATGATTTTATTAATTTTGATGTGTCGTTAGGGTGTAAGCCAATTGTTGGTTCATCAAGAACATAAAGAACACCAGACATTTTGCCTCCAATTTGCTTTGCTAGTTTTATTCTCTTTGACTCCCCTCCGGATAAAGTTGAAGAAAGTCTGTCTATTTCTAGATATCCAACGCCAACTTCAATTAAAAAATCAAGACGATTTTTGATTTCTTTTAATATAGGTTCAGCAATCTGCTTTTCAGTTGCTGGAATTTTAATTTTTTTGACCCATGAATGCATTTGTTTTAATGACATTTGAGAGAGCTCTGAAAAGCTCATTTCAGCAAAACGTGCAGCTAATGCTGCATCTTTAAGCCTTTGCCCTTTGCATTTAGGGCATATTTTTTGAGATATATATTTTTGTACTCTTTTTTTGATGCTTGGGCTTTTTGTGTTTGACATTTTTTTCCAAAGTGCTGCTGATATCCCTTTAACAACATGGTTGAAATGATATTTTTTACCCCTTCTTGAACTCATAATGTAAGAAATTTTCTCTTCACCAGATCCAAAAATGATAATATTTAAAATATTTTTATCAATATCTTTTAATTTTTTAGTTGAATCTTCTCCAAAAGATTCCATGATTCCTCTTGCGGAAGCTTGATGCCATCTGTCTAAAAGTCTTTCTTTTAAAGCCTTTATGCCGCCATTAATCAAGCTTGCATTCCAATTTATTAATGCATCAATATCAACCTGTTCAATAACGCCAATACCTTTGCATTTTTTGCAAGCTCCTTCTGGAGAGTTGAAAGAAAAAAATCTTGGGTTTAATGGAGGTATAGTTTCTCCAGTTTCTGGTGAGATGAACAATTCACTATAGGTTTTTTCTTTTTTTTCGGATAAATTTTCAACGATCATTTGCCCCTTTCCTTTTTCCAAAGCAGTTTTTATTGATCTTGATATTCTTTTTTCATCACCTCCTGCGATTAGCCTATCTATTACAAGATCTATGTCGTGCCTTTTGTTTTTTTCTAGTTCGATTTTTTGATCAAGTCTATAGATGTTTTTATCAATTCTTAATCTTGAATATCCCTCAGTTTTTAAAGCTGTTATAAGGTTTTGAAATTCTCCTTTTTTTGATCTTTCAATCGGCGCATAAATGATATATTTTGTTCCCTTTTTATAGTTTAAAAGTTTTTTTAAAATTGATTCTGAGCTTTGCGACACAGCCTTTTTGTTTGATTTTGGACAGTAGGGGACTCCGGCTCTGCCATAAAGCAATCTTAAAAAATCCAATAATTCTGTTGCTGTTCCAACTGTTGATCTTGGGTTTTTTGATAGAGGTGCCTGATTTATTGCTATTGCTGGAGATATTCCTTCTATGTTGTCTATGTTTGATTTTTTTAAATCTCCTAAAAATTGTTTTGCATAAGTTGAAAGACTATCAAGATACAGCCTTCTTCCCTCTGAGTAAAGCGTATCAAACGCTAATGAAGATTTGCCAGAACCGCTTAAGCCAGATACAACAGTTAGTTTATTGCCTAGTATTTCAACATTTATATTCTTTAAATTATGGATTTTTGCACCTTGTATAAATATATTTCTAGACATCTTGGTTAGAGTTTTATTTTGATAAAGCTATCGGAATAACTTTTTTAGCATTGTCCCAAAAGCCTATTTCTTTTCCAGTTTGTTTAAAAGAAAAATCATTAATCGATGGATAAGAGTCATCTCTCAAGATGAAATTTAATGTAGCAATCTTACCCCCCATTCTTTCCTTTTTCTCTTTTGGGAAGAGGGTTATTTTTATCCTTCCTACTGTCGAGCTATCTATGATTGAATACCAGTTTTCATGATCCTTTTTTTCTAGACCATTGAAGATGATGCTTTTCAGTTTTATCTTTTCTGAAGGGTAGTTGATTTGAATATTGGACATGCTAAAAGAATCAACATTAGCTGTTTTTAGAAAAATTTTATATTCTTCGCCATGTTCTTCTTTTTTTGGTTTTTTTTCCTCTAGAAAAGCGCTTTTTTTTGTAAGTTTTATTTCAAGGTTTTCTTCCTTGTAGCCATCTGAATCTTTTACCGTAACTTTTATATTCACTTTTTCAGACGTTTCATCAGCTTTCCATTTTATAAAAGGAGTATTTTTCCCTTCTAGAATTTTTCCACCCGTAACCTCCCATGAAAAATCCAATCTATCAAAATCTGGATCTGAAGCTATCGCTCTTGTTGTAGCTTCCCCAGAAAAAGAAACAAACTTTGGACTTGTTTCTAAACTTTCAATAACTGGAGGTCTATTTTTTGTGCTTGTTGCGGCTGAAGGAACCCTAGCACTGGTTGGTTGTGATCCTGAGCAGGAGTTAAGGGCTAGAAAGAGGAAAATTATTATTTTTTTATTCAATTATCTTCCTTCCCCTCTTTCTTTTCTTGTCTTTTTCCCTTTTTTATAAGATAAAAAATAACTAAAAATATGGCGATTTCAACTATTGGTAAACCAGAGTCATTATCGCTTAACGAGAGCTTGTTGGGGGCTACTGCCTCAAAGGTAACAGGGATAGAGTTGAGATGAATTTTGTCTGTTATCTCCAAGCTTGTAAGGTCTGCTCCAAAAATAAAAGGAGCTTTGACTGTAGCCCAAACTTTTCCATTAACGACTCTTAAGTTTGTTGGAGCCATGTCGAATTTTATTTTTCCAATAATTTCACCTGTGTCAGTTTTTGCGATATGGACAAATCTTGTTCTCATATCAGCAGCTAAAACTAATTTTCCATCATCTGAAAATGTTACAGCTCTTGGAGCATCGCCTACAGGTATTGAGAATATTAAATCTTCTGCATTTTGATCATATATTTGCACTGTATCGGTTTGCGTTAAGGCAAGAGCGATGTATTTTCCGTCTGGGCTTACAGCCATTGCTGCAGGCGAATTAGATAAAACTTTTTCTTTTTTTATTATCTTTTCAACCGTGTCAACTAGAAATAACATTGCGGTATTTGCTCTTGTTGCATAAAGGGTTTTTCCATCAGGATGTATTTCTATATTGTTTATAGTGTTACCTACAGGTATTGATTCAATAAAAGATGACGATTCAACAGAGAAAACACTTACTTCATTTGCTTGAAGCGTTTCTGGATTTGCTACAGTTGCATAAACTTTTTCACCGGAAGGAGGGCTGGTTAAATGCAAAGGAAACCCATTTGTAGGTATTTCGCTTTCTAGCGTTCCCATGTTTAGATCAACAACAGATATTACGCCACCATGTTGATTTGCTATAAATCCTATTCCTTGATTTGGGATAAGGGTTAAGTCATTTAGGCCTTCTCCAGCCATAAATCTATTGATAACTTTTTGATCGGATGTATCAACTATAACAACCTCATCTGGCCTTTCGTTAACTAGATAGAGCAGGGTGTGCTCGTTATTGACTTTCCCACACGAAAAGAAAATCAAAGATGTAAAAATAGTGATTAATGTTTTTTTCATTTGTCTCATTCCTTAATTTTAAAATAATTAAAACCTGTCCAAGGGCTTGTATCGTTTTTTTGTGTCATTTTTAACACTAGAAGGCCTATTGCAATTATCAAGAAAGAGGCTATTTGAGTTAATGTGAAAACCGAAAAGCCAATTTCTTTATTTTCAAAAACTTGCCAGTATATAGGATTATTTCGAAAAGGTTCTTCTAATACCGATCTTAATAGAGAGTACCATATCAACCATTGACCAGTTAGCCATCCTTCATGCTTAGGGCGTCTTGTGCCTATCCACAATATTAAAAAAAGTATTAACCCAACAAGCATTCCGTAAACTTGAGAAAGGTGAACTGGACCTCTCACAAGTTCGACTGAACATGTAGCAATAGTTTCTTCAGCGTTAGGGCAAAAGCTTGAGAAGCCATATGCTTTTTCTGGCCATGTGTAACCTATAGGCAAATTCGTTAACCTTCCTGCTGCATCATCTCCATTCATAAGGTTTCCAATTCTGCCAAAAATGATACCTATTGCTGAAGGATAAGCTAGTAGGTCTAATATCCTACATAGTTTTATATTTCTTTTTCTTGCCCATAATGACCAGTAAAAAATACCAAAAGCAATTGCTCCATGAAATGATAAGCCTCCCCTCCATATTTGCATTGCTTCAGTTAAATTTTGATACTGAGAAAGATTCGTTAAAACGTAGATTAATCTTGCTCCAAATATACCCCAAACAACAGCCCAGAACAAACCATCCTCAAAATCTTTCTTGTTTAAACCGGATTTTTTATTATTTTCTATCCATTTATTAGACCACCACCAGGATATAAACACAGTAGAAGCCATACATAAGCCATACCATCTTATTGTGAAGTTTCCTAAAGAGAAAAAATCAGGATCCATTTTTCGAAAACCCTATACGAGCATGTTTAATTGTTTGTGTATTGATTTTTTTCTTCACAGATCAACCACCCATCCTTTTTTGCCTGCTGATGTATTTGGGTCTTGATGAACCCAGTTTAATTGTTCCATTATCATCATCATTCTTGATGCTTTATTGTATCCAATACCAAAAAGTCTTTGAAGTTGACTTACGCTTATTGCATCTTCATCTTTGATTCTTTGTCTAATATCATTGATTAGCTGACGATCAGTGCTCGACATGCCCTCCAAGATATCGTCATTAATTTCATCTATTGGTGTTATCACTTCGCCTTCAACTGATTTGTCGTATTCAGCTTCACCATAATTTTTAATTAGATAATCAAGTACTTTTTCTATTTCTTCTGTTTCTACCAATGGAGCTTGGCATCTTATTAATTCAGGGTGTGTTGGACTATCAAAATAAAGATCTCCTCTGCCTAAAAGGTTCTCTGCTCCACCCTTACCGAAAACTGTTATTGAGTCAGATCTTGTTCCTAATCTGAAACTAACTTTCCCAGGCAAGTTAGCCTTAACGGATCCGTCTAGTTTTTTTGAATCAGGCCTTTGCATTGTTGCAATTAAATGGACTCCTGCTGCTCTTGCTCTTTCTGAAAGATCAGAGAGGGATTCTATTACTCTGTTTTTGGATGTTATTAGAAGTGCGGAAAGTTCTTCCAAAACTATAACTATGTACGGGAGTTTGTTTTTAGACTTTTTGTTATATTCTTCTAAATTTTTTGTTTTGGACTCTTCCAATAATTCATATCTACGATCAACCTCTACTCTTGCCCAATCTAATGCATTTAATGCTGGATCTGGAGTTGATACAATTGGAACTAGCAGATGAGGAATATCTTTATAAAGAGTCAATTCAACTTTTTTCATATCCGCAAGTATTAGTTTTAGATCTTTTGGACTTTTGTTGTATATCAAATTTAATAATAATGTATTTACAAAAACTGATTTTCCAGATTGTGTTGCTCCTGCAATTAACATATGAGGCAGTGATGCTAAATCTACATTAAATAGACTTCCATCTACTCGGGCTCCCATTATGAAATTTAAACCATTTGCATTTTTTTGATTTTTTATAACTTCACTCAATCTTAAAATCGATTTATTTCTTTGAGGTATCTCTACAGCTATAGTGCTTTTTCCAATAACAGGTGCTTCTATTCTTACCTTTCCTACACTTGCAATAGCTACTGCAATATTTTCTGCAGAGCTTCTTATTTTTGATAAATTTGCAGATGGGGAAACTCTAAATTCAAACCTTACAACAGAACGTCCTTGAGCACAGCTTTCATAAAATGTTTCGGATCCAGCGCAATCTTTTAAGGTTTTTATAATTATGTCAGCCATGTCTTTTACTTCTTGCATCCCCATTTCTATTACTGGCTCTGGTTTGTGTAAAAGTTCTGTTGGTATATGGTACCCTTTTGAACTTGGTTTACTTTCTAGATTTTTAATTGTTTTTTTGTTGCTTTTTTGGCTTTTTGTTTTTTGAGCAACTTTCTTTTTCGTATCCTTTTTAACTAAGGTGCTTGTTGTTATTTTGGACTTTTTTAATGATTCAAAATCTTTCTCAAAATTTCCAGAATTGAAATCTTTCTCGAAGTTATTTTTTTTATACAAGTCTTGAAAGATATTTTTTATATGTTTATCTAGATCAAAGTAGATAATACCAATCGAAATAAAGGTAAATGTATTTAATATTATTATTCCTTCTTTGTCAATTATGCCCTCCACAAAAGAATAGATTTTTTTTCCCCATATGCCAGCATTATCTCCAGACCCTAGAAGTAAAAAAATCCAAGGAATCAAAAGAAGTCTGGCGAATTTTTTTTCATTAATTGAATTTAAGATGGGATAAACAAGAAGCAAAGGGTAAATCCATGAATTCACTCCCCATAAAGTGATAAATAACTCTCTGTAGTTTTTTGATAGTGGATCTAATATTTGTGTTGTTGTTGCAATTGTGTGATACATGACGAATAAAATCAAAAAAGTTTCTAGGTTTATTTTTAGCTTCATCGATTTACCACCAACATTGAAAGGAATCCTAATATCAAGCAATATATAGCAAAAGGTTCAAGCTTATTTGTTTTGACATAATTTAACATGAACTTCATTGCCCATATCCCAAATGAAAAAGCAGTTAAAAATCCTAATATTGCAGGTCCTGGATTAACGGCAATATACGATTCTATATTTTCCAGCTTTATGAGAGTTGCTCCTATTATGACTGGTATCGAGAGCATAAAAGAAAATTTAACAGACTCATATCTGTTCATACCAATGAGCAATCCCCCAGCTATTGTTGCTCCAGATCTACTAACCCCAGGTATGATTGCGATTGCTTGCAGGAAACCTATTGCGATCCAGTCCAAAAAAGTTGTGTGCCTCAGATTTTTAAATGATGTTGATTTTCTTAATTCTGCATAAACTAAAATAAATGCAGTGAAAACTAAACCTATTGCAACACTTCCTGCATCTTGAAAGCTTGATTCAAATAAATTTTGAAAAGATAAATAAAAAACCAAAGTTGCAAGTGTTGTTATGAATATTGCATGGAATTCAATATTGCGAAATGGATGCTTGGATAATATCATTTTAGTTAAATTTTTACCTTCAACCACCAAAAGGCTCAAAAGCGTTCCAAGGTGCAATATAGTCAGGATAGCAGAATTTGATTCTGGACTTATTCCAAAAAAGTTTCTTACAAGAAGAAGGTGGCCAGTAGATGAAATTGGTAAAAATTCTGTAATTCCTTGGATTAAGCCAAGTATTAAATGTTCTATCCATTCAGAATTCAAAAATCTTCCTCCCCAATCTTATGATGTTCGAACCTTCAGAGATTGCTACTTTCCAATCTTGAGTTGTTCCCATTGACAATAATGGCTTTTTGAAATTTTCTTCACCCAATTTTTTAACCTCTCTAAACCACATTCTATTTTCTTCCGGATTTGTTGTATAAGGAGGCATTGTCATAAGACCTTTAATCGGCAGTTCAGGATTTTCTTTTCTTGACACGTCTAATAAAGGCTTTAAGTCTGTTGGATTGATTCCTGATTTTGAACTATCACCTAGGTTTATTTGAATTAAACATGTTGGATAAGGGGGTCCTAGTTTTGATATTTGTTTGATTTCTGAAAATCTAGATATTGAGTGTATGAATTTGAATTCTTTGGATATTTTTTTAATTTTATTCATTTGAATCCTTCCAATGAAATGCCAATTTATATTTTTGCTTTTGATTTTTTCAGACCTGTTTAGATGTTCTTGTAATTTATTTTCTCCAAAATCTTGTATACCTTTTGAATGGATTTTTTCTAACTCTGAATCATTTCTGTTTTTTACAGCCGCAATGATTCTTACACCTGAAGGTATTTTCATTTCAGGCAATTCCCTGTTTGCTACTGAGCATCAAATGTATTTCAAGCATTTTTTGATTCATTGTATTTATTGATATGTTAATTTTTCCTTGCTTGCCGTTTATGGCAGGAGATAACCTTGAGGAAATACTTTCTACTATTTCTTGATGCAAGCAAGCACTGATTGGAGGGCCGTTTATCCAGCATAAAGCCCTATGAGGGGGTTTGTTGATTGGCAAAGGTCTTAAGAGTGTTCCTTCAAATGATTCTTCAATAGCCATATGTATCATGGTTTCTTCTTTTGATTTCCCTTGTCCAAAATGTATTTGTCCTGCATTTCTGAAAAACTCAAGTATGTTTGCTTTATCTAGATTTATAGTGTTGTAATTGTTCTCAATGATTAGCTCAATAATTTCCATAAGGCAGGAGTCAGCTTTATGCAAGGCATCTTCCAAAGTTCCTTGAAAGCTTGAGTAAAGTTTGTCATTTGAAATTATCAAATAAGAATCAAGTTTGTCATTTGAATGCTTCAAGGAGTCATCAATTATCTCCAGAGAATCAGGATTTTCACTTACTGTAGGTTGGATGAAAAAACCTAACTTAATTGTTTTTCTTCCAAGTTGGTCTAGAGATTGTTCCAGCTGTTCAAGCGCCCATGGAAGAATTGCTGATCCGCTACCATAGCCTAAACAGGATATGAAAATTATCAAATCAATATTTTCTGTTTTTTCAATTTTTGTATTTTCCATCTTGTCTTCAACAAGGTATTCTTTTAAGCCGTAATAATCACAATCAGTACCTTTGCCTCCATACCTATCTACTGCTATGTTGTATTTTTTGACATCTTCTGAAAGGTTATTCAAGCTTGATATAGATGTGTCTATTGCATCTTTTTGAATGCTTTTATGCAATCTGCTATTGATTCTTTTTAGTATCTTGCATCCTGCACCACCTAAAGCAATGATTTTCACGTTTATATCTAGATTGTTTTTTTCTTGTTTTCCGAAGAGGTTGTCAGTCATGCTTAAAATGTCCTATTTTTTCTACTTCAGCAGTTAGTTTTATTCCTGTTTTTGAGAATACATTTTTTTTGATTGCTTCTATCATTTCAAAAACATCTTCAGCTTTTGATTTTCCTTGATTTATTATGAAATTTCCATGTGTTTTTGAAACTTGTAAATTTTTAATCTTGAATCCTTTAAGCCCACATGAATCTATTATTTTTCCAGCTGATTTACCTTTGGGATTTTTAAATATACAACCTACAGAGCTTCCTTTTGGCTGTGTTGATAATCTGTATTTCATGAATTTTTGATTTTCTTGCTTTATTTTTTCTTTTTGTTTATTTTGTAATTTAAAGTTGGCCTTTATTATTCCGTATTGATTTTTTAGCGAGCAATATCTATAGCCATATCCAAAGTCATTTTTTTGAAGTGTTTTTACTTGAAGTGTTTTTTTATTTATAACTGTAACTGATTCGAGTATGTCAATAATATTCATTTCTTTTGGGCCGCAGTTTGTTGCTATCCATCCTCCAATCGTTCCTGGCAATCCTGAAAATGGCTCCATTCCAGATAAAGATTGATTTTCAGCATATTTGATTACCGCTGATCCGAACGTTCCACCACCACAAGATACTAGATTGTTATGATGTGTAATTTTCAAAAAATCTCCTTTTAGTTTTATTGCTCCATCTA
>DLTY01000030.1 GCA_002501535.1 bacterium UBP7_UBA7824
GCAATTTCAGAATCATTATTCAGAAGACCTTTAACATAAACAAGCTGTGAAGAGTGAAAATCAGCGATTCCAATAACATTTTTTCCATTTTCATCTAAAACTAAAATTTTAGAATTTTCACCTTTTTCCCAGTTTATTTTTTGAGAGACATAAAACCAACCTTCAAAATTTTTTCCCTTACTGACAATCAAAGGTCTGGCAAAGCTGCAATTTAAAAGAGAATCACTTTCCTCAACAGCGCAAGATTGAGTTTTAAACCACTTGATAGCGGAAATCGGATTAATTAAAAATTTAAAAAAATCAAAAAAATAAGAAAAAACTAAAAAACATGACAAAAATAAAAAAATATAATTGAAATTCTCTTTTTCAGTTCTTAATAAAGTAGATCTGCTTAACAATAAAGATAACCTTGACTATCTGTCTTCAACGTGCTTATTCATAAGTATCTCTAAACCTTTAATGACGGCATTGTCAGGATCTTTAACACAGTTGACAGGAAGTTCCGTCTTGTCGCTAACCCTTTGATCTAAACCTTTCAATTTTGATCCACCTCCTGCAAGGTGGACACCATCACGATAAACATCTTCAGCCAATGCTGGAGGGGTTAATTCAAGAGTTCCTAATATATTGTTAATAATTTCATTAACTGGAGGTTTTAAGGCCTCAACAATATCATCAGGCGTTATCGTACGTTTTGAAGGTCTCCTTTTTTGAAGATCTTGGCCTGTTATCTCCATTGGCTCTTGGTCAGGAAGAGGTATAGCGCTTCCGCACTCTTTTTTAATTTTTTCTGCCTGTGCCAAGGATATATCTAAATCTTTAGTCTTTCTTATGAAATCTCTAATATACCTGTCCATTGAGTCACCTGCGACTCTAACTTTCTTTTTAACAACTATAGCACCATTTGAAATAATTGCTATATCTGTGGTGCCGCCACCTATATCAACAACCATATGACCTTTTGGCAAACCAACCTCTAAACCAGACCCTACAGCAGCCGCATAAACTTCATCTTCAACTGCAAGTGTGCCTATGTTTGCATAAGCCGCTAATTCGTTATAAGCATTCTTGTGAACATCATCAGTATCAACAGGCACCCCCACAATAGCCCAATTAGTAGGAGCGGAAAGAGCTCTGAATGTAGTGTCTGTTGCCTGCTCCATAAAAAACCTTAACATTTTTTGTGCAAGTTCAAGATCATTGATCGTTCCTTCTTTCATAGGTCTGCTTGCAATAACATTAGAGCCTGTCCTATCTAACATAGTTTGAGCTTCGTAGCCAGCCGCTATAACCTCTCTAGTTGCTGCATCAATGGCGACAACCGAGGGTTCATCAACCACGACACCTTGACCATATTCTGCAATTATGAGATTTTTTGTGCCTAAATCTATAGCAAAATCTCTACCTCTAGTAAACCTTCTAGAGACCTTTGATAAGATTTGTTTAAAGCCTGCCAACTAAAACCTATCTTGCCCGTGCAGCATCATATGCTGATTTTGGAACCTCTATAGTTACAACAGCAGCGCCTTTCTTTAGATCGATTTCCATTTCATACATGAAGTCAACCTGTCCACCCTGCATTCCCATTGAAGGAGGTTTAACTCCAAGTTTATATTTTTGCCAAGGAAATTTATGTTTTCCCTTTGCGTTTGGATCAGCTGGATCAAAAGAATAAAGGCCTCTATCATTAGATGCTGTATATCTAATAATATTGCCTTCCATATCAATAACACTTACTCCACAATAGCCACACATGAATGCAACTGAACCATCGTCATTATGTACTTCAATTTTTCCTGATATAGTACCTGACAATTTACCCTTAAGCATCTTGCATGAAGAAAAAGGGATAAGGAAAAGAACAAGAAGAAGAATTTTTTTCATTTTTTTTACCTCCAAATATTTTCTTAATTATAGATGAAAATCAAGATTATACAAACTCAATACCTTGAGCTAAAGGCAATTCTTTTGAATAGTTAACAGTGCTTGTTTGCCTTCTCATATAAGCTTTCCAAGAATCAGAACCCGCTTCCCTGCCTCCTCCAGTTTCTTTTTCACCACCAAAAGCTCCACCAATTTCAGCGCCTGAAGTTCCAGTATTAACATTGGCCAAGCCACAATCAGAACCCATGTAAGAAACAAAAACTTCAGATTCTTTCATGTTTTCAGTAATAATTGATGATGACAAACCTTGAGGTACACAATTATTTAATTCAATAGCCTGTTTTACATTTTTTATTTTCATTATGTAAAGAATTGGAGCAAAAACCTCATGAGACATCATGGGAATATGGTCCTCAACTTCAACAATTGTGGGTTCAACAAAATAACCTTCTTGATTTAATCTTTTGCCTCCGCAAAGAATTTTTCCACCTTGTTTTTTAATCTCATCAAGAGCATTCAGGTAATCAGAAATTGCAGTTTCAGACACAAGTGGACCCATTAAAGTTTTCTCATCTAAAGGATCTCCTATTTTGACTTGTTGATAGCCGGCAAGCAATTTTTGTTTAAGCTCTTCGTAAACACCTTCATGAACAAAAACTCTTCTTGTTGTAGTGCATCTTTGTCCTGAGGTTCCAACAGCGCCAAACAAAATAGCTCTTGAAGCCAGTTCTAAGTCAGCTGATTCCATAACAGACATTGCATTATTTCCGCCAAGTTCCAATATCGTTGAACCAAGCCTTTCCCCCACATTGACAGCAACTTTTTTACCCATTGCTGTTGATCCTGTAGCGCTTATTAAAGGAACTCTGGCATCACAAACTAATGGAGAACCAACATTATGCCTGTCCCCAAGCAATAGGCTTACCACTGCTCCAAAGCCATCCTTTTCTAAAACTTTTGCTGCTATTTTTGTAGTTGCTAAGGCTGTTAAAGGCGTCTGCATGCTTGGCTTCCATATACAAACATCACCACAAACCATCGCTAAGAATGCATTCCAACTCCAAACTGCCACAGGAAAATTAAAAGCAGAGATTATGCCAACCAAGCCTAAAGGATGCCATTGCTCCATCAATCTATGTCCTGGTCTTTCGCTTGCAATATTCAATCCATAAAGCTGTCTAGATAACCCAACTGAATAATCAGCCATATCAATCATTTCCTGAACCTCACCCTCTCCTTCAACTCTTATTTTTCCCATTTCCAAAGAGACCAAGGCGCCTAATTCTTTTTTATACTTCCTGAGCTCTTCTCCTATCTTTCTAACATATTCGCCTCTAACAGGAGCAGGTAAAGCTTTCCATTTATCAAAAACTTTTGTACATTCGTTTAAAACAATTTCGTAATCTTCTTTGCTACACGTTCTAACACTTGCAATTGAGCTTCCGTCTATTGGGTTAAGGGACTCGAAAGTTGACCCTCCGCCATCTATCCAATAACCACAATATGCTGCAGAATTAACCTCTTGTAAGTCTAGAGATTTGAATATATTTTTAATTTCATTATTCATATTTATTTCTCCTCCGTGAAAAATGGCACAAGATTTCCATCTGCAATTTTTTTTACAACAGAGGGGTACAACCTGTGTTCTTCTTTTAAAATCCTAGAAGATAATGCCTCTTCGGTATCTTCCTTTAAAACAGGAGTTACACGCTGATCAATTATTGGACCCGTGTCAACACCTTCGTCGACCCAATGAACAGTACATCCAGAAAAAGGAAACCCAGATTCCAAAACCCTCTTATGTACGTTTAATCCTGGAAAAGCTGGTAATAAACTTGGGTGAATATTCACAATCCAACCCTTCATGAAATTTATCAACCTAGGACTAATAATTCGCATAAATCCAGCAAGACAAACTAACTGAATTTTATACTTTTCAAGAAGCTCTACAATTTCCGACTCCCAATCCTTGTCTCGCAAGACAAAAAAAGGGATTTTGTTTTCCTTTGCATAATCAATACCTTTGGCTGATGCTTTGTTGCTAATTAAAATTTTTATATCAGCAACACCAATTTGACCTTTTTTTTGGGCATCAACCAATGAAGAAAAATTAGATCCTCTTCCAGATATCAATACAGCTAAATTCATTTATTTACAACTAATGAAACCTTCCCGTCTCTTCTGATTTCTTTAACTTTTACGCTAACCTTCTCTCCAACTTTGTAGAGAGCAATTAAATCTTTTTCATTTAATCGGCCTGATTTACCTTTTTTATCTACTTCAGAAATATGTAATAAACCTTCAGTTCTACCAAAAAGACTAACAAATAAACCGAATTCTCTAATAGATGTGACCTTGCCTTCATAAACCTCTCCTGCCTTGGCTGTCTTGAACAATAAATCAATCCTTTGTTTTGCCATCTCTCCAGCTTTAGAGTTTGGAGCCGTTACAACAACTAGAGCGTTTTTTTCATCAAACTCATCGTCTATATCTATTTTGACATCGCAATCACCTTGTATGGATTTAATCATCTTTCCACCAGGGCCTATCAAAATTGAAACATCAGATTTACCGATTTTCTTTTGGAAAATTTTTGGCGCATTCTCAGAAACCTTAACTTCTGATCCAGCTTCCTCTACCATGACATCAATCAAAGCATTTCGTACAATTTTTGCTTCCTTTAATATCTCAGGAATTAAATCCTTTTTGATTCCATCTCCCTTGACGTCTACCTGGATTGCCGTAATTCCGCTTGAAGTTCCAGCTACTTTGAAATCCATTTCTCCATAGAAATCTTCTATACCTTCAATATCTCTTAACAAAACATGATTTTTCTCATCAGACATCAAACCTATTGAAATACCTGCAACAGGTGCGGCCAAAGGAACTCCACCATTCAACAACGCAAGCGTTGCAGCGCATGTGGAGCCCATAGATGTTGATCCATTGCTTGAAGTACATTCAGAAACAACCCTTACAGTGTAAGGGAATTTTTCTTCCGATGGAAAAACACCAGCTATAGCTTTTTCTACTAATGCTCCATGACCTATCTCTCTTCTTCCAGGACCTCTCATCCATCCTGCCTCACCTACTGAATAAGGAGGAAAGTTGTAATGATGCATGAATCTCTTTTCTCCAATTGGCGACAAATCATCAATTTTTTGTTTATCACCCGGGGATCCAAGAGTTAAAAATGAAACAACCTGAGTTCCTCCTCTTTGGAATAAAGAACTTCCATGTGCACCATTAACAAGAGACACCTGTGCATCAATTTCTCTTAACTCATCTGGTTTCCTGGAACATCTCCTCAGGTTCTTTTTCAAAACATTCTCCCTAACAATCTTCTTTTCCAAAACGTTGAAAGAATTCATAAAATCCTTAATGTCTTTAGCATCCTCGAGATTTAGAGAATCCAAGGCATTCTTCTTAAGAACGTTTACCTGTTTTGAGAACTCGGATTTTTCCAAATCCTCCTTGTATATTTTTGTGTAATTCTTTTTGAATTCATCTAATTGCTTTCCAACAATAAAATCTTTAGCTTCCAACTCAGGAACAGAAACTTTGTCTTTCCCAATTTTTGAAACTATCTTATCCACAAACTTTTTCAAAACAAGGCTTTGCTCATAAGCAAAATCTATGCCTTTTAATACATTTTCTTCAGGAACCTGCTTTCCAGCTTGCTCAATCATTACAACATTCTCATTGTAGAAAGAAACAAATAAATCCATATTTTGACTTTCTTTCTCCGAAAAAGTTGGGTTTAATGTGAAATCACCATCTGACTCCCCTAAACGAATCGGCATCATGTTTCCTGCAAAAGGAATATCGCTAGCAGCTAATGCAATCGATGCTCCTAAAGTAGCTAACCACGAGGTGTTTTCATCCTCAGAAGTGATGTATGGCGTAATAACCAAATGAACATCTCTCCTCATGCTTGAAGGGAACAAAGGCCTAACTGACCTATCAATAATCCTGTTAATCAAGATTGCTCTTTCTGTAGGTCTTGCCTCTCTCCTGAAAAAGCTTCCTGGGATTTTCCCTATAGCATAAAACTTTTCTTCATAATCCACAGTGAGTGGGAAGAAATCTATATCTTTCTCCTGTCCCATGGTTGCAGCAACAAAAATTTGCTGGTCTCCATAGGAAATCAAAATGGAAGTGTTTGCCTGTGGGGCAATTCTTCCTGCAGTAACTTTCAACTCTTTACCGTTGAAAGTCATCTTCTCTTCAAACTCCACTCTTTTCATTTTTTTTATTTTCATAATATTTAAACTCCTTTAATTTTTTCTTTTTTATTTAAATTTTCTTTTTTATTTATTTCTTTTCTAATCGAAATATCTTTTCTTGGTCTATTTAACATGTCAAACTTTATAGGAACTCCCGACAAAGGGAAAAACCTTCTTAAGCCTGTTTCAAGAGACCTTATATGGTTACTGTCAATTTTCTCAACGTCCGAAACAAAAGATCTAATCTTCGGCGGGGATGTATCGACCTGCACTGAATAAAAATGCTTACATGCCCTATTCCCGGTTTGCGGCCAAGATATAGTTACATCCTGGAAAATTTTATTTATTGTAGCTGTCTGCATCTGAATAGACTTTCTTGTCATCAAATCCCCTATCATGTTACCAAGTTCATCAATGCCATCTCCAGTCAACCCTGAAACATGATGAATGTTCACAAATTTACAAAAAGATGGTACTTCTTTAACTTCTATGCCCAGGTCAGATTTTCCAGCCAAGATCATCAAAGCTGCTCCCGCTTCAATCAACTCTCCTATCAATCTGCAATCCTGCCTTGTGATTCCCTCCTGTGGGTCAACCATAATCAAACCTACATCAACATTATTGATTGCCGATATTGTTCTTCTTCTTGAGTAAACCTCAATATTGCTTCTTGGCTTTTTTTTGTTCATTCCTCCAGTGTCGACCAAAACCCCATTACATTCCGGCCAAAGACCTTCAACAATATCCCTAGTTGTATTATCCTCATGGCTAGTCACACTTATCTCTTGTTTCATGACCTTGTTAAAAAGTGTAGATTTGCCAACGCCAGGTCTACCAAATATACCGATTGATTTAAGCCCGTTGAAATCATCAAAATCAACTTTTGGTAAAAATCTTTTTATCTCTGATAGCAAGTTTCTCAAACCGTAATTTGTCTGAGATGAAATAAAAATAGGCTTACTCTGCAAGGGCCCTATGTTGTTCCAAGATTCGGCTTTAACCTGCTCGTCATCAATCTTGTTAACAACAATAATGTAATCAGAACCTGAAACCTCCAAGCTTTTTATGAGCTTTTTCTCATAAGATGTTATCGCTCTTTTTCCATCAAGCACGAGCAAAAATAATTCGCATTCATCTTTTAAGCTTTCGGTCAAGGATAGTATCTTTTTGTCAAGCTCCGTTTTTGGCCCTTCCTGATAACCTGCTGTATCCACAATCCAAAAGCCTTCACCAGAAACCTTATGCAATACAGCATCTCTTGTGATTCCAGGTTCACTAGATGTTATAGATTTTCTATTTTTTGAAAGCTTGTTGGCTATAGTTGATTTTCCAACATTAGGAACGCCTAAAAGCGCTACCAAAGGTCTTGGCCTACTCACGAGTTTGTATAAAAATCTTGAAGGGAGGAAACAGGAAAAATTCCTGAATCAATATGGCTTATATATTTTTTCATTTTACTTTTTTTTCGTCGTACAAAGTCGCCTCTACCTCTATTAATATTTTTACACTCAGGGTAATTTTACCACACTTTGCTCTGTTAGAATAATACCTATGAGAATTATGCTAATTTTTGCCTTACTGTTCACATCTCTCAATGACCAGGATGATACGAATTCTGAAAATGTATTAAATTTTGTATTTGAAGATCAAATTTCATTCATGATAAATGATGAAAAAATAGAATCCGAATATTCTCTTGAGGGTTATTTGACTGAATCTTCAAGCGGAATCTTAATTGACCTTTATTCAATCACAATTGACGGTACAGCATTTGAATTTGAACAAAAAATAAGCACAAATTATACTTTTTTAGAATTTAAAGAAAATCAAAAAACTAATCCATTAATCAAAGAAAATAACGAAGCGGCTGAAGAGGT
>DLTY01000035.1:0-4486 GCA_002501535.1 bacterium UBP7_UBA7824
CCATGGGCATAGCGAGGGTCATTAGTTTTTGTTGCAATACGCAATTTGCGGACTAGGCTCAATGGGTATCGCTATTGCTGAAATTTTAAAAAATAAACAAATTGCATTCAAGGTTGTAAAAACCAATAACAATGCAGACAAAATCAAGCAGCTTGGCTATGACGGCTTGACAATAGATCAACTGGAAGGGTCAAAACCAATTATTGTATTTTTGTGCTATCCTGACCTTGTAACAACAAAGCAAAAATGGATATCATCATTAAATTCCAATAAAGTGTTCTTCGTATGCCTGACAGGTTGGCCAATCATTAATCGAACATGGCCGAAAAAAAGCAATGTTTTGATGTATGCTCCAAAAGCAATTGCGTCAAAGCTTGAGTCAAAAAAATGCCTTATTGCTTTCAACTTTCATCAAAAAACAAATTCAAAAATTAAACCTTTAGCTGAATTGAATAAAATTTTTAAACCAAAAAAAATAATAGAAGTCACCCCTCTTGAAGAAACAAAATCAGATCTTTTAAGTGAACAGGTTTTATTATGCGGATGGGCCCCCTTGATAGCCTTGCTAACCTATAAAAAACTTATAAAATCTGGAATAACAAAAGAGCTTGCATGGGAAGAATGTACAAGAGAAGCAGGGTATATTTTTGAAACATTAGCCAACCTTGGCCCAAAAGGCTTCTCTGAAAAAATAAGCCCTTTGGCATTGCGGGGTGGTTACAAGGCTATAAAAAAATTCCCTGTAGATGACTGGAGCAAAATGATTGATAAAATGTATTCGGAAATCGATAATGAAAATATTTTTAAATCAACAGATAAAAGCCTTCCACCTGAGTCGGAAGCTCAAAAATTTTGGGAGGATTTAAGTCATGAGTAATCTTTATATTGATCCAAGAAAATATACTGAAAAAAATAGTTTTCCAGATCCAAAAACAATAAAAGTCTATGATACGACTCTGAGGGATGGTGAGCAAACACCTGGTGTAGCATACTCTCCAGAACAAAAATACCAAGTAACGAAAATGCTTTCTGATACAGGAGTACATATTATCGATATAGGTTTTCCATTTGTGGCTGAATCAGAAAGACAAGCATTGCAAAAAATCATTGCTGGAAAAAGAAATGGTGAAATAAGAGAAGACCTTGAAATATTGGTCATGTGTAGGGCTAATAAAAATGATGTTGACGCAACGCTAAAAACATTAGAAAAAGTGGGTGCGAGACCTTCTGAAATAACCTTTTTGACTTTCACCTCAGCAAGTGACCTACATATCAAGGTCAAATTAGGCCCAACCCTTCTTAAGAGAGAGGGTGAAACCAAGGTCATCGAGGATATAAGGTGGTATAGAGAGGCCAATTGCAAGATGATGGAAGAAATCTGCTCATACATTAAATCATATGGCGTAAAAAAAATAGAACTTGGTACAGAAGACGCAAGCAGATCAGACATCTCTTACCTAAAGGAACTTATAGATCGATCTGTTTCCAGAGGGGCGAATAGGTATATATTCCCAGATACAACAGGTTCACTAACACCAGAGTCAACAAGATACTATGCTAAAGAATTAAGAAGAGCATTTCCTAAACTTGCAATGGTTAGCCATTTTCATAATGATTTTGATTTGGCAGCAATCAACACCATAGTGGCTTTGCAGGAAGGCATGGAGGGCTTTAGCGTGTCCGTGAATGGAATAGGCGAAAGGGCTGGGAACGCAGCATTGCACAATGTGGCCGTGACCTTAAAGGTGCTATACGGTATTGAAATTCCAAATTTTCGCTATGACAAATTGAAAGAGCTTTCAGAATTGGTGGAATCGTATTCTGGAATGCCAATCAGGCCTAACGAGCCAGCTGTAGGAAGGAATGTTTTTGCTCATGAGTCTGGAATCCATACACACGGGATGCTGAAAGATCCACAAACATACGAACCCATACCGCATGATTTGCTTAATGTAAAGACAAGGTTTGTTTATGGAAAACATACAGGCATGGCCCTAATTGAAGATTTATTAAAAAAATATGCAAAAGAGATATCGGACAAAGGTGTAGAAGTTAATAGCGATATGAAGATAAAAATACTCAAAACAATAAAAGAAAAACGTGAAAAAATGGCAGAAAACAAAGTAGCTTCAAAAGCTATTCAGAAATATAGAAAAATATTAACTGATATTGAAATTGATGAAAATGAAGTTTTGGAAATCATATATGCATTGGGGTGTAAGAAATAATTATGAATAAATTAAATGAACCGGTTGCAATTATTGGTGCGAAAAGAACGCCTGTAGGTAAGTTTGGTGGAGGGTTAGCTTCTTTTGCAGCAACTGAATTGGGCTCCATAGCTGCTAAGGCAGCAATTATTCAATCCGGCATTGATTCACGGGAGATATCGTTATCGGTTTTTGGCCAAGTTTTACAAGCTGGCTGTGGACAAAACCCAGCACGGCAGGTGGCGCTTGGCGCCGGATTACAAGAAAGCAGTATTGCTTTTACTCTAAATATGGTTTGTGGCAGTGGGCTCAAGGCTATACATACAGCGGCTCAATCAATCAGGGCAGGTGAACATGATTATGCAATAGCAGGTGGTATGGAGTCAATGTCAAGGGCTCCTTATTATTCACAAAAAAGTCGTTGGGGTGTTGGATATGGAAATATGTTTCTTGAAGACGGGATGCTTGTTGATGGATTAACAGATGCATATAGCAAAAAACACATGGGAGAAGCTGCTGAGTGGGTTGCTGAAAAATATAAAATTTCAAGATCTGCAATGGATGAATATGCATTAAAAAGTCATAAAAAATCATTGTCTAGCAGAGATGCACTTAATCAGGAAATTAGCCAAGTGGAAACGAAGAAAAAAACAATAAAAGAGGATGAGGGGCCTCGTGATACATCCATTGAAAAACTTGAATCCCTGAAAGCCGTTTTTAAAAAGGATGGATCGGTCACTGCTGGAAACTCATCGTCAATAAATGATGGTGGAGCAGCTGTGATCCTAGCATCTCAAAAAACCGTGGAGGAGAAAGGTTTAAATCCGTTATGTTGGATTAGAGACTCTATTGATGGGGGGGTAAAGCCTGAGCAGGTTTTAATGAGCCCTATTTCTGTTTTTGAAAATATGAAACTCAAACTTGGCTTAAATGTGTCAGATTTCGATGTTATTGAAATAAACGAAGCATTTTCGTGTCAAATGGTCGCTTTACAACAGGAGTTAAAAATCAAAGAAAATAAATTAAATCCTTTAGGTGGTGCTGTTGCCCTTGGGCATCCGATTGGCTGTTCAGGTGGGAGGATCGCTGTATCCCTGCCATATCAGCTAGAAAACTCGGCAAATGGAATGGGGTTTGCTGCACTGTGTTTGGGTGGTGGTAATGGCACAGGTTTGATTTTTCAGAGGAGTTTAAATTAATCTGTTAGAATTGCTCATTACGTAATGAGTACATTTAGAACATATCAGCCTAAAAAAAGGCACAGAAAGCGTGTACATGGATTCAGAAAGAGAATGCTGCGCCCAGGTGGAAGAGCTGTTGTTAGGGCAAGAAGGCGCAAGGGCAGAGCCAGACTAACTCATTAAATTGTCGAAAAGCTCTTTGTGGAACCATAGCCTTAGGGGATGGGCATACTTTAATCCTAGAAAAACTCGCAGAAAAACTATCAAGCTAAAGAGTAATGTGGATTTTTCTTTTTTGAAACTAGAAACAAGAATACCAAAAATCGGTATTGTCCTAACAAAAAAATGTGGCAATGCTGTGGTCAGAAACAGAATCAAAAGGCAGGTAAGAGCATCGTTTTTAAAAAATGTAAATCGCCTTACAGCTGGGGCAAGAATATTACGCTTCCATAGAAATCCTGAAGAATTATTGCCGGAGGTTTTAAAATCTGCATGGAGGCAATGGGATGCTAAATAAAATTTTTATTTATTTAATTAAATTTTATAGAAAAAATATAAGTCCAATGTTTCCTCCATCGTGTCGCTTCCAACCAACTTGTTCAAAATATTGCCTTCAGGCATTCGAAAAACACACCCCGCTAAAAGCTTTGATGTTGTCTTTTTCCAGAGTGTTAAGGTGTAACCCTTTATGTAAGGGTGGGGATGATCCTCTAAGATGACAGAATCATTGGCTAAAGCCTTTTTTGCGTTGATCGAAATACTGCACTCTTTTACAAATGCCTATGGGTTTGATTTGATCATTTTAACGATTATTGTAAAAACAGCCCTTTATCCGTTGACGATGCAACAAATGCGCAACCAGAGGCTAATGCAAAAAATGGCACCAGAATTAAAAAAACTAGATCACCTCAAAAACAAAAAACCGCAGGAGTACCAGCAAAAAACAATGGATTTATATAAAAAATATAAAACGAACCCTTTGGCTGGGTGCTTACCGATGTTTATTCAGTTTCCAATTATTATCGCATTGTTCAGAATGTTAAGGGATCATTCAATAAACAATGGGGTTTTTCTTACTGAGAATTTATTCGGTGTAAA
>DLTY01000035.1:4854-5250 GCA_002501535.1 bacterium UBP7_UBA7824
TGGGGGGCTCAACAGCATTACCGTCGCCATGGGGAAATGATCCAACATTTATTAGCTTTTACTGGCCAGCTTTAATACTTTTGTCCTTCTATCTCGGAACAACAATTCTGTATCAAAACCAAATGATGCCGGCGAAGAAAGAAGGTGAGGACGCCATGCCTCAGCCTTTTAATCCAAAAATATTTACATTTATGATTTTAATTTGGGGATTATTCTTCCCTGCTGGTTTAATTTTTTATTTCATTGTTTTTAATGTTGTAAGCATTCTTCAAACTAAAATGATTTATAAAAAATTAGACGCAGAAAATGCTTGACAAAAAACCAGAATCCAATCAAAACCGGAGGTTTAACATCTTTGCTGGGTTTTACGACGGGCCAACAGGTAAACTTGTTCTT
>DLTY01000035.1:5579-14380 GCA_002501535.1 bacterium UBP7_UBA7824
TTTTGACTGTGTTATTTGTTTATTTGTCAGTGCCACAAAGCAGAAGCGGAGCTCGTTTGAGCACTGTTCAAAACGACTTAACACTTTCTGAAAACTTCTATGAGCTTCATATCTTTCCTGAATCAAGAATGCTTGATTTTGACACTGGTAGCTTCGAAGAAGCAGTTGCAATGTTGGATTTTTTTCTTGTTTATTCTGATTTGTATAAAATAAAAATTGCATTACCGGAAAACTACCAATCACTTGATGATTTGAAGTTGTTTTTGGTCAATTTTGTTGATGAAGAAATTCAGGTGGACTTTATTGAATACCCTGAAGAGGATTTTAGCGATGGTGGTTTTGTGTTGTGGACGGATTCTGAAGCTAGCTTTAGTGAAGAGCTGTCTGTTGAACAATCTATTGAAAATTTGAGAGAGGAGGAATATCGAATCCTAGAATCAAACTGGCTAACCGAGACTCAAAAAATAAAGAGCCCTATTTCCTCACTTCAAGATGGTTGGATTTTTATTGAACACCCTTACAGGAATCCAAAAAAAGAATTTACAGTTATACCCAATGTTATCTTTATGGAGTTGAATGTAGGTGTTAATGCTGATTTTCTCAAAAAGAACAAGTCCATATGGGGGGGTAGTATAAAACCGGATGCGTTAAGGAGCATTATCGGATCTTTTTGTTTTTCTTTTTGTGAAAAAGATGAGATTATGCCTCGCTTACCGATAGTTATAAAAATAAAAAACGGTATGGCTACTCATTGGTCGTCAGGCTATCCGCAAAAGGATTGGTTGAATCGTTGAGCAGCCAAATACTTTCCATAGATGGACCTGCTGGATCCGGTAAAACCACAGTCACCAAACACCTGGCTGAAAAAATTAAAGGTGCATCTATAAGTAGTGGTTTGGTGTATCGAGTTTTGGCTTTTATCCTTAGTGAAGATTTGGAGTTAGCTGAAACCATTCACAATGCAAACGACTTTACATCTGCTGTCAAATGTTTGGGTTTTGAGTTTCAGAATGGATGCACTATTAAAAATTCAAAAAATCAAGATATTACTGAAATTTTTTATACAAAATCAATAGACCAAGTAAGTAGTCAGATTGCAAAAAAGAAAGAAAATCGAATGATAGTAAGTGGTTTTCTTTCTTCCTTCATCAAGGAATCATGGGTAAAAGATTTTGATGTAATTATTATTGAAGGTAGGGATATTGGATCTGTGGTTTTCCCTGATGCCAGATGGAAAATTTACCTGGATGCATCTGTTGAAGAGAGGGTATTGCGAAGAAATCAAGAACGTGATGGCGCTGGTAACGACATATTGAAAAGAGACAGGTCAGATAGGGATAGAAAAAATAGCCCCCTTGTCATTCCGCCTGGAGCATTGATTATTGACTCAACTACTTTAGACCTTGAAGGGGTTATTGCGTTAATATTAGAGCATATATCATGAGTAAAGTTAAAAAATACCCTTTTATCATCCCTTCATATTGGCTTGCTGTTATTACATGTAGGTTTGTTTTGTTTTGCTGTAACTCATTCAGGTTCACAAAAAAAGACAAATTCAAAAATGCTAAGCCAATCATATTTGTTGCAAATCATACAAGTCACTTTGACCCCCCGCTAATAGTTAGTTCTAGAAGTAGGCCTGTAAGATTTTTGGCGAAATCATCGTTGTTCAAGGGTTTATTGGGTGTAGGTATGAAATCTTGGGGCCAGGTTCCTGTTTACAAAACTGGAAAAATGGCAGGAATAAGTGTAATTAAGATTGCAATTGATGTTGTGTTGGGGGGATGGGATATTTGTTTGTTTGTTGAAGGCACCAGAAGCACTGATGGTATTTTTAAACCTCATTGGGCCAAAACAGGAGCAGCAACCATAGCGCATAGGTCAAAAGCTTTGGTTGTACCGGTTGGTATCGTTGGTTCGCATAACGCCTTCCCAAAAGGAAGCAAGCTACCCAAAAGATGTCATATAGATATAATTTTTGGTGACCCGTTGGATAGTGAAGAGTTCTTCAATGGAAAGTTAAACTCCCAAACTGCTAAAGTATTTACAGAAAAAATTGTCAAAAGCATTGATGAACTTTTGCCCAAAAACCAAAAAGCACTGCCAGAATCATGGGAGAAGTTTAAGGGTTAAAATGCTTCTTTGCGCTCGTAGCTCAACTGGCAGAGCGTCGGCTTGCGGAGCCGAAGGTTGTAGGTTCAAGTCCTACCGGGCGTGTTTTGCAACTGGATAAGCGCTCGTAGCTCAACAGGCAGAGCGAGGCCCTCCTAAGGCCTAGGCTAGAGGTTCGAGTCCTCTCGAGCGTGTTCAGTTAAATATTTTTGATTCCGTTTTAGCGAAATGAAAACTTTTAGGCAGGCCTAAAATGCCCAACATACGATTTCCATTTAAGGTTTGTTGCAATTTCCTGTAATTTTTATTTGATGGTTTCCTGTCGAATGCACCATCAGTTCTAGTGGGTTGATTTGGAATATGGTATTCCTCTTCCGTAAAATCTGAATACCACTCATTTGCTTTGGCTTTAAGGATCTTGTGAATACGTCTTTTGGCAAACATTGAATCAGCAAACCATGCATTATCAAACCAAGCACCAACAAATACACGTCTGCCATCTTTTGCGGGTGAATCTGAATCGCCCATCCTCATACAGCCCACAATAAGATTTTCATCAATGGGTGATGCTTCTGGTATTGGTTGGGACACATGTAACTCTCCTGAGTGTTTGCCATTTGCAGAACCAACAACCTGAACAAACCTTGATTGAGGCCAGCCTATTTTTTCACCTATTACATCGGTAGAAATATTGCAATTAGTAACTTCGGCTTCATCAACTATGGACCCGCCTGAGGCTTTCCATAAACTCTCAATTTCTGTTCTCCATGTTTGAACACCAAGCATCATCCAAGGCTTGATATCCTGCTTCAAAAGCTCAGCTATACCGGTTAGTCTGTTTTCGGATGGTTGGCTAGAGCCTGTTGCAACAAGTAGCAACTGCATCCATTTCACCCAATTTGAATTTTGGTGTGTTGTGAACCTGTACTCTTTCATGGGTGGAAAAAAGGAAAAACTTCTATCTAGTGGGATTCCAGCTTTTTGGGCTAGATATTCGAGTGTATGCTTGTCCCAATCGCGAGTTTGTGCAGCAACCAATAAATCGGAAATCTCTTCTGGGCACCCTTCAATCTCTTGAATCCTGGAACAAAACTGAACTGGATTAGAACACACATCAACTGACCTGTCTCCAAGATGTAATTTTGCCTTTAGATATTGATGTGTTATGCCAGTGGGTGGTGTTCCAAGAAAAACATAAGGTTCTTCCGGGTGTCTTGATTTTTTTTCTCGTGGGTGTTTAAGCCAAAACCCTGGCTTATGTTTGGCAACGATGCTTTGAGCGGCATAAACCGCCAAAGCATCATCACCTTGTATGTTTTTGTTCAGGAATTAAAAGCTACCCTTTACATTCCATGACAACTGCCAATTATTGTCGTTGCTGCCAGCTGCGTTGCCCCAGTCAAGCATCCAGGACATTTTCACATTGTCAGCTGCTTGTCTTGACAAGCCTAACGATAGATAATCAACACCGTTGTTGAAGGAACCAAACATGTTTGATGTAACTCCTGTTTTCCTCCATGCCATACTTCCATCCCAACCATCAAGCAAGTTTACATTTGTCTTCACCTCATAACTGCTGTCACCAGAGTTTTGTGATCCAGTGTCCCAAAGATATGTGACATGAAGATCTTTATTTATGAGGTTTAATGTAGATGCAATGCTACCAACCTTGCCGCCTGAGTTTTCAGTCCATCCAAAAGTTCCAGGAAGACCAAAAACCAATGAGTCTGAAGTCGCTTGCAAGAATGTTACTTCGCTACCGAAACCATCACTGTCATCCATCCAACCTGTGACAAACCTGTAATCTTTCAGTTCGCCACCCACAACAGCACCTTCGAATGCCTGGTAAGGGTTCCATGAGAAACTGGATTGTGTCCAGAAAGGTTCAAACCTTCCGACCACATAATCCAAACCATTTGCAGATGATTTACCGTTGTAGACCATATATGCCTCATGAAGGTCAAAAGCCCAATTCCTTGAATCACCATTTCCATTTCCGTCAAAATCATTTGATGTTAGGGGCACCCATGGTCCTCCTCTCATAAACATGTTTTTCATACCTTGTCGAGCATCGTCAAGTTCGGTTTGCAAAGACATGCCAAACATGAAATCACCTGATTCATGGGCCATGTCCATTCGCATGTGGCCCCAAAGGTTTTCTTCGTTATTGCCACCACCTTGCTGCTCATTGAGCTCAAACGCATAAGTAAAAGCAAATCCTGGACCGCCACCTGGGCCAATCCTACTGATCCTGTCATCTAAATTCTCAACCTCGCTCCAAAGGTCCATAACCTCGCCAGAAAGAGCATCAATTCTCAATTCATTAGCAGCAATAGCAGCCCTAACTTCATTAAGTTCAGCGTCAAACTCACCTCTTAGCATAGCCATTAAGCCAGAAACATCATCGGGTGTGCCGCCTTCGCTTCCGCCAAATCGCATAGCCAGGTCTCTTTCAAGCCTTGCGAGCATAACCGCCCATTCATATCTTGTCATTTGCTGATCACCTTTAAACTCCTCATCAGGGTAGCCAATCACATAGCCTTTTGCTGCAAGATATTCAACGGCATCATACGCCCAATGGTCTACAGGAACGTCATCAAAAGCTCCTGCCTTTAGGTTAAAAGAAAGCACAAATGCTAGTGCTAACAATAAGATCTTTTTCATAGTTTACAAACCTCCAAAAAAATAGTTACTCTATTAGATTATAGGGATATATTTGTTTTCTGGTTATTTTTAAAGGGAAACAAAAGGAAGATTGAGTTGAATATGGTGCAAAAGCTTCCCAAACCTAACAAATCAACCGGGTTACGGCTGATAACCAATGTTGATCCGATATTGAGACACACTGAGAAGAAAAGCAACCATGACATCAGAGCAAGATTCTTGTCTTCCTTATAGTTTTTAGCTATAGCCAATATTGCACAAGACACTATTAAAAGTATCTTGACTGCTGAAGTCTCATTCAGTGTTGCACTGTTGTACCATGGAGAAAACCCACCAAACAGGCAGGCTATCAAAGATATGATTGTTTTTTTATTAAATGTCACTAATTTCCATCTTAATCCAATTAAAACCTTTTTTATTTCCCCTTCTTGAAGCAAGGTCTTTTGAACAGATTGTGCACTCTTTACTTAGGCTTATATTGCTACCTAGTTGATCATGCAGGATCCGGTCCATATCAAGGTAGAACCTATTGTCGTTCTTGGTCAGATAAGATTTTCCGAAATATTTTATTCCTTCTTCTTTTCCAAACTCATAACAACATTTTTTGGCAAAAGGAAAAACATGCACATCAATCTCTTCGTCAAAAAAACTCTTCATTTTCTGGCATATTCCAGAGGCAAGACCCCTCCATCCTGCATGGACAATACCGGCTGATGTTCTTCCAACAAAAGCGACACAGGTGCAATCTGCGGTTTTAATCCAATACTGTCCTGGCTTGTTTGCAAATATACCGTCGGCAATTTGATTGTTGGTTCGTGGGTTTATTAATATTGTAGTTTCATGCTTTTGCTGCAACCTTACACCTTTTTTTGGCGCATATGGCGGCAAATATAGTGAAAAGGTAACCTTTTTATTCAGTTTAGAAAACCATTTAATCATTATGGATATTATCATTTATTATTGCTGCCGGTGTGGCGGAATGGTAGACGCGACGGACTTAAAATCCGTTGTCCGCAAGGACGTGGGGGTTCGAGTCCCTTCACCGGCATGCTTGATATTATGAGTGTTTTAATTGGACAAAAGCTTGCAAAACTAAGACAACAAAAAGGTCTTACCTTGAATGATGTCGCTAAAGAGGTTGGAATATCTGCTGTGTATATATCACTTCTTGAAAGGGGTTTGAGGAAAAACCCAAGTAAGGAAGTTTTGAAAAGGTTGGTAAATCTTTATGGTGTCTCGGAAACAAGTCTGCTCGAACCAGGATCCTCCTCTCCACCTGTTGAAGATGATTCCGGTGATGTTGATTACACTCAAACTCAAGTAACACCTGGAGCTATACCAAAAAATCCCCAAGGCATTCCTGTGTCTGTTCGTCGCTTTTTGGAGAGTGAAGATGCTGATTTCCTGAGACCAAGTGCTGGTGAGATACGGATTTTGGTTGCTTGGGCAAGAAAAAACCAACATGCATCTCCTGAAGAGGTTATGTTTTATCTTATTGAAAAAGTGAGACCATCACTACCAAAACAATTTTGAAATCTGTTTGGATTGTTTCCGCCCAAAGAACACCAATTGGGAAGTTTGGTGGTGGTTTTAAGGGTTTTAGTGCTGTAGATTTAGGTGCATTAGCAACACAAAAAATGCTTGAACAAAGTGGGTTTGGTCCAAGTGATGTTGATCTGACCATCTTTGGTCATGGGAGACAGGGTGGCAGTGGGCCAAATCCCTCAAGACAGATAAGTATTCGATCTGGTTTGAGCGAATCAGCAACCTCATACACTGTGAATCAGGCTTGTGCCTCGAGTCTTTTGGCAATAAAACATGCTTTTTACGAGCTTCAAAATGGAGACTCTAGGGCAGTAGTTGCTGGCGGTATAGAGTCAATGAGTTCGCTTCCTCATTATTTGTTTGAATCCAGATGGGGCAAGGGTTATGGCAACATAAAGGGTTGGGATGCAAATTATAAAGATGGATTTTTTTGCCCACTAGCAAACCAGTTAATGGGTCTAACCGCTGAAACGCTTGCGAAGGAAAGTGGTATTGATCGACTTGCGCAGGAGGATTTTGCTATTCAAAGTCATAGCAAAGCTCAAAATGCTACTGATGACGGCATTTTTGAAAACGAAATGTTTGCTGTTGAGACGAAAAAATCAACAATCACAAATGATGAAACCATTAGGAGAAATCCAAACCCTGAAAAATTGGCAAAACTGCCAACAGTTTTTCTAAAGGAAGACCAAGGGGGGACCATAACACCAGGGACAAGTTGTTCCATGGCGGATGGGGCTGCATCAATGCTTCTTGTTCAAGACACGGCTCCACCAGTTGGTGCTTTGGCTAAAATTGTTGGGTTTTGTGACACTGGTGTAGCACCGACACATATGGGAATCGGGCCTGTATCTGCATGTGCAAAATTAGAAAAGATAACCAATTGGAAAACATCCAGCTATCAGCATGTGGAGCTTAATGAAGCGTTTGCAGCGCAGGTTTTAGCTTGCCAAAAACACCTCAACATAGATAACAAGAAACTTAATCCTTATGGTGGTGCAATAGCTCTTGGGCACCCGATTGGATGCACTGGGGCAAGAATCACCTCAACACTGTCGCATTCGATAAAGAGGATGGGCAAAGGTACGCGTGGCCTCGCAACATTGTGTGTAAGTGGTGGGATGGGATTTGCTCTTGCGCTTGAAAGCTGTTAAGCCAAAAAACTCAAAGCAAAATTAGTTGTTACCCATGTCACAAGCATAAAAACAATGATTGTGGCTAACTCACCATATTCTTTTTTAAAAACATGATGGATATGCCTTCGGTCTGGTTTGGATATTTTTTTAAATAAATTTAAAAAATTTTTTTGTTCACTTGGGCCAAAAAAAGTTCTTCTTATGATGGCCCAAAACACATCCAGGAAGGGTAGGAAAAAAAACAAAACAAAAAAACGAAAATGATTTGTGGGATCAAACGATTCAGGTCCTCCAAGTTGTGTAACTGCAATCCAAAATGCTATTGATCCAAGCAGTAATGAGCCTGAATCGCCAAGATAAATGTTTCGTTTTTTTAAACTTGAATAGCCAACCCCTAATGCAATAAAAGAGGTTGCGAGATACTGTCCTGGCTGAAGAAACAAAACAAAACAAATCAATGGCAGCAAACCATTGATTCCATCTAAAAAATTAAAACCGTTGATTGTGATTAAACCTAAAAGCAACAAAGAAAAAATCTGATATAGGCTCAAATCAAAATTAGATAAAAACCAACAAAAAACAAGGGTTTGAAAAAAAAGTTTCTGAAGTGCTTTCATCCCGTACAGATCATCAAAAAAACCTATCAAAAAAAATGCAAGAAAAAACAATGGTACAACTGGTACTAAAATATTTATACCGATATTTAAATTTTGATAGGCAAGAAAACACCCAAACAAACCAAACATAATAGCCCAACCACCTACGAGCTTTCCAGGCTGGCCTTTACCGCCCGTGTCCCTTTGTTTAAAAATATTGGCATCTTTAGAGCTGTTTGCGAAATAGAAAGACAGGGAAGCTGTTAGGACAAATGAGAAAACAGGTATGAAAAAGTCAGTCATTTTTTAGTTGAAACTGAAAAAAGAATCAAATGTCTATATTCATTACCTTTGTTGCGTTCTTCTGGATAAAGACCTTTCTTTCAGAAACATCTTTACCCATTAGGGCTGTGAATGTTTTTTCGGCGTCTACAACATCTTCAACTTTAACCCTTTCTAAAATTCTTGTTTCTGGATCCATGGTTGTTTCCCAAAGCTCGTCTGCATCCATTTCACCTAGGCCCTTGAATCTCATGATGGTGGGGTTCCTGCCCTCCCATTTCTCCAAAAGAGCTTCTTTTTCCCTTTCATCGACAACATACTTCTCATCTTTGCCTGCTCTTATTTTGTATAAAGGTGGTCTAGCTGCGTATATGTGCCCGTTTTCAATCAATGATGGCATATGCCTGTAAAAGAAGGTTAGCAAAAGTGTTTTAATATGGGCCCCATCAACATCAGCATCAGTCAT
>DLTY01000035.1:14681-15960 GCA_002501535.1 bacterium UBP7_UBA7824
CATCAACATCAGCATCAGTCATAAAGATAATTTTGTTATATCTTAACTTTTGTGCATTAACACCTGTTTGTGCAATGGACGCCCTTTCGCTTAATGGAAAGATTCTCCGAACTGTTTTTGCTCCCTCTTGCATTTCGGGGTCTGGAAACTCTTTTTCAAACTCCTCATCACCCATGTATTCAGTCCTTGGAGTAAAACCTATACCGATAGCTTGGATAAGGGCTTTAATCTCTTCGTTATTGAGCCATCTTGATTCAGTGTTTGCTTTTTCAACATTCAAAATCTTACCTCTTAAGGGTAAAACAGCTTGAAAATGTGGATCGCGAGCCTGTTTCGAGTTACCACCTGCAGAGTCACCCTCAACAATGAAAAGCTCTGTTCTTGTTCTGTCTTTAGAGATGCAGTCAGTAAGCTTTCCTGGGAGAACTCCGCTTCCTAGGTTCTCCTTGCTTCTTTCAAGATCAAATGCTTTTTTAGCTCTTTGGCTAGCTTTGGCGATTGTCACGGCTAGCAAAACAATTTTCCTTGATTCTTGTGGGTTTTGTTCCAACCATCTATACAAGCCGCCCGAAACGGTTGAGTGAACAGCACCTTTTGCAACAGTGCTTCCGAGCTTGCCTTTTGTCTGTCCTTCAAATTGTGGTTCATGTAGGCGCACAGTCACAATGGCTTGCATTCCGTATCTAATAGATTCCCCGTCGAGCGAAACATCTTTATCTTCCAGTTTGTAATCCTTCATGTATTTCAAGAGGGTTCTGGTAACCCCTGTGTTTAAACCGGTAACATGGGTTCCCCCACCCTGTGTTCGAATATTGTTAACAAAAGACAGTGTCTCACCTCTTTTTTGTGTCAAAAATTGAAGCGCTAGTTCAACATGCACGATTGGTCCATTTTTAACTTTGACTTCTTTTGCGCAAAAAAATGGTGTTGTAAGTAGGGTCGGATCATTTTCTGTTAAATCCTCTATATACTCTGAAATTCCACCCTCATGAATAAACTCTTCCCTGTAAACCTCAACATCCCTTTGGTCTTCAAGGACGATCTTCAAACCTGGGTTGAGGTAAGCTAACTCTTTCAGTCTTCTTTTTAGGGTTTTTATATTGAAAATAATACCTTCTTTAAAGATTTGGCTATCTGGGAAGAATTGTATTTTTGTACCTCTTATTTTCGTTTTCCCAACAGTCTTCAATGGGGAGGCAAGGTGTCCTCTTGAATAGTCTATTTCGTATTCTTTGCCGTCTCTATAAACCTTTGCTTTGAGCCTTTCTGACAAGGCGTT
>DLTY01000035.1:16308-17344 GCA_002501535.1 bacterium UBP7_UBA7824
CCATGCAAACCACCAGAAACCTTATATGTTTTGTCATCAAACTTACCGCCGGCATGCAGGGTTCCCAGAACCAACTCTATTGCTGGAACTTTTTTAACCTTGTGAATGTCAACAGGGATACCCCTACCATTATCCTCAACCTCACATGAACCATCTTCCAAAAGCCTTACGGTTATCTCTGTACATTCACCCGCCATCGCCTCGTCTATAGAGTTGTCAACAACCTCCCAGACCAAATGGTGTAGGCCAGCTTCTGCGGTGTCGCCTATATACATTGCTGGACGTTTTCTTACTGCTTCCAAACCCTCCAAAACTGTTATTTGATCGGAAGTGTATTTGTTATTTTTTGCCATTACTTTTATTGTACCGGTTTTTGAATTTATTTTTTTATTTGTTCCAAGAGATCATGCTCCATTTGCTGCAAGGTGGATTTTTTTTCTGCCTCCATTGTCACCTCTATACGGGAATGCTCTTCGGTGTTTGCCCAAAACCAAGATCCATTTTCGTAATCTGTCCTAATCCCCTGAAGATCCCTAACACTCACAAGTGGTGAGCCTGAAAGATCCATAACCGGTTCTTCTCTAAAAAAATTCTTCAACCTAACATGTTCGGATCTCTCCAGTTGCAAAATCAATGTTCTTTTGATGCCCTTGCCATAACTCTCAGCGATTGAAGTTCTTGTTTTGGAGAGCGGTTCTGATGTTTTCTGAAGGTAATTCATCAATGAAACAATGCAGTAAAGTGCATCTGGTACTGTATTGTGGAGAAACGGTATGGTGATGTTTCCTCTCTTTACAGCCATTAAACCTTTTGTTTTTTTGAGGGCATTGTGTAAGTCTTTTTCACGTGTGGTTGTGAATACAATTTTTTGATTTAATTCTTTTGCGATTTTTTGAAAAATATTACTGGTGTTAACAGCACAAACAATTGCGCCACTCCTTTTTTCCAACTCTGCCTTGTATAAAAAAACCTGCACCCATTCGCCAGGCCACACAAAACCCTTATCATCTACAACAAAAAATCTTTCGCCGCTATC
>DLTY01000016.1:0-13408 GCA_002501535.1 bacterium UBP7_UBA7824
GCAACAGCTTTTGCGAGCAATGTTTTACCGCAACCCGGTGGACCTGTTAGCAAAACTCCTTTGGTTGGTTTTGCTCCCAGTTTCTTAAATGGTGCTGGATTTTTCAAAAAAGAAACGATCTCTTTCAGTTCGTTTTTTGGTTCATCAAGCCCAGCTACATCCTTAAACTTTGTTTTTGTTTTTTCACCTTTGATTGATTTTGCTTTTGATTGTCCAAAAGATGTCGGATCCCCGCCTCCGCCCATCTTTCTCAAAAGAAGTACAAAAATTAAAACAGTAATACCTATAGAAAGTGCAAACCACACAAAAGGGTTAATATTTTCTCCCCAACCTGGGGGTTTGACTCTAACATTTGAGACTTTTTCATTTATTTTCTCAAGCAAAGAGTCACTGAGTATGATTCTAGAAATGTAATTCTCATCCTCTTCAAAAACTTTATAACTAACAGAATTTGAGCCAGTATCAATCTGGACTTCTTCAATAGCTCCACTCTCTAAAGAAAAAACAAACTCACTCTGAGTTGTTTCTGTTGATTGGTCTGCAAGGCTGAAAAACAAAAGAGTGGTTAGAAATAAAAAAAACAATATGAATAAAGACCTAGGAGAAGGTTGATGATTGTTACGTTTATTTTTTTTCATATATCAATTTAAAAATATATTCTAATCAATCACCTATATAAAGAATATTATTTTTGGCTATTTGAACTTTAAACCATGGCGGGCCCTCTATTGTTATATTATCTTTAGACTGACCTTCCTTTATTACTCTTTCAAGAGCGCCACGAGGAGGATTAACCCCGATTGAGTATAGCCAATTTTTTATAATTCTTAATGCAACTGCGGGCGGTAATTTCAACACTTCACGATTAAGGCCTTGATCGTTTAAATAGATGCGGAGCAAATCATTTGAAACCATATTTAAAGATTGATTTTCTTCCGATAAAATTTCTAAACTTTTCAATGGCCCTTTAGGCCAATACCTTCCCCAGCTTTTCTTAAGTTCTGGAATTACACTTTTTCTTAAAGACGCTCTGATTAGATTGTTTTGATTGGACGGATCTTCATAACAATCAATATTATTTTCTGAAAGGTATTTTAAAATTTCAGATTTTCTAAGCCTTAACAAGGGTCTAATCAGAAAGTCCCTTCTTGCGGGAATTCCTTTTAGCCCCTCCAAGCCCATGCCTCTGCCTAACCTTATCAGCAAGGTTTCCAAATTATCATCTAAATTATGTCCGGTAGCAACTTTGTCAAATTCATTTTTTTCAACAATTGTCTGGATTGCATCATACCTATCTCTTCTCCATGTATCTTCTGGCCCATTGCCTTTTGAATTTTTTCCAGAAAGACGAACATGCAAATTTACATTATGCCTAGAGGCAAACACCTCAACATGAGACTGTTCATTTTCTGAATCAGGCCTTGAACGATGGTTGAAATAAAAAGCTTCAACATGGAAACTCATACGAATTGAAAGTTTTTTTAAAGCCAAAAGCAATGCGGTTGAATCAGGCCCACCTGACCAGGCAACCAATACCTTATCGTCAGGGCTTATTAATTTTTTCTCATCAATAAATGAACTAATTTTTTCTAAAAAATGACTCATACATTTTAAGCAAATAGCAGCGCTCGGATTTGAACCGAGGACCTTCCGGGTATGAGCCGGACGCTCTAACCAGCTGAGCTACGCTGCCCGAATTGGGTGCGGGGGCAGGATTCGAACCTGCGACCTTCGGGTTATGAGCCCGACAAGCTACCACTGCTCCACCCCGCGTCAGAATAGCCCAATTCTATCTCAATAAACATGTTTCCACCTATAAAATTATTAAAAATGAAAAAAAACATTGAACACAAATATGACTTTCTTAGGGTGATCTTAAGGAAGCACTTGGTCGAATTCACAAGCAAACCACCGAAAGAATTTATTGATCTTTTTCCTGAAAACTCACTTGAATCTATAAAGCAACTTCTAGGTGATTTCATATTCGGTGTTTTTTCGTCTTTTGACAAAAGCCTAATATCAATGAGAGACAATCAAGTGACCGAATTAATTAAAAGAAATTTTGATTACTGGATTGAAAAAGATATAGATCCATCAAATATTGATAAAGCTTTCTGGAGATGTGTAAAAACATTCAAAAAGCTACTTTCTGAAAATGAAAAAAGCTTTTTTGATCAATATGTCAAAAAAGAAAAGCTTGAGATAATCTTTAACGAAACATTAAAAAAATATCATTCTGTATTTAGAGAGCATTTTGAAAGACAGGTAGCTGAATTGTCACTTTTAAAAAATATTTCGGAAATAACCAATTCTCCTGAAGATCTGTCAGAAATCTTTTTGGACAAACTTTATGAAGCTTTAAATGCTGATTATGCAGTACTTTACTACAACAACAACAATAAAGAAATCAAATTGGAAAAAAACCCAGATCATTTTTTGAAATTCTCAAAAAAAACTGCCGAAACGCTTATATCTCAATCAAATACACATGATCCAGAATTGCTTGAATCATTATTAAAAATATTTCAAGAAAAAAAACATCGAAATAACCTAAGTCCATTTAACTGGTCTGAAATTACTAAAATTTCAAAAAGCAACTTTCCAGAAGGTCTTTTTCAATTTCCAAAAGAACCTAAAGCAATAGTCCAAGATATCAATCCAAAAAGCATGATCATGACACACCTTTTCGAAAGAGGAACACGTGTAGGGTTTCTTTGTCTAATGAGATCAACCTCTTCATCTTTTAACAATAGAGATAATACTTTTTTTGAAGTAGCATCAAAAGATTTTTCAAGAATACTTGAAAACAAAAACCTTCAGGAAGAATTAAGACTTTTAGCTCAAACAGACAGTTTAACAAACCTGCTTAACAGAAGAAGATTTTTTGAACTTGGGAATATAGAGCTAGAGAGGTCTAAAAGATACAAAAATAAATTTAGCATAATGATGCTTGATGTTGACAATTTCAAACAAATTAATGACACGCATGGACATCAAATTGGTGATGAGGTTCTCAAAGAGCTTGCGTCATATATCCAAAAAAGATCCAGAGCAGGTGATTTAGCGGGCAGGTATGGCGGTGAAGAATTCATGGTCCTGCTTTTAGAGTCAGATTCAAAGAACACACAAAAAGCAGCTGAAAAACTCTTAAAAGAAATTGAAGGCATAACCATTCAGGTAAATGATGAAAAGTCAATTAATTTCACAGCCTCGATCGGAATTGGAACATACCCCAAGGATGGAGAAACCCTGAATGAGATCATATCAATTGCAGATGAATGCCTCTATTCCGCAAAAACAGAAGGTAAAAATTGCGTGAGGGTCAAAAGATGAAAAGATTTGACATACTGTCACAATTAATCAAATGTCTGTCAAAAATATTAGATGAAATTGAGGGCCATACAAGCTCTCATGCTCAAGGTGTTGCGAATTCCTCAATTAGCTTTGCTGATGAATTTGGTTTTACTTTAAAAACTCAACGAAGTCTTTATTATGCCGCATTGCTGCATGACATTGGAGAAACCACACTTCCACATTCAATACTTTATAAAAATGGCCCATTGCTACCTGTTGAAAGAAAAAAAATTGAAAGTCACTCTGTTGTGGGGTATAAAATCGTCAAAAACATACCCTCAATGACTGAGGTTGCCAATCTGATTAGGCATCATCATGAATCTTGGGATGGAACGGGATATCCTGACCAATTAATGATGGGGGAATTCACAACGGCAAAACAAATTCTAGCAATTTGCGATCTGAATGATACTCTTAGCAGGGAAAGGCCTTACAGACCAAAGAGAACAAATGAAGAAATAGAAAACATACTTAATGACTCCAAAGGAACAAGGTTTCAACCAAACATGGTTGAAAAATTTATTAAATTTAAAAAAAATACAAACATAAAAAAAAGCTCTTTAGAAAAAGTAAATGAAATCAAAGATTCTGGTCAAGAGCTATCTGACTTTGAGGCTCAAGCTTATCTCTTAGCAATATCTGTTGTTTTTTCAAATTTAATCGGCGAGAAAATACCATTCCTGGCAACCCACCCCAGCAAGGTTGCATTGCTTTCCGTAAAATTGGGTGAAACTATAGGCATGAATAAAAATGAGCTTTTTGAAATGAAAATTGCAGCATTCCTGGGCGATATTGGGATCCTTGCACAAGATGAACAAATTTACATGAAAAAAGATAACTTAAACCCTGAAGACATTGAAACAATTAAAAATCACACATTAATAGGAGAGAGAGCAACAAGTGAAATTACTAGCCTCCCTAATGTTTCTAGAATAATTAGAAATTACCATGAATCTTGGGATGGTTCAGGTTATCCAGATGGTATCAAAGGCAGCAAGATACCACTGGCAAGTAGAATATTAAGAATTGCTGACACATATGTTGCATTACAGCATGATAGGCCTTACAGGAAAGGGAAGCAAAGAACGGAAATAACAGAGTCTATAAATACTTATTTAAAAAATATAGCTGACCCATCATTGGTCAATATACTAATGGAGATTATGAAAAACTAAATGAGCTTATTTGGATCTGACATAATTGAAACATTTCAAAAAAAAAGAATAAGAAGATTGGCTGTTTCAGGAGATCCTTTTTGTCGAATATTTTCTGAATTTGGTGATTCAGGTATAAATTTATTCTCAGCAAATAAAGACAGGATGTGCTATGAACTTCATACTTATTTGCTGACAGCAAAAAAACCAATAAATTTCAATGGAGCAACAATTTCAAAAATAGCAGAAGAAAAGCCTGTCTTGAAAAATGGCATCTACACAAATGTTGAAAAAATATTAAATGATATGGAAAGCGGAAGCATATCCAAAGGCTTGACTTTGAACTCGCTGCTTATAGCTATAAACAACTGGGAACAATCAAACGAAGACTGGAAAGATGTTTATGAAAGAATTGGAAACTGGAATCTCCAAAGATATCAAATGTTTTCAGAAAGCTACCAAAGTTTTGTATTGAATGAAAACATATCAAAAATAGCAGAATGCTTTACATTTGACGCAATATTCATCAACATGCATGAAACGCCAAAAGAAACCAGATTATCACTTGTTGCAAAAAAGCTCGGCTACAGCAAAGAGAATCATGAAAGTGAATTCCTTTCAGACCTTTCTGCATTTTGGAAAAATGAAGGCTCTATACTTCCAAATCTGTACATATTATGTCCAAAAGAAAAAGAAATAACCATTGAGAAAAATTTCAAATTCGCATCGGGCTTAAGGAAGGAAAACATTATCATTGAGGGAGAAGAAGCACTATGGATGAAAACATAAAAATTGCTATATCATGCGATCATGCAGGTAAAAAATTATCAGATTACATAATAAAAAAATTAAATAAAAAATTTTTATTCATAAATCTAAATCCACCCTCTGATGAATCAGTTGATTACCCGGATTATGCACATGAAGTTTGCGATAACATTAACAAAGGTAATGTTGAATATGGTATATTGATTTGCGGTAGCGGCATTGGGATGTCAATGGCTGCAAATAGGCACAAAAACATAAGAGCAGCAAGGGTCCATGATCGAAACGCAGTGACAATGACCAGAAAGCACAATAATGCAAATGTTTTATGCCTAGGTGAAAGGATGATAGACAAAAACGAAGCAGTAAAATTAGTTGAACTGTTTCTTGAGACAAAATTCGAAGGAGGCAGACATCAAAAAAGAATTGATAAAATTGAAATAGACTGAATATAAAAATGAAGAAATTATTAGAAAAAATATTTGCAAATTTTAAAAAAAGCAATCAGCAAAAAAAACCAGAAACAATATCAAAAAGGCAAAAAAACATATACAAAAACAAAATGCTTGATTTTAGAAATTCTGGCAATATAGTATGCTCAGAACAAAAGGTTATCAACTTCATACAGCTCAAAATACAAAAAAACAAAAACACAAAAACAAGTAAGGAAATAATTGAAATATTGTCTCGAGATGGTTGTTTGCAGAGGTTTTCGGTTAAAGATAAACCGTACATATATATAAAGTTTTAAATGGACGAAAAACAAAAGAACTGGATAAATGTCATACTAGTTGGACTGTCTTCTGGATTGTTGTTTTCACTTGTAATTTGGGGAATAATCCAACTATCTTCCATTTTTAAAACTCAATAAGATATAATAGCATCTTACGTTATGTCGATTAAACAGAAAAAAGTTGCTCTTTCTAGAAAGTTGGGAATGAATGTTGTTGGAACACATCGTGACCCTCTCGCAAGAAGGAAACATCCTCCTGGCCAACATGGAACAAACATGAGGAGGAGAAAATCTAGTGATTACAAAATAAGACTTTTAGAAAAGCAAAGACTTAGAGCTATTTACAACCTTAAAGAAAGAAAATTTGCTAGCTATGTAAGAGAATCCAAAAACAAAAAAGGATCTTCAGAACAAATATTAATGCGATTGCTTGAATCCAGACTAGACACAGTAGCTTTAAAAAGTGGTTTTGCAAGAACGCAAAGAGAGTCTAGGCAACTGGTTGTTCATGGTCACTTTTATGTAAATGGCAGAAAAGCAGACAAGCCATCTTTTGCATGCAGGCCAGGAGATGTAATATCTCTAAAGCCAGGCTCTATGAAAAAACCTTTCTTCAAGGAAAAAGTTTCAGAGGTAATTGGCAGAGGGTCTCCAAGATGGATCATTGTTAATCAGGATAAATGGACAGCAAAATACGAACGCCATCCAGAAGTTGATGAAATTCCTATCACTGAGGAATTGAATCTTGGTTACATTATGGAATATTACGCTTAAAAAAGTTCCAAGAAACCATCAAACATTTTTTTCACTGGTCCCTTGCATGTCAAAGAAGCATCTCCAAAAGAAACCTCTAGCGTTCCTCCGTTAGATTGTGTTTTAATAATTTCTATATCTTTTTCAAGCTTTTTATTTATGCATATCGAAGAGGCCAGTGAGCCAGAGCCGCATGACAATGTTCTGCCAACGCCTCTTTCATATGTTTCAATGGAATATTCACCCAGCTTATTTATTCTTTTTATAAAATGAACATTAACTCCAAAAGGAAAATTTTCATTCATTGAAGCTTTTTCGAAGATCTTCGAATAATCACTTTCTCTTAAGTTAGCTTCGAAATCCAAAGACACAACAAAATGTGGATTTCCAATACCTGAAACAGACCAACCATTTATGCCGTCTATATTGACCTGAGTGCATTCAAAATCATCAATAATATCTTTTTTCAAATTTACTGAAAAGCAATTCTTTTTTTGGGATATATTATCTATTTGCCATTTTTCACTTAATTGTGAAGATATCCATTTATCCAACGCTAAAGAAGTCCAGGCCCAAGATAATCTCTCTTTATGCAAATAACAATAAGCAACTGCTATACGAAAACCATTCAATGAAAACTCACCATTGCTTCCGTCCCTATTGTAGATATCACACCTTATCAATTCATCATTAATGATATCTACGAAAAGAACACCATCAGCATCAATATAACTTTTTGAATTTGTAATTTTTTCCGAAAAAACAGGCCTATCTTGATTTTCTAATGAGCTACCATCAACAATGATAAAAGAATTGCCAGCAGCAATCCATTTTTCAAAATTTATTCCTTGTCTATTAGCCAAGAAGCAAACCCTCCTAGAACAGAATCCTCTAGATCCATCTTTCTCAATAAGTCTTTTTGCACTGCCATTGCAGCTTCCATTTTTATCTTTGATTGATTCTTCTTAAGATTATCTTGAAAATCAAAATAATCATCTCTGTATTGGAAATAAGCACCAAATCTTCCAGCAAATTTAAATAAATGCTCAAAACGATTCTCATCAAATGCATCCGTCCCCCAGATCATTCGAGCCTCAAATTCAGCTGCACGTGCTATCTTCTCAAAAAAATGAGCTGTTTTCATATAATTAATCCTCTCTTGAGTGATACCTCTTTCAAGACCTAGATCAAGTGCCTGCCCTCCAATGACGCTATCCGGCATTAACATTTCTGAAAAAGGAAAAGAATTACCTGTACCTGACTTATAAGACATGCCCAATAAAACATTACTTGCAAGCAATGCTGTAGATTCTCCAAACTTTTTCCACAATGAAGGCTTTCCTCTCCGTAACACATCATTATCCATACATGGCAAATCATCTTGAATCAATGTAAATGCATGAAAAAATTCAAACGAACATGCTATTGATAAAATTCCATGAGCTGATGCATCACTTTTTAAACCTTTATTCTTTGGGGCAATACTTTCAAAAACTGCTAAATAAAACAAAGGTCTGACTCTTTTTCCCCCACTGAAAAGCGCATAAGAAACCGCATCTTTTAAAACAGATACCCCATCAAGCGAATCAACATGAAGCATCATCTCCTTTTCAATTAATGGTTTCCAAAAATTAATGAATATCTCTGTTTTATCTTTTAACATCTTGCTAATAAATTGCTACTCTAACCTATAACTATTCAATCTTTCATAGATAAAAAGATTCGCAAGAATTGACCTTGCATATATCCTTGGTTCTGAAAGCGTGATGGTTAAAATCCTCAAGGGATCAATTGAGCTCTCGTAACTTTCATCCTGAATGCGTTCGAGCCATGATTCAACCCTGGAAGAACCTGCATTGTAAGCAAATAAAGCAGCAACAATATCATCGTCATACCTATCAAGCATGCTCTCTAGATAGGTTGAACCGACCAATAAATTTAAATCAGGTTCTCTTAAAAGGTCTTTGACTTCTTTGGCTGAAACATCCATATGCAAGTCGTGCAAAACTGCTGCAGCTGTAGAGGGCATGACTTGTGTTAAGCCAATAGCACCTGCTGAAGACACAGCGTCAGCTTGAAATGCACTTTCCCTATGGGCTAAAGAATACAAAAGTAAACTATTTTGACCTTTGTTAAAAAAATCACCATATGGCATTGGCCAAAAATTTGAAATTATTGTCAAAATTGCTTCTCTCGAAAACTTTTTTTGAATTATTGAATCTAACAAAAGACCAGCATAAAATCTTGCTTCAATCCCTCTTTCTAAACTCATCAAAAGTGATGAAATCCTTAAAATATTACTGTAATTTCTTTCTCCATTTGAATATCTAAAAATTGCTTCTTTTAAAATTATTTCAGGAATGACGCTCTCATAAACAGTAAGTTCATCTTCTTCAAAGTTGAAATTACCAGAATTTAAAAAAATAAAATCCCACCATTTGATATCATCAACTTCTTCTTTTTCAAAAACATACAAACTAAAAAAAGAAAACGGATATCTAGATAAGAGCATATTCTTGCTTTCTTCAGAATTTAAAATGGCATATTGCCAATAAAGCTTATTTGGCTCAAGATCAGGATCATCAATTGCCATCATATATGACAGAGCCTCCTCCTTCTCAGTCATAACCTTTAGTCTGAACAAATGATATCTAGACAAATTTGCCCTAGAGCCTTTTGGGTATCTGGCCAGATACCTTTTATATTCTTTTTCAGCAGCATTAAGCCTACCAAGATAAAAAAGATATCCTGCCTTTCTATATATAGCATCCTCCCCTCCACCATTTATAGCCATCTCCTCAAGAGAATCAAGTGCTTCTTCTGGATTTCCAGTAGCAGATGAAATCTTTGAATTTAAGCTAAGGTAATCTAAATAATGGTAATCAGCTACACCCTGCTTGCTCCATCTTTCAAGCATTATTTTTGCTTCTTTATTTTTTGAAAATCTATGATTGCCCCAGGATAAAATAAAATCCCTTAAATCAGCATGGGGAGAAAGCTGTCCCAGTTTCTGATAATCAAAATTCACATTCCAGCCTCTAACTAAATTAAAACAATTTTCAACATCAGATCTGGAAATGTTTTTTTTATAAGAAAGATTTTTAATAATAAAATCTGCCCAATCTTTTTTTACTTTAGCTGAGGAGGTGTTTTCAAGAAACCGATAATAAGGTTCTATTTCATCTGAAGATAAAAAATTTAACGTATATGTTTCGCTAAAAAAATGCAACATTATTTCAGCATTTTGCGAATAGGTCATGTTTGAAGAAAAGTGATCAAGATAAGATTGAACTTCATTTTTTGAAAAAACCTCTTGCTTCATTAAGGTAATCACAATTTCAGCGAACTCAAAACAAGAAGACTCACAATGGTTATGCCATAATGAAAAATGCCTTTTTGCTTCTTGATAATTTTCTAAATTAATTTTTTCCTTAATGTAGTAAGCAGAAAAGTCATCTTTTAGTGATTCAGGAAAAACATCAACTTCATTAGGCTTTAAATTAGAAAATTTTTTCAAATTTTGAAAAAGCCAAACCCTTTCAGGATCTATATTTTTTGAATAAAGACTGGTTTTAGAAAAAAGAAAAAGAAAGAAAAGTGATAAAAATAATCTTTTTTTCAGAGTGGTATATTCCCATGCTTTCTTGGAGGCATCTTTTCTCTTTTGGATTTATAAAATCTCAAAGCTTCTATCAGTTTTGGCCTAGTGTCTATAGGATCTATAACCTCATCAACATAACCTCTTTCTGCAGCAATATATGGAGTTGCAATATTTGTTTCATAATCATGAATCAACTCCTTACGTTTTTCATCTTTATCTTTTGCATCTTTAATATCTTTTCTAAAAATAATATTTATTGCACCCTCTGCTCCCATTACTGCAAATTCAGCAGAAGGCCATGCTAGATTCAAATCAGCTCCCAATTGTTTTGGAGCCATCACACAATAAGCACCACCATAAGCCTTCCTTGTAACAACAGTTAACAATGGTACTGTACATTCCGAGTAGGCATGAAGTAGCTTTGCTCCATGTCTTATTATGCCCTGGTGCTCTTGATCCTTTCCTGGTAAAAAACCAGGGACATCGACAAAAGAAACAACAGGAATGTTAAAAGAGTCACAAAATCTGATAAATCGTGCAGATTTATTACATGAGTCAGAATCTAGACAACCTGCTAAAACATTAGGCTGATTTGCAATTATGCCTATAGCATAACCATCCAATCTTCCAAACCCTACAACTATATTTTTAGCCCAAGATGACTGAACCTCAAAAAAAGAATTGTCGTCTAAAACAAAATCAAGAATTTCTTTCATGTCATAAGGCTTGTCAGAGCTGTCAGGAATAATCTCTCTTAATTTATTCTCTCTTCTTTGTGTATCTTGAACGCTTGAATCTTTTCTAGATTGATGTATCTTGTTGTTCGATGGAATGTAATTAAGCAGCTCTCTAACTGACTTCAAACATTCAACTTCATTTTCGGAAACAAAATGAGAAACTCCACTTTTTTGAGTATGAACAGAGGCCCCTCCTAAATCTTCAAAAGTGACTTCTTCATGAAGAACTGTCTTGATTACATCAGGACCGGTTAAAAACATATGGCTTGTACCCTTTGTCATAAAAACAAAATCCATCAAACCTGGAGAGTAAACAGCACCTCCAGCGCATGGACCTAAGATACAAGCTATCTGCGGAACCACACCGCTTGATAAAGTATTTTCCTTAAAAATGCTAGCATAGCCCGCCAGAGAAACAACACCTTCCTGTATCCTTGCGCCACCAGAGTCTTGTATTGCAATCACAGGAACTCCAACCTTCCTTCCTGTTTGGATTATTTTGACTATTTTTTCAGCATGCCTTTCACCAAGAGAACCCCCCATAACAGTGAAGTCCTGACTATAAACAAGGACTCTACGCCCATTCACCTTTCCAAAACCAGCAACTAAGCCATCACCTAAAAATTCTTTCTTTTCGCCTATGGGCAGGGGAGAGGATTTGATAAATAAACCTAACTCTCTAAAAGAGCCATCATCTAGCAAAACCTCTAATCTTTCTCTAGCGGTTAGTTTTCCTTTTTCATGTTGTTTTTCAATTGCTGAAGTTCCTCCTCCAAGTTTTGCCTTGGATATTAAACCTCTTAATTTTTCAATTCTCTTCTTCATGATATTATTTCCATCAATATACCCATTGTAAATTTAGGATTAAAGAACAATGCTCCACCGCCATCAATTCCAGCCTGTCTTGAGGACTCTACTGTTTCAAAACCCAAAGAATTAAATTTTTTTTCAGTTTTATTTAAATCTGAAACTTTAAAAGCAATATGATGAAAACCTTCTCCTCTTTTTTCTAAGAACCTTTTCAAAACACCTTCTCCAACAGGTTCCAACAACTCAATGTTTACATTTCCAACCTTTAACATTGCTATTTCAGCATTTTCTCTTTCGTATTTTTTCCTGTAAGAAACCTCTCCTTTCAAAGCTATTTTCCACAAAGAAAGAGCTTTGTCTATGCTTCTAACTACAATCCCTAAATGAGCAATTTTCATAATTTTTAATTCTATAACCTTAAAAGAGTTAGAATATTTCTAATGGCTTTTAGAAGAATCACCCCAAGTAAAGGCAAAAGTAAACGCCCTAAGATAAAAAGTATGCTTATCGCAAACAGAGGAGAAATTGCGCTTCGAATAATAAGAGCAGGTTGGGAATTAGGAATCAGATGTGTAATAGCATCTAGTGAAATAGACATAGATTCCTTGCCTTCAAGAGTGGCTGATAGTGTATTTAACCTAGGTCCAGGCAATGCCGCAGAGACATATCTAGACATTGAAAAAATAATTCAAGCAGCTAAAAGATCAAAAGTTGAAGCTATACATCCTGGATATGGATTCCTTTCAGAAAATGCAAGATTCGCTAAAAGATGCGAAGAGGAAGGAATAATCTTCATAGGCCCCTACGCAGACGCAATGGAGAAATTAGGAGACAAGGTCTGGGGCAGAAAAAAAGCAAAAGACTTAAAAATACCAACAATACCTGGTTCAAAAGGTGTCGTTAACGATGTTAAAACAGCAATGAAAATCTCAAGAAAAATCGGTTTTCCTGTTTTAATTAAAGCTGCTGCAGGCGGAGGGGGAAGAGGGATGAGGGTTGTTGAAAAAATGCAAGATCTAAAAGATGCATTTGAATCTGCACAATCTGAAGCAAAATTAGCTTTTGGCGATGGATCATGTTTTATAGAGAGATACCTTGCAAAACCAAGACATGTAGAAATACAAGCAATGAGAGATTCACATGGAAGATTTATACATTTGTATGAAAGGGAATGCTCAATACAAAGAAGGCATCAAAAACTGCTAGAAGAAGCCCCTTCATTAGCGGTCTCAACATTAATGAGAAAAAGAATGATAGATGCATCTAAAGCTTTGACGAAGGCTGCAAAATACCATGGAGTTTGTACTGTTGAATTTTTAGTTGATGGCAAAAATTTTTATTTTATAGAGGTGAACACTCGTGTTCAGGTTGAACACCCAGTGACAGAAAAAATTACAGGGATTGACATAATAAGAGCAGGAATAAGAATAGCTGGCAAGGAAAGAATCCCCTTTACCCAAAGGCAAGTAAGAAGAACTGGTCATGCTATTGAATGCAGAAT
>DLTY01000016.1:13712-15459 GCA_002501535.1 bacterium UBP7_UBA7824
CTATTGAATGCAGAATAAATGCAGAAGATCCAAGATTTGGATTTGCTCCAACTCCCGGAACAGTTGAAGAGTTGATACTTCCAGCAGGACCTGGAATAAGAGTTGATACTCACTTATGTCCCGGATATACAGTACCTTCAATTTACGACTCTCTAATAGCAAAAGTCATTTCTTACGGAAGAACAAGAAAAGAAGCAATAACCAGAATGGAGAGAGCCTTAAGAGAGATGGTTGTAAGAGGTTTTACGACAACTGCTCCTTTTCATAGGAGGCTGCTGTCCCATAAAAGCTTTAGGAATGGAAAAGTATGGACTAGATTTGTGGAATATCAAGGCAGTAAATTAACCGAGCCTAGCGAAGAGGAAAACAAGCAAGCGGTTTTAGCTGCAGCCATACTTCTCGCTGATGAGGAAAACCATCCAGATGTTGACAACAGTCAAGATGTTGAAGAAAATTGGAATTCAAATAACAATGAGGAGTTTGAAGAAAATTGGAACTAAAAATTAGAGACTCTAAGGGAAAGATCCATGATGTGCAGATTGATTTTGGAACAAGCATAGCAACATTAAACGGAGACGAAAAAGTTCCTTTTGAAATTATCAGAAGAGAGAAAGGTGTTGTTGGAATAATTATTGGAGACAAGAGGCTGCCGGTTAATTACTCCAGAGATGGAATTAGGGTTGAACTTTTGCTGGATGGTACAAAATTCAAACTTGAAAGAGAGACGAGTTATGCATTTTTGACAAGAGCAAAAGATGCTGGATCTTCAGGTTTGACAGAGGTAAGGAGTCCTATACCTGGTGTGATATCATCAATAAACGTTACTGAGAAGAAAAACATAAAAGAAGGAGATGTTCTTTGTATACTCCAAGCAATGAAGATGGAGAACGAAATTGCATCCACACAAAAAGGGAAGATTAAAGAAATACTTGTAGTTGAAGGAGAAAGAGTTTCAAGTGATCAAGTATTAATGACTATCGAAAACTAATGCCGGAAGAGGGACTCGAACCCTCACGCCCTATTGGACACTTGCTTTTGAGGCAAGCGCGTCTACCATTCCGCCACTCCGGCCTGTTGTATACTTAACCTATCATAATTTTTATTTTGTATTAAGGGAGACATTTATGAACAATTTAAGCTATCAAATCTCAAATATTAATTTCCTGCTTCAGTCAGGGCTAGAAGAAAACAGCCTAGCTGAAAGAATTGATCAATCTTTTGGTGGAATTGTTGAAAAAATGGCTAAATTTTTATTTTTCCCAATTGCAAATATACCTGTTATCGTTTGGGTTCTAATGTTAGGTGCAATATTTTTTACTATTTACCATAAATTCATTAACTTTAGAGGCTTTAAGCATTCTTTAGATGTTGTAAAAGGCAAATATGATGACCCTAATCATCCAGGTGAAATATCTCATTTTCAAGCTTTAACAAGTGCATTATCTGCAACAGTTGGACTTGGTAATATAGCAGGTGTAGCAGTAGCTGTTGGAGTTGGAGGGCCTGGAGCAGTTTTTTGGATGATAATCTTGGGCCTATTCGGAATGACAAGCAAGTTTCATGAATGCACTTTGGCACAATTTTACAGAAAAGTAGACAAGGATGGCACGGTCCATGGTGGACCAATGTATTACCTATCTCTTGGGCTTAAGGAAAGAGGATTAGGGTCTTTAGGAAAAATACTTGCTATCGTATTTGCAATATTTTGTATAGGTGGATCATTTGGTGGCGGAAACATGTTTCAAGC
>DLTY01000006.1:0-676 GCA_002501535.1 bacterium UBP7_UBA7824
CCTGACATGGTCCCAACTGGTTGATTAGGATTTGAGATATTGATCCCTATCTTTGCCATCTCAGCCATGGTGATTGTATTCATCTCATCCATCTGCATCAGACCAAAAGGACCTGGACCCTTTTTTATTTCTCTTCCAAGAAAAAAGTTCCTTGTTACCGAGGTTAATGCATTTAATGCTAAATCTTGATAGACCGTCCCAATGCCTGCATTTGATGCTTCTCGGGGAGATTCAAAATTCACTGAATTCCCATCAACCCTGATTTTGCCACTGGTTGCAGGATGCACTCCAGACAAGACTTTAATTAAAGTCGATTTCCCTGCACCATTGTCTCCCAACAAAGCATGAACCTCACCCGGATAGACATCCAACGACACTCCATTTAAAGCAGTAAATGCCCCGAATTTCTTGACAAGATCTTTGATTTCAATCAGGGGTTGTATGCTATTGTCCACGTTTAGATACTTCCGATTATTCTTTTCCGTATATTTTCATTAGTCAGTGCAGCGATAACTAAAACTGCACCAAGAAAAACTCTGTAAAATGACCCATCGATCCCGGGGATGTAGAAAAAAGCTTCTTTGGCAATACCAAATATAATTGTTCCCAAAATAATACCTAGGATACTCCCAAATCCACCCGTTAAAACCACCCCTCCAATAACTGCAGCAGCAAT
>DLTY01000006.1:1014-1416 GCA_002501535.1 bacterium UBP7_UBA7824
TTTCCTTTAGCTGTATCAGCAGTATTTACCTCAAAAACCTGGCATGCAGCAAACATCGTGGCGCAAAATGCTGTGAACACAAACAATGAGATTTTGACTTTATTTGTGGGGACTCCGTTCGCTTTCGCGGCACTTAAATTTCCACCGGTAGAATAAATCCAGTTTCCTGCCTGGGTTTTACTGAGGACAAAATAGCAAGCGATTGCAATGATAAACCAAATCATTACACAGGAATATAAACCTGGAGCAAACTGATTCCCAAAATTATTGACATTCCAATCTGCAGTGAAATAGAGCCAACTGAAAAAGGGTTCGAGAATATCTCCTCCAAAAAAATTTGCAACAGGCCTAGCTGTTGTCAATGTATCCAGATAGGCTCTAGCAAGGTCCAAATCTGAAACG
>DLTY01000006.1:1804-3095 GCA_002501535.1 bacterium UBP7_UBA7824
CCATGGTTTCATTCCCGGATTTTATCGCATTATCAAGAGAGCGCTGAAGCGTTTCCAGCATCTTACTTTCTTGAATCAATGTCTTTGTTGCTGCAACTTTCTGATTGATATAATTCAGTTGTTCAGTCAATTGATTAATCGTTTTTTCCGGAGCAGAACTCAGTATTTCTAACAATTCGTCATTTGGAAGAGATTTGGCAGCATCCCGTTCCATTTCACCGTGACCTGGAACATTAATAATGTTTTTTATGTCGGGTAAATCGGTAACCGTTGTTGAACCGGCTGTCTGATCTTCTCTTTTGTTAAATGCACGGTAACAAACTTCAGTAACTCCTCTCAAAAAGAATAAGCCGCCTAAAGTTACAATAAACGACGCAATACCACTTTTTACAATGACGTATCCCTGTAACCAGCCAAAGGAAAGAGTGAAACATAATGTGATTAATATCGCTGTCAAAGGAGAAACATCCTGGATTTCAAAAATTTTGTAGCCTTCTATACTGAAACCTTGAGAAAAGGAAATGTATGGAATAACTATCGCAAAACCCCACTTGAGGATCATTGCCATGCATCCCCCTGCAAACCCAATCATGGAACCAATAGAAAGATCAAACTCTCCCGAAATGATTAACAAACCAGCTCCCAGGGCAACGATACCCAACTGTGCAATGACTCTAAAATTATTGCGGATACCCAATGCATTGAAACCCTCGCCAGAAAAGGGATTCAATGAAAATTGCCCCTCTGGAATAGAAAAGTAACCAAGCATTCCAAAGAGCAACAACATCACGCCCAACGGACCTATTTCAGGACGTGCTAACAAAGCACTGTACCATTTCTTTGGGAGATGTCGGTCCGACTCCTGCCTTTGAGGTTGTGCTTCTTTTCCTGAGTTCATTGTTTCATTAAATTTGGATAAAAAAAAAGGACCACAATAATGCGGTCCTTTTTATGGTCTAAATAACTAGAAACCGATTATCGGTCAATTCCTGCAAGTGCAGCAACTTGTGAAGCGTTGGATTTATCAACAAATCCAGGTCCAGATGGGATGTTGGCTCCAGGAAGCAGACCTGCACTATTATTGTAGAGATGGAGAACAATAATTGGCATGTAACCCTGCAACCTTTGTTGCTGGTCAATGGTGAATGAGACTTTTCCAGCATTAATCAAGTCCATGACTTCTGGGCTTAAATCAAAGCAGGAATGGTGAGCGGACATTCCAAGGTCATCCATTGCTTTTGCAACACCAGCACAGACATGCGGACCTACAGAAAGAATTGCATCAATTCCT
>DLTY01000007.1:0-13253 GCA_002501535.1 bacterium UBP7_UBA7824
TATCTTGATGAGTTTAATGACCAAGAAATTGGACCTGGCTTAAGTCCAACAAATTCCACAGAAGCCAAGTTTGATTACAGCACAGATAAGACAAATGTCTCTTATCAATGTAGGCTTGATGCTGGTGGTTGGAGCACATGTAATGGGGGCTCAAAAACATATCCAGGTCTCACTGATGGAGAGCATACTTTTGAAGTTAAGGCTTACTATTACCCAGAAGGAAGCAGTGATGCTGTTTATGACAATACTCCAGCTTCTTTTACATGGATTATCGACACTGCTGGACCAAGTATTTCTTTAGATATAGTCCCTAATGATCCTACAAATGCTACAAGCGGTCAAATCTCTTTTACCCATGATGGAGTTAGTGCATCATGTGTCTTGGATGCAACTGTGACAGACCCGTGTATCAGCCCTTTTTCATATGGGTCAACCACACCTCTAACAGAAGGCAGTTACACTTTTAGAGTAGACAGTCTTGATAGTCTAGGTAATTCTGCATCTGAATCATACACATGGAATATAGACCTTACAGGACCAAGCATAAACACATACACCAGAACCCCTGATACAGAGCAGGTTGTTTTGGATGAGATTATTGAGTTTGAATTTGGAAGCGATGCTGAAGATTTGGACAGCAATGATCCTGCACACCACAGAATGGCTATATTAGATGATAGCGGAAATGTTACTTATGTAGACCCAACATGGATTCCAACTAGTCCAGGTGCTGAGGCTAATACATGGATTGCAACTTATGATGATTTGCCAGTTCTGGAACAAGCTAATTCAGAATATTTTATCGAGATCAAAGTCCAAGATCTACTTGGAAACTCCACAATTAGAGGAGATGAAGTTGAAGAACGTGATTATTTTGTGATCATAGAAAACATACCTTTAGAAATTACATTCAAGGGAAATCCTCCTAGCGATATTGAAGAGGGTGATTTCTCAAATGAAGTTACAGGTTTAAAAATATATTTTGAAACAAATTACCCCGGAGAGGTCTCTTTTGAATGTAATTTGAACAGTTCAAGCTGGTTTGATTGCAATGATGAAGATCCTGCTGATGGACATTACTGGTTGTCTTCTGGCTTGACCGAGGGTTCTCAAAGTCTGACAGTTAAAGCTCATCACTTAACGATAGGTGAAATTGAAGATGTTGAAAAAACTTTAAGCTGGACAGTTGATACTGTTAAGCCAGAAGTCTCCGTGGACTCTGGCCCTAATGATCTGACAAACGAAACAACCGTTACATTCACTTACTCAAGCAATGAAGATACACTTCCTGCTGGAGAGTTTGAGTGCAAGCTTAGTGGCGGCATCAATATAGATTGGGAATCCTGTTCTGGATCAACAGGCAAAACTTATTCTGGACTAAACCAAGAAGGTGCATATGTTTTTGAAGTAAGAGCAACTGACCTTGCAGGAAATATAAGTGATCCTGATTCTTACTCTTTTACCATAGATACAACCAATCCAAGCACAACAATCAACTCAGGTCCTCCATCTTTATCTGGATCCAATGAGGCAACTTTTGAATTTTCCTCAAACGAGACGGGTAGTATTTTTGAATGCAAGTTAGATGAGGGGGCATGGGAAACATCTTGCTCAAGTCCAAAAACTTATTCTGATTTATCTGGAGGTGAACATACTTTTTATGTTAAATCTCAAGATATTGCGGGAAACATTGGAAATCCTGCAGATTACGTCTGGACGATAGATTTATCGATACCGGATACAACAATTACTTCTGGCCCTAGCGGAATAACAAATGTAAACAGTGCTAATTTCACTTTTGTAAATCCTGAAGGAGATAGTTTCTTCGAGTGCATGTTAAGCCCTGATGAAACCGTTTACACTTCTTGCAACGGTGTAAATGGTTCAGGTTCAAAAACTTATATTGACTTAACAGAAGGAACAAAAACATTTTATGTTCGGGCTTTGAATGATGTTGGAACAGCAGATCCGACACCTGCTGAAAGAGAATGGACAATTGACCAAACTCCACCAGAAACAAATATAACTATTGAACCTTCCATATATACAAATGAAGATACTATAGCTTGGCATTTCTCAGCAGATGAAGAGGCTCCTTTCTTCCAGTGTAAATTTGCATCAGCCAGTACATGGAATTTCTGCACAAGTCCAAAAGAGTATGAGCTTTTAGCTGAAGGAACACATACATTCATGGTTAGAGCCTGGGATGCAGCAAATAACATTGATTCAACTCCAGCAGAAAGCACAACTAATGTAGATAGAGCTGCCCCTACAACCACAATAACAAGCTCACCTTCAGATCCTTCAAATGAAACCGATGGAACTTTTGAAGTCGATGTCCAAGATCAACCATGGGAAACGCTCCCTGGCCTAACTTCAGTTTTTTATTGCATTTCAAATGATGGAACATGCACTGGAGAAGAAATGACAGATCAAGGAGATGGATCATATTCTGCGGATTATTCATCATTGCCCGAAGGGGAGTGGACATTCAAAGCATGGAGTGTAGACCTTGCAGGCAATATTGAAGAGCAGGGTGCAAATGCTGAACATGTTTGGAATATTGACACTACAGGTGCACAGACTGAAATAACAAACGGTCCTGCTAATCCTACAAATTCAACCATTCCAGTATTTTCCTTCAAAGAGTCTTCTGACGACCCAGAAGCAACTTTCGAATGCAGACTATTGCCAATCATTACTGAATGGGAATCATGCACAAGTCCAAAAACTTATCCATCTCAAACAGATGGTGAATTTACATTTGAGGTTAAAGCTTTTGACTCTCTTGGAAATGAAGACATATCTCCAGCGACGTGGATCTGGACAATAGATACAGTTTCGCCTACAACTCAAATTGATTCAACCCCATTAGATCCAACAACATCTACTGAAGCAACATTTACGTTTTCAAGCCCTTCAGACACAGAAGCAACTTTTGAATGCAAGTTAGATGATGGCGAATGGGAAGTATGTGAAAGCGGTCTAACCTATATTGAATTAACAGACGGAAGCCATACTTTTTCAACAAGGTCTCAAGACCTTGCTGGAAACATTGACCCAACCCCTTCGGAATACAGCTGGCTGATAGACATAACTGGACCAGTAACATCAATAACTTCAGCACCTATGGATCCAACCAATTCAATAGATGCTGTTTTTGAATGGTCTACAGATGAAAGCTCAACTTCTGAATGCAAGTTGGATGATGGCGAATGGGAATCATGCACGAGCCCAAAGACATATTTGAACCTAGAGCAAAATTCAAATCACACATTTGAAGTTCGGTCAACTGATGACCTAGGCAACCTGGGTGCTGCGGATGCTTGGACATGGAGTATAGACACTATTAATCCAACTACGGTTATTCTCACAGGACCTTCTGACCCTTCAAATAATACAAGTCCTACTTTCACGTATGAAAGTCCTGAAAACCCAAACGCTACATTCCAATGTGAATTAGATGGTGGTGATCTAACTGAATGCAATGATGGTTCAATTACTTACAGTAACCTAACAGAAGGAGGTCATGTGTTTAAGGTTTATGCTACTGATGAAGCGGGCAACACTGACACAACTGGAGATTCATGGTCTTGGAATGTAGATGTAACACCTTCAGAAACGTACATTGACTCTGGACCAAATGATCCGACAAGTTTAACTTCGGCTTCTTTTGTTTATCATGATGATGAATCGACAGATTACTTTATGTGCAAAATTGATGATTCGGAATGGGAACAATGTGATGGAGGGACAAAAGATTATTCAGACCTTCTTGAAGGATTGCATACATTTATGGTTAAGTCAATTGATGAAGCTGGAAATGAAGACTTGACACCAGCATCTTGGACCTGGACAATAGACCAAACTGAACCAGAGACACAAATAATAGACGGTCCTCCAGATCCAACACCAGACCCTTCAGCAAGTTTCATTTTTGAAAGCAGTGAGCCAAACAGCACTTTTGAGTGTAAATTGGACCTTAACGAATGGGAGTCATGCATGAGCCCCAAGGAATACTTAGGGCTTTCTGAAGGCACTCATGTTTTTGAGGTGAGGGCAATTGATGAAGCTGGAAATATGGATCAAACTCCTGCTTCTTGGAGTTGGTTTATTGATTCAAGCATCTTGCCTCCAGATACTTTTATAGACAGCTCTCCACCATTAAAAACTTTTATAAGAACAGCTGATTTTACATTTAGCTCGGATGATTCAGAAGCGACTTTTGAATGCTCTTTGAACCAGGATATTTGGGAAACATGTACAAGTCCAAAAAACTATTCTTCTGATTTGCCTTATGGAGAAAACAACTTTAGGGTAAGGGCATCCAACTCTGGAGGTCTAACTGATTCATCTCCTGCTTCTTATGATTGGCTTATCATTACTGATTCATTTTCTAATTTGCTTGCTGGCCCAAGCATGGAAGGCTCCTTCTTTAACTCTCAGGCTGTAACAGATGTCGATCTTGACTGGAATGATGGTTATTTGGATTATGAACAATCTCATTGCAGCTCTACAGGTCCATCAAGTGGACAATGTGAGTATTTAGTCTACACTTGGGCAACAAACGCTTCTTCAAATGGTAGCAAATCAGAATGTCCAGCAATTGATAGTGGGTCATACAACAGCAGCCAAGAGACTGTTGATTGCTCTGATGGAAAATGTGGAATTGTTTTAGACAGTCTTGCTTTAAATTCAAAGTATTGTTACGCTGTTGAAGCTGTTGCGGATGATGGATCAAAAGGAACTGTAACATTGCCGGAAACATCCCTCACATACCCAACTTATATGTATGACAATTTTGAAGGTGATGTTCTTTATGATGCAGTAGCTGGAACTGGCAACTGGACATCAACAACATTTGATGGAACAGACACCACCTTTTTCCAGGTTTGGTCAAGTTCAACTCTGAATGCTTCATATTCTGGTCAGTCATGGATAGCTGCATGGAATACAAGTACTCAAAATTATGACAATAGTCAAGATTCTGTTTTCATAACTGCGCAGCCTTTAGATCTTTCAGGCATAAATAATCCAGCATTAGTTTTAGCACATCAATTAAATAGGCCGGATTTAGATTTTGAAAACATTGCACTTTGGGTAAGCACTGATTCAATTTCCAATGACTGCATGACTGGTTCATGGAACTCACAAACACCAATATTTAACGATAATGGCGATTTGAATCCATCACTTGATACAACTGATTGGACATATCTTTATCTTGACTTCAGTCAATTTGCGGGGAATTCAAATATCTGTTTTGGTTTAGCGCAAAGAACAAATGATGCTAATGTCGATACTGGTTTTATTTTTGACAATATACAACTTGTAGAACAGCCTGACTTCACGAAAACTTTATTCTATGAACCTTTTCCTGGCGATGGAGCAAGTTGTTTTGACCAGAATGACTGGACAGAACAAGGTACATGGGTGAAGAGTTGCGCAGGCCCTGATGGCATAGAAGGTACTGCTGATGATACAGATGACTGCACGCAGTGGTGGAGAGTTATACCGGGTGATGATGGTGATCTTGACTGCAAAATGTGGATAACGAATCCAACCTTTAGTGTCGGGAACTATCTTGACGGTTGGGTTTATGACGATGGCGCATTACAGATAACATATCCTGGCACCCCAGGAGATACTAGTGGAGCAAATGGTTATTTTGTTTCAGAAGGAGGGTGGACAAGATTATTGTTTAATGAGCTTTATGAAACCCCTCAGCCAAGCACTTTTGGCATAGTTGTCAGATGGAGCGACAGCCAGATAAGCGATTGCTATGCAGGTGGAAATGTTTATATGCACAGTGTTAGCGGTGGAGATACTTTTGCAAGTGGTGAAGGAAGCAGCCAAAGAGTTATTGATCTCAGTCCATTTAGAGGCAAATATGTTTGTTTCATTTTTTGGGGAGAAGACGATCAAACTTTAGATGCTGATGGTAATTTTGATGGTGTAATTGGTGCTGGTTGGCAAATTGATGAGGTTATTGTTGATACAAAATAAAAGGTGATATTATGAAGAAAAGAATTTATATTTTTGTTTTAATTTTTTTGGTTGCTGCTTTTTCTTACAAGATGCAATTGAATTTTAATAATTCCGAAAAAATCGGGCAAGTTATGGATGTTGAAAACCTTGAACGAAAGCCTGGTGGCAAAGACACAGTGACGCTTGGAAGATAGAATAAACAACTTATGCGCCTTCCAATATGCTGGTTAAAGACATTCATACAGTGCAGCTATTCAACACAGGAAATAGCTGACATATTTACGGAAATAGGTTTTGAATGTGAAGAAATTCTTGAAATAGACGGTGAAAAGGTTTTAGATCTAAGCACCCCTAGCAACAGAACTGATGTTCTTTCAATTTATGGTTTAGCAAGAGAGTTTGCAACTGCAAAAGACTTAAAAATAAACAAATTAAATTTGAAAGATTTCCCAATAGAGAATAAATATCCCATAAAAATAGAAAGTAAAAACTGTCAATCCTATCTGGGCGTACATCTAAAAATTAAATCTCAAAAAAATGCTCATATTGAAAAAATGCTTAAGCTTATGGGGAGGAATCCTATAAACCCTCTTGTTGATTTAACAAATTATGTATTGTTTGAAATAGGGCAACCTTTACATCTGTTTCCATTTAATGTAATGAATGATGGGGTAAAGATTACAGGGGCTAAAAAGAAAATTAAATTTAATGCCCTTGATGAAAAAGTCTATAAGGTTGAAGCTGGAGATCTTCTTGTTCAGAATAGCTCAAATGAACCTTTAGCTCTCGCTGGAATAATCGGTTCGAAAAAAGGCTCTTCTGAGGTTTCGGATTCTGAATTTTTATTAGAAGCTGCTTGTTTCAAAAACTCTTCGACAAGACAAACTGCAAACAGATTAAACCTTTCAACAGATTCGTCCTACAGGTTTCAAAGAATAGTTGATCCAAGAGGCTTTCTTTTGGCTGCAAAAAGATACCTATGGTGGCTTGATCATTTAGGTTGGACAAATGAAATTCATTCTGCAAGCCTGATTGAAGAAAGTCTAGAAGATCATTTAATAACGATTAAAGCTTCTGAGATCAACAAAAGGCTAGGAATGAATATACCGGAAGAAAGAGTGATTCAAATCTTGGATAGCCTGGGCATCAAACAGGTTTCAAAAGATAGAGAGGGTCGGTGGAATGAATCTTGGAAAGTAAAAAGGAAAAAAGGCTTAAGAAAAGGTGAATGGCTTGTCCCATCCTATAGAACTGATTTATCTATCCCTGAAGACCTTGTTGAAGAAGTTATAAGGGTTTATGGGTATACAGACCTCAAGGAGACACTTCCAAAAATTGAAATTAAAACTTCAAAAATTGATGATATTTTTCAATTAGAAGAATTTCTTATAGATGCTCTTTTGTCATTTGGAGGCAGGCAGGAAATTAGATCAAGCCTTGTCTCTGAAGAACTAACACTGCTTGGAACGTCAGCTCTAAAAAAGAAACCAGTAAAAATATTAAATCCCCGATCTAAAGAAAAAGCCTTTCTTAGGAACTCAATATCAGCATGCTTGCTAAAAGGCCATGAAGATTCAAGGAAAAAAGATTTTCAATCTAATTGGAGCTTTGAAGTTGGAAAAGTTTTTAGCAAAAGTGGGGAAAAATTACACTTAGGGTTACTCGTTCCTGAGGAAGAAGGTGGGGCAAGGTTTATCAAAACAATACTTGAAAACATTGCTCAAAAATGGAACACTGAAGTTTTTTATTTCGATATAGAGGATGATTACTTTTTGGACTCTTCTGCATTAAAGATAGAAACAAAAATATTTCAAGGCCTATTGGGAGCTTTTGAGATAGAGATAGGCAGCAAAAAAGAGCTGGTGTGGTCTTGTGAACTTGAATTGAAAGTGTTGTGGCCAATGCCAAAACAACAAGCAAGAGCCTTACCAAGCCATAAATTTTCATACAGGGATCTAACAATCAATACAAAAAGTTCAAGTGAGATTAAAAAATTAACCTCAGTTATTTCAAAAATTCAAATAGATTTAATTCATGAAATTTACTTATTTGATGTTTACAAAAAAAAGGAAAACTGGAACCTAACATGGAGATTAATTATTGGAAGTGGTAAAAAATCCTATAAAGATTCTGAGATAAACCAAGCATTTGAACTCTTTAAAGAGGAGCTTAAAAAAAGCGGGATTTAAAAATTGGAATTTCAAAAAAAAGATAAAGAATTCATGCTTGAGGCAATAAGGATTGCCAAAAAAGGTAAAGGCAGAACAAAAACAAACCCCCTTGTTGGTTGCGTTTTGGTTAAAAATAATGAAATTATTGCGAAGGGCTACCATTCATCATATGGTAAAAAACATGCTGAAATAGACGCTTTAAACAAAACAAAAGAACAAGGGTTAACACTTTATGTCAACCTTGAACCATGCTGCCACCATGGAAAAACACCTCCATGCGTCGATGAGATAATAAAAAGAAAAGTCAAAACGGTTTTCATCGGAATGAAAGACCCAAACAAAGAAGTTAATGGGCAAGGTTTAAAAAAACTTAAGCAGGCTGGAATAAAAGTCCATCAAGGCTGCCTTGAGCATGAATCAAGGTTATTGAACTATAGCTACCTAACTGGAATTAAAAAAAATAGAGCCTCAGTAACCATCAAGGTTGCGATATCCCTAGATGGAAAGGTAGCTGCTTGTGATGGGACCTCACAATGGATAACCTCTAAAAAATCAAGATCTGACGGCAAAAAAATGAGAAACAGATACGATGCCATTCTTGTTGGGTCAGGAACCGCATCTAAAGATAATCCTGTTTTGAATAGAAGTTTAAGACCTGAAAGCTGGAAAAAAATTCTGATAGATAGAAAAAACAAGGTAAAAGAAAGCTCCAGAATGTTCAAAAATGGAAAAATTTACATTTGGGGTGGGGCAAAAAATAAATTAAACAAAAAAATTAAATACCTAGAAGCAAAAAATTTAAAAAACCTTTTGGAACTTTTGAGAAAGGATGGAGTTCAATCTGTTTTATGCGAAGGAGGGAAACTCTCTTCAGAATTAATTAAAGACAATCTTGCAGATAAAATAGTGACTTATATTTCTCCAAAATTAATAGGGTCTAAAGGATTGGGTTTCTCTCCCGCTGAATGGAAAACTTTATCAGATTCAAGAAAGCTTTCCGATGTTGGGATTACAAAAATTGGCGAAGATGTAAAGGTAGAAGGATACTTAACAAATGTTCACAGGAATAATTAAAGACAAAGGATTAATCAAAGAGGTCGAAGCGATTGGAGAATCTATTATTCTTCATGTTGAGCTTAACGGGTTCCAAGACCCAGAAATTGGAGAATCTATTGCAATTGATGGAGTGTGTTTGACCTTAAATCAATACAAAAATAATACTGCATCTTTCAACCTTTCTAAAGAAACGATTCTAAAAACAGCTTTTGACAATAAGTGCAAAGGAAAAGTAATAAACTGGGAGAGAGCTTTAAAGTTAGGTGAAGCTATGGGTGGCCATATAGTTTTAGGTCATGTGGATGGTATTGGAACTATTTCTAAAATTGAAAAAATCGATAAATTAAGTTCAATTTGGACAATTGAATATCCTGAAAATTTAGATTGTTTCATTTCAGAAAAAGGAAGTATTTCAGTTTCTGGAATAAGTTTAACCATTGCTGAGAAAAAGAAACAAAAAATAAAAATTTACCTAATTGAGGAAACCCTGAAAAGAACAAATATAGAATCTATGTCAGCTGGAGATTTTGTCAATTTAGAAATTGACGTAATTTCCAGATACTCATTAGGAAAATGGTAACGATGAAAAGTATTGAACAAGCGATAAAGATGCTTCAGAGTGGAGGCATGGTAGTTGTTGCAGACAGTGAAGATAGAGAGAATGAAGGCGACCTTATATGTGCAGCAATACATGCAAGTCCAAAAAACATAAACTTCATGACAAAAGAGGCAAGAGGCCTTATATGTGTTCCTATGACTGGAGAAAGGCTTGATCAATTAGGGTTAGCCGCCATGACAAGAAACAATATGGACCCTCATGGGACAGCATTTACCGTTTCTGTTGATGCGATAGAAGGGATAACTACTGGAATAAGTTCTTTTGAAAGGTCAAAAACGATCATGCAACTAATCGACCCTTTAAAAGGCCCAAATGACTTTAGGCAACCAGGTCATATATTCCCACTAAGAGCTAGAGACGGTGGTGTACTCTCAAGGGCAGGGCACACCGAGGCATCTATAGACCTTTGTGAGCTTGCAGGCTTACCAAAAGCAGGTGTTATATGTGAGATACTTGAAGACGATGGCGAGATGATGAGAATGCCCTCTCTTAAGAAGTTCGCAAAAAAACACAATATACCCTTAATCACAATAGCTGATTTAATTTCCTACCTGTTGAAAAAAAGACCAAATATATTCCTTAAAAATAAAATTAAATTGCCTGATCAAAACAATATGCAAATGTTTATTTTTAAATCTAAAAATACAAATGAAACACATTTTGCATTTGTGAAAGGAGATATTTCAAGCGAAAAAGAAACGCTTGTAAGGGTTCATTCAGAAAAGGATATTAGTTCAAATTCTGAAAAAAGATTGAATCTAGCAATGGAAATGATATGCAATGCGGAAAGGGGGATTCTTGTTCTTCTTGGCTCAAATACAAACCAATCGAAAGAAGAAAATGAGATGGATTTTAGATCCTATGGAATAGGTGCGCAGATACTTAAAGCATGTGGTGTTGGAGAGATGAAAATAATTACAAACAACAAGAGAAACATCATTGCATTAGAGGGTTTTGATTTACAAATAGAGTCGACAAAAGAAATAAAAATATGAAAATAGTAATCATTCAATCAAGCTTCAACAAAGACATCACCGATTCTCTTTTCCAAGGTGCAAAAAGCGTTCTTGACTCAAAAAACTTAAAATTTAGCCACCTTGAAGTTTCTGGATCCTGGGAAATACTTTCCCTTGCTTCGAAAATCCTGAAAGACGCAAGCTTTCCTGAAGATATTGCCATAATAACAATTGGAGCGATAGTGAAAGGGGAAACTGACCATTACGATTTCCTCTGTAACTCAATATTTAATGGACTAGCTAGTCTTCAAGTTCATTATGGAGCCCTAATAAGTATGGGGATATTGACAACAAAGAATATCGAGCAGGCAAAAGAGCGGGCCGGAGGGAAGAAAGGCAACAAGGGATCTGAAGCAGCTCTTGCTTTTTTGAACCTCTATGAAAAAAAATTGTGATTTTTGATCAAGTACGCGATTATGAAGTTACCGAAGAGGATAAACTTCTTTTTCAGCAAGTTTTCGGGTCAGAAGATGGCTTTTTGGAGCTTGATGATGTCCTAAACAAGCGAGGAATTTCAAAATCAAATTTTTACAAAAGTCTTGAATATTTTGAAAAATTAGGATTTAAATCAACGATAAAACAAGCCAAATATATTCAGACATTCAAATCAAAATCAAGATTAACTCCTATGGATTTTTTTGATCTTTGTCCAAAGGATTTTGTGAAAAATTATCATTATTTCACAACCGTTAACTCAACACATGATTATGCAAGCAGATTAATTAAAACAAAAACTATTGAAAAAGCTTTAGTTTTAGCTGAATATCAATCTTCAGGCAGAGGAAGAACTGGTAGAAAGTGGTTTTCCAAATTGGGAAAAGGCATACTTGCAAGCGTAATTTTAAATGTCAGCAATATAAAAAATTCAAATTTAAATATGTTGCCTATAGCAACATCTTTATCTGCAGCAGAGATCAGTAACTCAAAAATATCTTGGCCAAATGACATTGTTTACAATGATAAAAAAATAGGCGGGACCTTGTTGAGCTTAAATATTAAAGGTGAAGAAAAATATGCAATATTAAGTCTTGGTTTAAATGTTTTTGGAAACCAAGAAACAATTCCAGCAAGCATAAAAGATGCTACAACCATGGAGAGAGAGGGGTTGTTGGATTCAAGCTGGAAAAACCCAAGAGCATTCATTTTAAAAAAATGGCTTAAATCATTAGAACAAAAAATTGAAGCCATAAACAATTCCAATAATGTTTTTCAGTCTTGGAATAATTTGCTGATTGATAAAGGAAGAAAAATATTTTGGATAAATTCAAAAGGTCAAAAGATGCATGGAAAATTTATTGATGGCTGTGTGAATGGAAATGCACTTGTTGAAGATGGAAAGCATCAAAAATTTGAAATAGCAGCTGAACAAACTCCGTTTTATTGTTTTAAATAATAAAATAAGCTGATATTGGGCCATTAGCTCAGCTGGCTAGAGCGCGCCCCTGATAAGGGCGAGGTCCGTGGTTCAAGTCCACGATGGCCCACCATAAATACCAATATGAAAATAACAATCAGGCAAGGCGTAAAAAAAGATCTACCATCTGTTTTGAAATTAATAAAAGAATTAGCAGATTATGAAAAATCACTTGAAGAAGTAACTATCACATTGCAAGATTTGGAAAATGATGGCTTTGGCAATCATCCATACTACAAATTTTTAGTTGCTCAACATGAAGGAGTGATTATCGGGTTATCTTTTTACTTCATACGCTATTCAACATGGAAAGGAAAAGTTTTGCACTTAGAAGATTTTGTCGTAACTGAGAATTACAGAAATAAGGGAGTAGGGAGCTTACTTTTCAAAGAAACAATTGCTATATGCAAAAAATTAAACTTAAATGCGATGACTTGGCAGGTTTTAGACTGGAATGAGCCTGCGATAAATTTTTACAAAAAACATAAAGCAGATTTTGAAACATGGCTACATGGGATGCTCACAAAAGAACAAATTCAAAAAATCAACTATTCTGAAAAACAATAAAAATAGGGTGGTCGGGGACGCGGGATTCGAACCCACGACCTACTGTTCCCAAAACAGTCGCGCTACCAGGCTGCGCTAGTCCCCGACACTTTTAGTTATTTTATTTTTATTTTTTGTAAAAATGGATAAAGAATCCATCAAATCAGCAAACTCATCAAATGTTAAACTTTGATCAGAGTCAGACAAAGCTTTTCTTGGCTCAGGGTGAACTTCAACCATCACGCCATTAAGTCCAGCTGCAGATGCTGCTAGGCATAATGGTTTTACAAGGTTTGTTTTACCTGTAGCATGAGATGGATCTATTATCACAGGAAATTTTGAATTTTCCTTAAGCAGGATAGCTCCCGCTAAATCTAAAGTAAACCTCAAAGAATCATCGAAACACCTTATCCCTCTTTCACACAGAACTATATTCTGATTGC
>DLTY01000007.1:13630-15508 GCA_002501535.1 bacterium UBP7_UBA7824
CCACGCTTCAAGATCACAGGCACTTTCGTTCTTCCAATCTCTTTTAAAAGCGGTGTGTTATGCATGTTTCTGCTACCGATCTGTAACATATCTATATTTTTAGACAAATAAGAAACTTTATCAATCGACATGACTTCAGTAACACTCGGTAAAGAAGCTTTCATTGAAGCTTTTTTTAAATACTCAACACCCCTTTCCTCTAAGCCAGAAAAAGTATAAGGACTTTTTCTATACTTATAGGTACCACCTCTTAAAATTGAAGCCCCAAGCATTGAGACGGTTTCTGCTGTCTTTAGTATTTGTTCTTCGCTTTCAACAGAACAAGGACCCGCAATAACAGTAAAAGAATCCTGCAAAAAAGATACGTTTCCTACCGAAACATTAATTTTTTCACCTTTGTAAGAGCTTAGAGGATATCCTGTCATAATAAAAAAGTGCGGACAAAACCGGCTGGCCGAGGGCCTTGCCGGTCGCGCCTTGTCCGCACGATGTAATTGTAATTGAAGGAATCAAAAATCAACTATTGATTTCTTTTCTTGGTATCCTTCTTCAGGGAAGTACCAATAATTAATCTTTGCATCAGGATAGATCCAAGTTATAAAAACATCTTCTTTTCCTCTTTTAGCAGGAAAGTCAACAATCCCTTCATCAAGAGATCTTAAGAGTATCCCAACTTTATGGAAATTATTCTCGATAATAGCGCAGAAGTCTAAAAAATCCTGAGGTAATGAGCCTGTCCCATTAGGGGAACAGCCTTCTCGAAAAGTTCCATAAACAATGTCAAACCCAATATCATCTAACTTTTTTTTAAGCTCAACGATTTTCTTAAAATCCTTTTTCAAAACCGGAATCAACTTTTCAGCTTCCTTTATGCTATATTTTTTTTCTTGAAAATCACTCATCTTTTAATCATACAGGGTTAGGTATATCAAAAAAAATAGATTTAATGTTCAACTTTTCATTTAAATATTTGGTTAACATTTGTATTCCGACTCTTTCAGTTGCATAATGCCCACAAGCAAAAACATTCACATTGAATTCGATTGCTTCATGCATTGACCACTCTTCAGCCTCTCCAGTTATCAAAAGGTCAATATTTTCTGCTGCAGCTTCCTTAAGGAAATTAGCACCTGCCCCAGAGACAATCGCTATTTTTTTTATCTTCTTTTTTTGGCACTTCAAATGAATAACGTCATGTTCGTAATAAAGTTCTGTTTGTTTTTTCAAGAATTTAACATCTAAGCTATTGTTCAATTCAAAACTTGCACCAATTGAAAAATCACCCATTGATCCAAAGTCTTTAATATTCTTTCCATCAAATCCAGATTCATGACAGCAGTAATCCCTGCAAACAGGATGATTATTTCCAATATCCCTATGTGCATCAAGCGGAAGGTGGTATGCAATTAAGGAAATATTTTTATCGGCAAGAAGCTTGAGTCTTTCCCTGTTTATAAGATTTAAAGGATAGCTTCTTTCTCCCCAAAACATCCCATGGTGGACAATAATGGAGTCACACTTTTTTTCAATAGCTTTCTCTATCAACTCTTTAGATATTGAAACCCCCGTTAAAATCTTTTTTACATCTGGTTTTCCAAATACCTGAATGCCATTCAGGCATCCATCATTAAATTTATCTTTTGCTAAAAGATTATCAAGATGTGTAGCAATTTGAAAAAGCTTCATAATATTAAAATGTTTTTTTGAACATTGACATTCTAAATAAGATTACAATCTAAATCATGAATAATAAATTACCGTTACTGGCCATCCTTTTCTTAACTATTTTTGGTTGTGAGACATCTGAATCAAAAGAGCCTATTGATTCAGTGGAATCAAGCAATAAAGAAACCATTGAGACAACAACCCTTACAGAAG
>DLTY01000050.1 GCA_002501535.1 bacterium UBP7_UBA7824
TTCTTGATGAACCTACTACAGGATTGCATGTGGATGATATCCAGATGTTACTATCTGTTCTACAAAAGCTTGTTGACCAAGGCAATACCGTTATTGTCATTGAACATAACTTGGATGTGATAAAATGTGCAGATTGGATAATAGATTTGGGCCCTGAAGGAGGAGAGGGTGGAGGAAAAATCGTTGCGCAAGGCACAGTTGAAGAGATGTCAACAAATAAAACTTCAATTACAGGAAAGTTTTTAAAAAAAGTTATTAAATAATTTTTTGGATAACGGCCATTCCCTATTTATCTTAGTATATTGTGACTGATGAACAAAAAATAGTAATCTCTTCAAATGAAGAAAAAAATTTTGATAAACAAATAAGACCAAATCACTTTGAAGATTTCATTGGACAAACAGATATTGTTGAATCTCTAAAGACTTATATCACCGCAGCAAAACAAAGAGAAGAAGCTTTAGATCATATACTGTTGTATGGTCCTCCCGGTCTAGGAAAAACTACCCTTTCAAATATTATTGCAACGGAGCTAGAAAAAGGCTTTTTATCGACTTCTGGTCCGGTTATATCAATTCCAGGCGACCTTTCTGGAATGTTGACCAATCTTCAAAATAGAGATGTTTTTTTTATAGACGAAATTCATAGAGTTAATACCACCGTTGAGGAATATCTTTATTCTGCTATGGAGGATTTTAAAATTGATATTTTAATTGATTCAGGGCCAAACGCAAGAACTGTAAGGATTGACTTAGAGCCGTTTACATTAGTTGGAGCGACTACCAGGCTTGGTAATATATCAACTCCAATGAGAGATAGATTTGGAGCTATTTTTCGACTAGACTTTTATCATCAAAAAGAAATTTTCGAGATACTGAAAAGAACAGCATCAATTCTAGATATGAATATTAATGATGAGGCTTTAACAGAAATTGCAGGAAGATCAAGAGGTACACCCAGAATAGCAAATAGAGTTTTAAAAAGGGTGAGAGACTTTGCACAGGTAAAAAATATTTCAGAGATTGGACTTAAAGATGCTAAAAGTTCACTTGATAGCATTGGAATAGATGAAAATGGCTTAGAAAGCATGGATAGAAAAATTTTAAAAAACCTCATTATTAATTATAAAGGTGGACCAACAGGAGGAAAATCATTAGCAATTTCAATTAATGAGGACATCCAAACAATTGAAGATGTTTATGAACCATATTTGATTAAAGAAGGTTTTATTGAAAGAACTTCAAGGGGAAGAGTAGCAACAGATAAAGCATACGCTTTATTTGATTTAAAAAAATAAGGAGAATGAAATAGAGGTATGATAGAAAAAAAGAAAAAATATAAATTGAGCGATTTTAGATATCAACTTCCTAAAAAATTCATTGCACAGAAGCCTAAGCTGAAAAGAGAGACGGCTAAGATGATGGTTTTGAATAGAGAAGAACAGAAAGTAAAACATAAAAAATTTTCTGATATCACTGACTATTTTCAAAAAAATGATTTATTAATTCTTAACAATACAAAAGTTTTTCCTGCAAAACTTTTTGCAACTAAAGACAGGACTGATGCAAAAGTTGAAATCTTCCTTTTAAGAGAGTTGGGTGATCGGCTTTGGGAGGTTCTTGTAAAGCCTGCTAGGAAGGTACGAATTGGTAATAAGTTAATTTTGTCAGATGGACTTTTTTGTGATGTTATTGACAATACAGTATCTGGTGGAAGAGTTGTCCGTTTTGAATTTGATAAAGGGAATTTTGACGATATTCTTGACAAAATTGGTCATCCGCCATTACCTCCATATATTGAAAGACCGGCAACACCAAAAGATAAAGAAAGATATCAAACGGTTTATGCTGAAAAGAGGGGTGCGGTAGCTGCTCCGATTGCAGGATTGCATTTCACGCCGCAAATTCTTAAAAAGCTTGAAAAAAAGGGAGTAAATATTTACTTCATCACTTTACACATTGGGTTGGGAACATTTAAACCAGTTCAGGTTGAAGACCTAAACAGGCACCATATGGATTCAGAATATTTTGAAGTTTCTCCAAGTACTGCTGTAGCAATAAACGAAGCAAAACGAAAAAGAAGAAGAATATTCGCAGTTGGAACCTCAACAGTTAGGGCACTTGAAACAGTAAATGTTTCGGGATTCCAAATCTCGCCTAAAAAAGGTTGGACAAATAAATTTATTCATCCCCCTCATGAATTTAAAATTGTCGATGGATTGATTACAAATTTTCATCAACCAGAAAGTACACTTTTAATGCTTACATCCGCATTTGGTGGGTATAAGTTTATAAAAGATGCTTATAAGGAAGCTAAAAAGAAAAACTATAGATTTCTGAGTTATGGTGACTCAATGTTAATTATGTAAAATGGAAAATGTTGCTATTATAGTTGGAGCAGGATCAGGGGAAAGGTTCGGCTCTTACAAGCAGGTAGAAATAATCAATAATAAGCCTGTATATCAATATTCGATTGATGCCTTTCTTGATACAAAATCATTCTCAAAAATCATAATAGCGATTCCAAAAA
>DLTY01000005.1:0-26082 GCA_002501535.1 bacterium UBP7_UBA7824
GGAATGTATCCTGCTTACATCTTTGGAGGTTCTTTGCTTTCGTGGAGATGTGCATTTGGACATGGATGTGCACATAGGATGAGTCGTCAGGCTCACCATAATGCTCAACATTATTATGGTGTTCCTGAAACATTAATTAATGATGGCTATTTATCAATTTATCCCAGAAATCCCTTTGTAAGATCAGGAAAATCAATTTGTGATTTGACAGGAAGCGATCCAAGATTTGGTTGTGTGCCGGATGAAAATTCAGACAATCCTTTAACTACAGCCATGGCTGATAGCGGTAATGTGATGGCAAACGTTTTGTCAGACCCAAATTTTACAGGTCCCGGAATGCCTGAGAATTTGAATTTTGGTGGTGATCTTGGAACGTGGAGCCCAAACTGGACACCAGGAGGCTCAATGCCTTATTATTTCATAGGTGACGGTAACCCGAAAACAAAAGATTTCATACCTGGTTCTTTTATCTATAGAAGTTTAGGCTCTAGCGCAGGTGACCTAAGACAATGGGCAGATAGAACAGGCAATGGACAGCTAGTCCTTCCCAGCATGTATGAATCTTACGTGCTTTCTGCCTATGGTTCAGAAAGATCCGTAGGGAAAGATTATCTTCATTGTCTTGATACAACAATTCGTTCTGGAGGGAATGGTTTTTCTATGTACCCTGGAGAGCCTGGTCATACATGTGTTCCAAAAAGAGGGTTTAATCCAATAGCATTGTCAAAATTTGAACCAAGTTATGGAACAGGTGATGTTAATGGTGACGGTTATCCAGACACTGTTCCAAATGTTATTTTTGCCAAAATGGATTCTTCCTTAGTTGCAGGATCGAATCACTCACCTACAAATGCTGACGGACAGACAGACGGTTTGTTGATTTACTTCGCATCCGGTGTTGACCAGTCAGTTGGCGTCGATTAGATTTTTACTTGTATATAATTGTTTTGGAGGTTTTTAATTATGGTAATTTCAGCAAATGATTTATTACAAATGACAGTTGACAGGGATGCTTCTGATTTGCATATAGGTACAGAACGTCCACCTTACATGAGGATCGATGGTTCTTTAACGCCAACAGAATTACCCATCCTAACTGAGGCAGATGTTCTTAAGTTAGGCCGAGAGCTTTTGACTGCAAAAAGAGAACATGTTCTTGAGGAGCATGATGAATATGACTTTTCTTATCAGCTACCAAATGCAGAAGGTAGATTCCGTGTAAACTTTTTTAGACAAAAAGGAACTCCTGCTTTTGCAATTCGTTTTATTAAGCCTGAAGTACCTTCTTTTGATCAGTTGAAATTACCACATGCAATTGCCAATTTATGGAATCTTAAAAGAGGTATAGCAATAGTTACAGGGACTACAGGTTCGGGAAAATCAACAACCTTAGCTGCATTGTTGTCAAAAATAAACGAAGAGAGAAGTGACCATATATTGACCTTAGAGGACCCTATTGAGTATAGTCTTTTTGATAGAAAATCAATTGTTAACCAGAGAGAGATAGGCCTTGATACGGATGATTTTGGTTCTGGATTAAAGGTTGCAATGCGTGAAGACCCTGACGTTATTCTCATTGGTGAAATGAGAGATCAGGAGACAATTTCTGCTGCACTTAAGGCTGGAATTACGGGACATCTTGTTTTTTCAACATTGCATACATTAAATGTTGTACAAACAATTAACAGGATTGTTGAGTATTTCCCTGCTGATTTTCAACAACAAATAAAAATCATGCTGGGAACAACCCTCCAGGCTATTATTTCTCAAAGGTTGTTACCGAGGGTTGGTGGTGGAAGGGTTCCTGCATGTGAAATTTTGATTTGTAATGCAAGGGTTTCTGAGAAAATTTCAGAAGAGCCTGAATTGTCAATGCTCAATACAATCATGGAAGAAGACGAACTGGACGGCATGCAAACATTTGACCAGCATCTTTTGGAACTTTACACCAGCGAGAAGATAGAACACGACACTGCGCTTGCTGCAGCAACCAGCCCCCATGATTTTAAAATCCTTTTGCAAAGAGCTTCGGGTGTAAGAAAAGCCAAAAACACCTACACTGGTGGCTTATAGGTTTTTAAATTGAATGTTTTAAATAGGGATTATGAGGATCCTATAAAAAAGATCCAGCAAAAAATTGATAAAGTCCCCAGCAAGATAACAGAACTTCAAGAAGAAATCTTTAGGTTAAAAACAGAAAATTCAAAACATAAAGAAACTGCTAAGGCTTTTGCATTCATAAGTCTATGGACCGAAAATCTTTTAAATGGAACTTTGGAGAATAAGGAGACATTGTCTGAATTAGCATCTTTTTTGAAGTTAAAACATTTGGTGTTATGGCAAGAAGAAGAGGAATTAATGAATCCTGTGTTTCAGTTTAGTGCGACAAAAAAAATAAATTTAGAGCCTTTACGCATAGGTAAAGAAATTGCAGGTTCAACTAATGTCATCGGCAAGATAAGGATTTTCGATTTAGAGGATTGTTCAATAGCTGTAAAAGAGAATATGTGGGCCGAAGGGAAAACCCTTATATCTATCCCAATCAAAACTCAAACAGGTTCTTATGTGCTAGAAGCGTGTGATTTTTTTGATGGTATGCCTTTGAAAAAACAAACATTTGAAATTTTGGAAGTTCTTGCACCCTGGACAGTATTAGGTAATTGATCCTAGAAAAAAAGAATCAAGCAAGAAGGCATGACATTGATGCCTTGAGGGTCATCGCTATTGGATTGTTAATTATTTACCATATCACCATTGTTTTTCAGCCCTGGGGATCGCTTATACCTGGTTTTTTTCAAAATCAAGATCCCATAGAGTCACTCTGGCTTTTTTCTGGTTTGATTAATGTTTGGAGAATTCCAATTTTATTTGTTGTTTCAGGCATGGGAGTTGCATTTTCTATGCAAAAACGTAGCTTTGAAGGCTTGATGTCAGAGAGGTCTTTAAGAATACTTTTGCCATTAATCTTTGGAAGCATGGTGGTTACACCATTAGGTTGGGATGTTTTTTTGATGAGTAAAAATTCAAATCATGTTATTTTTTCTCAATATTCTGCAAACCCCGGTCATTTGTGGTTTCTAGTAAATATATTTTTATATACTATTTGTAGTTCTCCATTATTGTTTTATCTCAAGAAGAATTCAAACTCAAGCATTGCTAAATTAACAAAATTTTTAACAGGCAGTATATATGGCTTAATAGTGTTGGTTGCTTTGTTTGCTTTAGAGGCCGAAGTATTTGTTAACTCCTGGAGGTTTGGCAGGGTTGCTTTTGAACTTTATGCAGGTTCTCTTCATGGTTTTGTAATGGGTTGGTTGTGCTTTTTAAGCGGTTTTATTTTTATTTTTACAGGTAATGGTTTTTGGAATATCGTTAAATCACACAAGAATAATATGTTTATTTTTGCTGGATGTTTATACTTGGCTAGAGTGCTGTGGGGTGAACCAATGGTCAACCCACCTTGGTTAATGGCTATTGAATCCTGCATGTGGATGTTTTCAATTTTTGGTTATTCTTACTCTTTCCTCAACCAGAAAAACAAACTTTTTTCCTACCTTTCACCAGCTGCTTATCCGGTATACATTACGCATATGTTATTCATGAATATTGCATGTTATTTTGTATTGCCAATGGAAATTAATGCCTTTTTAAAATTTTTTCTTGTTGTTCTGCTGACCTTTGCAGGCTGTCTATTGTCTTATGAATTTTTGATAAGTAAATTGAGAATATTAAGACCTTTATTTGGTTTAAAAATGAACATAAGTTAACATTTCCTCATATAATGGTAAGGTTTTGAAAATGAAATTGATTAGATTGTTTTACCTTGCTTGTTTAGTTTTTTGTTTTTCCAGTTGTGATGGAGGTGATTCTTCAGACCCTATTGGAGGAGGTACCGGTGGTGGTAACACCGGCATAGGCGGCGGCACCGGAGGGGGCGGCGGAGTCTCTAGTTCAGATTTGGTTGTTATATCCTCAACGGGAGACCCTAACCCAGGAGCAATAATCTTTTTAAAAGCAGTTTCAAATGCAGTAGATAACATTAATTATGATTGGACAAGCAGCTGTATTGATGTTGAGTTTTATCCAAATGATAATGGGTTGATGCTGAATGAAGAAAATTCAACATCCAATATAGTTTGGATGAAGGTGCCCAATAGCACTAATCACAACTGTATAGTTAGAGCTGATGGAACAAGCCCATCAATGAGTTATTCTGGTTTTGAGACAATCAACACAAGACCAAATTACACTTCTGATTGGCTGTCTTATCAGGGCTCTTCTGAAAACACAGGTCGAGCTTCCAGTGGTGACTTAGGACCACCTCCTTCAGACTTGAATCAGGTTTGGAAACTCTCCGGAGAAAATCCCGGACCTGTTTCCCCAGCTTTATCATCAGAAGGCGCTGGGGGTCGAGTCATCATTTCAGAAGCTGAAGGTCTAACTCGTGCTTTTGATGCGAATAGTGGAACTCAATTATGGGCCGAGCAACTTTCAGAAAACATGATCGGAAATCCCGTTATAGGTGATGGAACAATTATGGTTGCATCTCAAACAGGAACAATTAAGGCTTTAGATTTAGCTTCCGGAAGTTATTTATGGGGTACAAATATAGGTAGTTCTATATCTGGTACTCCAGCTTATTCTTATGGTGTTCTTGTTGTCGGAACCCTTTCAGGAAAATTGGTTGGTTTAACATCTAATTCTTGTTTAACATGTGGAACCAATAGGGTTTTATGGGAAACAGAGCTTCAGGGCAGGATAGTAGGTGGAGTTTCCATTTTTGATGGAATTGTTGGAGACAATGCTTCACTTTCAGACCTCAATGATGCTACTGCTTTTGTTGGCACTGATGCTGGCTTCCTTTATGCAGTTAGGCTTTCTGATGGTCAAATAATGCACACATGGAATACTTCAGATGCAATCACCACTACTCCTGCGGTATTTCTTTTAGGTGCACAGCCAACTGTTGCTGTTGCAACAGAAGGTGGAGATGTTTGGATGTGGGACGCTGTTGATCCTTATGAGGCTTCCACATCTTTAAATCCATTTTTCTCAACAAACTCACCTGTTGTAACTTCCCCTGTTTATTTTGAAGGAGATTTGTATTTCTTCCTAAGAGACAGTAGAGTTATTGCTGTTGACCCTGGCGCTGAATCTTTGATAGAGAGTACTTTTCTTCCTGCAGCCAGTCCAGATGCTCAAAATTTAACTTGTTTGAATACACCAGCTGTTTCAGCTAGTTCAACTGCTTATCCATATCTTTACATGACATGTTTTGAGATTTTAGTTGAACCTGATCCTTTCACTTACGGTATTCCTAGGGGTTTACTCTTGATGCTTTCCAGAAATGATACGACTGGTGAAATAGAAGAGCTCGAACGTTACCCTATTGGAACTGATCAGATGAATGCTGGTCAAAACAGCACATCAGATCCAATAATATCTTCTCCTTCCGTAATGGGAGGTAAGGTGTTTTTCACAGGTCAAGATGGTTCTGTGTATGCACTAGGAGAAGAGCCATCTTTTGATTTTGGCGATTCCCCATTAGTGTGGGCAAGCAAGAGAGGTAACTCTAGCTCTACTGGTTTTTATGGTTCAGGACCTGGAATGGGCTCCGTTCAAGAAAGATGGAATTATCGAATGCCTGCTGGCGTTTCTTCATCTCCATCTATATCTAATGGAACTTTGTGGTTAGGCGATTTGGATGGTAATTTAGTCGGCTTAAGGGCTGCAGATGGCATGTATCGTTTTTCTTACAATATTGGCGGTAATGAAATCTTAACTACTCCAATCCTCATGGACAATGGACTTGTTTGGGCAACTAGCTTAACTGGTTTAGGCTATCTTTTGAAAGAAAATGGAGACCAGTTAGAGGAAGTTGGTAGATTGAGTGTTATGCTTAAAGATAGATGGGAAGATAGGTTTTCAAATGAAAGTGTTAATCTTTCAAGAAAGTTAAGCTCCAATTCTTCTGCTTACGATTCCGTTAATAGAGTAATCTACATCCCAATGATTAACAATTGTGAATTTGATGGAGGGTCTTTCAGCTTATGTGATGGTGTTCATTGGAGTCAAGATTTAGAGATGGAACCGACAGATGACTTAATGATCGGTCAGCTGATGCTTGATGATCTTAATAATATTTCTTTAAACAAAATAGAGGTTGGTTTAAGCATTGAGCAGCAAGCATTCTTCAACACCAGTTTAGGAATCCACACCCATGCAGGAAAAACTTATTTAGTTGGTGGCTATTATGCTGGTGGTGCTGGAAGAGTGACCGCTTGGGATGTTTCAGATCCTGAAAATATTTTGCCACTATGGGGAGGTTCCGTTCTTTTAGGAAACAATGAATTCCCTACTGGTGTCCCAACTTTTATTGAAAATAGAGTGCTTTTCGGCACTACAAATGGATCTGTTTGGGTGTTAAACCTTGAATCAGAAGGTGGTTTTGATAAAAGTATCCAGCTTGGTTTTGGTAGCATTACTAATTCAATAAGTGTCTCCTTTAATGAAAACAATAATGAAGGTTTTATTTTTGCACCTATAGAAAACGGTAGACTTGTTGCACAACCTTTCATCATGGCCAATGATATTTGGGATTTCAATGGTACAAGTTTAGATGGCTGGAACAATGCTGCTAATGATTTTGTAAGATCATCTCTAGCCTTAGATGAAGAGCATGGAGTTATTTACATCGGTGGAGATGATGGCAACTTGTTCAGATATGAAAAGGATAGTGGTTTCAGGTTAGCTGGAACAATACAAACTGGATCTCCAATCTTCGCTTCACCAATTATTGTTGGGGGATATGTTTTCCTTGTCGACTCCTCTGGTTTTTTATCAGTTTATTCACCGTAGTTTAATCATTCGCCAGCGTAGCTCAGTGGTAGAGCTGCGGTTTTGTAAACCGTAGGTCGGGGGTTCGAATCCCTCCGCTGGCTATTCCCAAATTCGTCATTCGAAAATAGAATTAGAGTTAATGAAAGCTTTATTAAAAACATCTAAACATCAAGGTTTTGATCTTCTTGATATTGATGCTCCCATCCCAAAAGAAAATGAGGTTTTATTAAAAACTCAAGTTTCCACAATATGTGGTTCTGATTTGCATTTGTGGGAATGGAATCAGTGGGCTGATGATTTTGTACCAAGATTACCATTGGTGGTCGGTCATGAAACCTGTGGGCAAATTGTTGATTGTGGCCCAAATGTTAATTTGTCAAAATTGAATTTAAAAATTGGAGATTTAGTCTCTGTGGAAACTCATTTATTTGCTGGATGCTCATGTTCACCTTGTAAAAATGGGAAAAAGCATCTTTGTTCTTCTGGTGAAATTTTAGGATTTCATAAAAATGGATCTTTTGCCGAATGGCTGACTGTTCCAGTTGATAATTGTTGGAAGGCTCGTGAAGGGACAGACCCTGTAACTGCCAGTTTAAAGGAGCCTTTGGGTAATGCCGTTCAAACAGTTATGACACAACCAATAGTAGGCAAGACAGTGTTGATAACGGGAGCAGGTCCACTAGGGCTTATGACGATCGCTGCAGCAAGAGCTTTTGGTGCAGGTCAAATTTTTGTAAGTGAACTGCAGCCTGAAAGAAGAGAAAAAGCTCTTAGTTTAGGTGCTGACCATGTTATTGATCCAAAGGATCAAAATTTACATTCTTTTATCGAAGATAAAACAAAAGGAAGAATGTTTGATGTTCTTCTTGAGATTTCAGGATCAAATCAAGCTTTGAATGATGGATTAGCATCAATTTCAAATGGTGGATCAGTCGCACTTCTTGGATTATTTCCGTCAACAGTCAATTTATCTTTAAATGAAAATGTCATATTCAAAGGTTTAACTATTAACGGAATAACAGGCAGATTGATTTGGGATACGTGGAATCATGTTGATGATTTGATTTACGAGAAAGGATTTGATCCAAAAAAATTATTAACACATAGTTTTAAAATCGAAGAATATAAAAAAGCTTTTCATTTAATGGAAAAAGGGGTTTCTGGAAAAATTGCATTATTTCCTGTGTAAAAATGACTAAATTTATTAAAGATATATTTCAAAATTTAGAAAAAATAAAGGAAGCTGGAACATGGAAAAGAGAAAGGATTTTACAAGGGAGACAAGGAACGACAATCACCGTCCAGGATAAAAAAGTTTTAAACTTTTGCGCAAATAATTACCTAGGTCTTGCTAATCATCCCAAAGTTATTGACGCAGCTAAAAAAGCAATAGACGAATGGGGTTATGGAATGTCTAGCGTAAGGTTTATTTGTGGAACCCAGGATGTTCATATCGAATTGGAAAAACGAATTTCAAATTTTTTAGATATGGAAGATTCAATTTTATATGTTGCATGCTTTGATGCAAATGGTGGGGTTTTTGAGCCTTTGCTAGATGAAAATGACGCTATTGTGACAGCATCATTAAATCACGCTTCCATCATTGATGGAATCAGGTTATGTAAAGCTAAGAGGTATATTTATGCTCATGATGATCTAAACAGTCTTGAAGAAAATCTAAAGAAAGCTCGTTCTTCTGGGGCAAAAAATATTTTGGTAGCTACTGATGGAGTTTTTTCCATGGACGGGGATATAGCTAAAGTTGATGAAATTTTGAATTTAACAAAATCTTATGATGGCATTTTGATGGTTGATGACAGTCATGCAACTGGCTTTATTGGAGCCAATGGAAAAGGTACACCTGAATTTTGTAATGTTCATGGGAAGGTTGACATCATATCTTCAACACTAGGGAAAGCTTTAGGTGGAGCTAACGGAGGGTTTATTAGTGCTAAAAAAGAAATTATTTCAATGCTGAGACAAAAAAGCAGACCATATTTATTCAGCAATACTGTTGCTCCTGTTGTCGCTGCAACATCAATTTCCGTTTTGGACATCTTGGAAAGCAAGGATTCTCCATTACAAAAATTAACCAAGAATACTGAACATTTTCGTGATGGTATCAAAAAAACCGGTTTAATCATCAAGGAAGGTTCTCATCCAATTGTGCCAGTTATGCTTTATAACGCAAAATTAGCAAATGCATTTGCTGAAAAGCTGTTAGATCTAGGTATATATGTTATTGGTTTTTCTTTTCCTGTTGTCCCTAAAGATCAAGCAAGAATCAGGGTTCAAATATCAGCAGCTCATTCAAAAGATGAAATCAACAAAGCCATTCGAAGTTTTGAAGAGGTTGCTAATAGTTTAGGTATTCTTGGCAAGGATAAGGAATACTTGGTAAATTGGAAGTGATTTTTAAATATGAAAATTATTAATTGTTTTTTAGTTTTGATTTTTTGTTTTAATTCCTGCGCTAGTCCTCAAGATGTAAATGTGAAAAAAAGGATTTTAGTTACGCATGAAATGATTAAAGATTTTATTTTTTGGATTGCTGATGATGAATATGAAGTTGTATCCATTTATGGCAAAAATCAAAACCCTTTTAAAGATGCTCCACAACAAATAGATGAAAGGGATTTTATTTCTTTTTTTACCATGTGTCAAAAGTGGGAAAAAAATGCAGTTAGAGTTGCTAGTGACAAAAGACCAAAATCTTTTATAACCATGAAAGATCCAAGGGTTGATATTGATTGCAGCTCAGGTTCTCCATGGTTACATGGAGCTTTTTTGACGGAATATCTTTACGAAACAGCATCATCATTAGCGCAAATTAATCCTTTTAAAACAGAGGAGTATTTTCAGCGAGCAGAGCTTTTGAGTGAAGAGCTGAATGAATTTACTATCAATATGCGAGTTTTAAAAATGCCAGATTTAAAACTTCCAGAAGGTTTAAGGCTTGCTGTATATTCGTCCTTTGGTTATGAGTTTCTAGGCTATATAGGTACGGCTCCATATATGAAATTTGTAACTATGCCTTCAGACCTTGTGTTCCCGAGTGATTTAAAGATTTTAAAAGAAGATAATTTTCCTCCAGAATTAATAGTTTTTACAAGTTATGCTGATGAAAATGTCATCAAAATGTTTAAAGATGAAGGTTTTCCTACCGTTGTCATAAATCTATTTCCTTCTGATTTTGAAGATAATGTTAGCCCCGTGCAGTTTATAGAAAAAAATTACAGAAAAGTTAGATCAGCAATGCTAAATCTTGTTGATTCTTTGCCGCCCAGCTAATACAACCTTGAACTAAAGATCTAGCACTGGACTCCGAGAATAAATCAACCATATCAGCCGCAATTTTTGAACATAGTGGCGGATCCATTTTTCTTGGTCCCAAAAGCAACCAAAAACCATATCGAATAGCCGATTTTTCAGGATTGCCTATAATCTTAAATTCTTTGTTCTTGGACTCAAGGCATAGCGTTATGTATGTATCAATTTGTTCAAGATTTTTTTCTATATTGTTTAGGTGATTTAAAATTCTTTTTTTATTTTTTTCCATTTGTTTTTTGTCTTTCTCTTCCGAGGAAAAAATTAATTTCAAAAAGCATTTTGAGAGTTTTTGGTTTGATGAATTATGCATCATTAAGGTTTGCATTAAGAACAAATGTGTTTGATTTTTATCCATCCTTAACCTCCCCATGTAACCATTTTTGTTTAAATGATTCGGTGTCCATCATTAAAAGATCATCCAATATGGAGATTCTTCGCTTGTTTGCGTGATCGCTTTTGTCAGTGATGCATATCGGAATGATCATATTCTCTTCACGATCTCTTATGTTGACAATCCACACATTAGTATCTTGATTCTCCATCATTACTGTAAATCTTTTTGATGCATTCATAATGTGTATCCTTGCATTAATATAACAGCTGATAACCACAAGAGCAAGTTGGTGATTGAGTTTTTGTCATTTAATAACATTTCCTCAGGAGTTTTAATCATGTCATCTCTTTCGAGCAATAAAAGATATCTAAAAATACCAAAAGCAACAAAAGGTAATGTGAAAATTAAGAAAAACAACCCTCTTTCAGGTGTATTTAAACCATAAAGACAATAAATCAAAAGATTCATCAAAGCCAGTGATCTTGAAATTCCAATCAAGTATTCAAGTTTGTAGTGAGAAAGAACAGGCCTGAAGTAAAAATTGCCTTTTGCGGATCTGAATTCAGCACATCTTTTTCCAAATGATAGTAACAGCGCCATCATAAAGCCAGCAACTACAAGCCATTCACTCACGTTTATGCCCACAGCCCATGTTCCTGCAAGAATCCTTATTAAAAAATGTAAAGAAAGAACAATTATTTCAACAATAGGTATATTTTTTAGAAACTTGGAATATAAGCACGTCATTGTGAAGTAGATAGAAACAATAAATAACATTTCTTTTTTTACTAATTGATGTTCTGCTCCTAGAGTCATTGTTGCAATAAGCAAAAATAGGAACCACCACGCTGAATTTATTGACTGTCTTGTTTTTTTATGCAGTGGATTTTTCAGATCTTTTTTTTGATCAATAATGTCATTTACCGCATAACCCACGGTTGAAGCGAGGCAAAAAAGAATGATTCCATATAAAACTTCAATCAATATTGAGGAATTTGAAATTATTGGTTCCCCCGTATTGACACCTCCAAAAATTACACCAACCAACAAAAGTGAATTTTTTATCCATGATTTGTATCTAGGACCGCGCCAAGTTATGCCTTTGTTCATTTTTTTATTTAGAATTGAGTATACTCATAAGATTAACGTTAAATATTATATTTGGAGGTAGTTTTGACTGATTATCCAACCGATGGCATACATGACGAGCTAGAAAGAGAGATTTCGTCGTATGGCGATGAAGCAGATGAAGAAAATCTTGAAACGGGAATAGATTTTGCTGTACATCAGGATTTGATCCAGGAAGTTATTGATTTAAGCGCTTTAAAAGGTTATCTAACAACAGATGAAGTCCAACGTTTTATCGAAGAGAGGGATTTGGACCCAGAAACCATTAATGGCTTATGGGCAAAACTTGAAGAAGATGGAGTTCAGGTTTTCACAGAAGAAGAATTAGCTAAGGGTTCAAAAAAGGTTAAAGATAGAAGGAGAAGAAGGGAAGAGGATCATTTTATCTCCGACACTGTTAAATATTTTTTAAAAGAAATCAGTCATGATTACTTATTGTCAAGAGATGAAGAAAGAAATTTAGCACAGGGTAAAGATGCGGGTGATGAGGATGCTGTTGAAACATTAGCTTCCAGCAATTTTAGACTCGTTGTCTCCATTGCTAGGAAATATTCCGGAAGAGGACTTTCTTTTGTTGACCTTATCCAGGAGGGTGTTTCAGGCTTGATGAGAGCTATTCAAAAATTTGACCATTCAAAAGGTTTTAAGTTTTCAACATATGCAACTTGGTGGATACGTCAAGCTATTACAAGAGCTTTAGCTGACCAGGGTAACATAGTTAGAAGACCAGTTCATATGGTTGAAACTATTAACAGATATCGCAAGATTGAAAGCCAGTTTGAACAAGAGCAAGGAAGGAAGCCAGATATGGAAGAAATGGCGTATGCTTTAGGTTTGATTAGCCCAGATAAAGAAGAACAAGTGATGGATACTCTTGCAATATACAGAACTGCAGAACAGGATTTTAAAAGTAAATTCAGGCGTCCTCCTTCATGGAAAAAAGAAAGAGGAGATCTTTACGAAATAGCTCAACGTTGCAGTATACCAGTGCCCCCTAGATCTGTTCATGGTGTCGGGTGGGCTCCAGAAAACAGAATGACAAAAGAAGATAGAACAGTATTGCGAGACTTTAAAAAGAATTTAGATGAATGGGGAAGAGCTGTTGCTAGAATTTTAGAAATACAAAGATATGCCCAAGGAATCCTGTCTTTAGAGTTACCTATTGGGGATGACGAAGATGCTTTATTGAAGGATTACATTGAAGACAAGAAGATACCATTACCTGATTATGAGGTTGGGCAAGACTTCCTCAAGCGAGATTTAAATCGAATACTATCAAATCTTCTTGATGAAAGAGAGTATGAGGTCCTGGCGTTAAGGTATGGTTTAACTAATGCAACACCTTTAACATTGGAAGAAGTTGGAAGAAAATTAAATGTAACAAGGGAAAGGGTTAGGCAGATTGAAAATCGAGCTATTAAAAAACTTAGAAATTCTCCTGATGCTGAAAAGCTATCAGATTATATTGATTAACTAATATGAAGATTAACGTTAATGACTTGAAACCAGGCATGGTGATTGATTACAGAGGACAATATTTTAAAATTGTTTCAACAGAGCATATGAAAATGGGAAGGCAGAGTGGATTTCTTCAAGCTAAAATGAAAAACCTTAATTCTGGCTCAACTATATCTAATAGATTTAATGGTGGAGAGAAAGTTGAAAAGTGTCATTATCAAGAATTAGAAAGCAATCTTTCCTATAAAGATGGAGAGATGTTTGTTTTCATGGATGAGGAAACATGGGAAGAAGAAAGAATCCATTCCGACCATGCAGATCGTATTGAATGGCTGGTGGAGGGAGAAAAAGCAGTTTTAATAAAATTAGATGGGAAAATAATATCTGTCTCTCCACCTAGCCATGTTATCAGAGAGGTTTTAGAGGCACCTCCTGCAGTAAAAGGTAATACTGCAACAGGAGCAACCAAAGAAGTTACCTTAAAAGGCAATATTAAGGTGCAGGCACCTTTGTTTATCAATGCTGGTGACAGGATCAAAGTCGATACTGAAAAGTATTCCTATATAGAACGTGCCTAATGTCTTGGCTTGGTTTAGATTTTGGAAGCACTAATTTAAAAGCAGCTTTATTTAAAGATAATAGATTACATAAAAAGATCGGAAAGATTGATTTTACTGAACCTCTATCGGATGATTTGAAAGATGAGTTTGATTCAGTATTGATTTCATCATCCAAGTCTGAAGGAACCACCAATGCTCTTATTGGCGGTTTACAGTTGAATAAAAAAATCATCAAAGTTTCAAATGTTCTTTCACCGGAAGATGTATATGTTCATGATTATGGAGAACCAGCTTTTGGAGAAGATCGAAGATTGTATTTTTTAGCAATGCAGAACATGACTTCCAATAATAATTTTGGAGTCATTTCTCTTGGTACAGTATGCACATTATCAGTTTGGAAAAATAAAAATTTTTATGGAGGCAATCTTTTCCCAGGAAGAAGGTCTATTTATAAAACGCTTGGCAGGGTGACAAGCCTTCCAGAAATAGAACCTAATTTTGATATGTCTTTTGGCAGGGGTTCGTCATGTGTTTCATCAGTTAGATCAGGTATAGACATGGGTTGGATAGCCATGATTAAAGAATTAAAATCTCTTTATGATTCCGAATTAGATGATATTGCTTGGTTTGTAACTGGTGGGGATTATCCTTCTGTTGCAAAGAACATTCAAGACAAATACATCAATGAACCGGATTTATTATGGAAAGGGATGGAGGTTTTAATTTCTAAGATATGAAGAAAATTGTTTCAATATCATTAGGTTCATCCTCTAGAGACCATTCCGTTGTGGTTAATTTCAATAATCAAGATTGGAAAATTTCTAGGATTGGCTGTGATGGCGATTTGGCTAAATGCAGACAAATGTATCTTGAAATGGACAATAAAGTCAATGCTTTTGGGATGGGAGGAATAGACAGATGGTTATGGGTTGGTGATAGAAAATATCAATTTAACGATGCTGCAAAACTTGTTGCTGGTTTGAAAACTTTTACTGCAGATGGCTCAGGATTGAAACACTTTATTGAATCCGAGCTGGTCACAAGGTTGTTAAGTCAGAAAAAAATATTAAAAAAAACAGATAAAGTTTTAATGGTTTCAGGTTTAGACAGATGGGGAATGGCTAAAGCGTTTCACAAGGGAGGATGTGATGTTCTTTATGGGGATTTAATTTTCGGATTAGACCTTCCGATAGGTATTAACCATTTGGATAAATTAGCAAGGGTGGGTAAGGCAATTCTTCCAATAGTTACTAAATTACCATTTAAATGGTTATATCCAACAGGTGAAAAACAAGAAGAAAACACTGGAAAAGCTGCACGCTGGTTTAAAGGAAGAAATGTTATTGCAGGCGATTTTCATTACATAAAGAGAAACATCCCAAATGACTTAAGAGGAAAAACTATTGTTACAAACACAACAACAGAACATGATGTAAAGATGTTAAAGGATAAAGGTTTGAAATGGTTAGTTACAACAACACCTCGTTTGGAGGGTAGAAGTTTTGGCACCAATGTAATAGAAGCTTTTTTCTTTGGGCTTAAAGCAAGTAATAATCTAACACAGGATGATTACAAGACTTTATCCAAAGAATTGGATTTTTCAGGAAATATTGAGAGGTTGAACAAGTGAACGAAAAAAGAGAATTTAGAGAAAAAAAATTAAAAAAATGGATTGAGAAATATGGAGACCCTTATGATAGCTCTTTTTCAATTACAAACTCACCAGGAGAAATAAAGGAGAATTTTGATTCGCTTGAAAATCAATCAGTTAGCTCTGGGGGAAGGATACTTGCCTTTAGAAAACAAGGCAAACTGGCTTTTTTAGATATTGGAGACATAACTGGAAGAATCCAGCTTTTCATGCGCAAGAATGATTTGGAAAATTTTGAAGATACCGAATTGCTTGATTTAGGAGATATCATATTTGTGCAAGGTAAGGTTATGAAAACAAAAGTAGGTGAAATTAGTATTTTTGTTTCGAGTTTTTCACTTGTTTCAAAAGGTCGTCATGAGCTTCCGGATAAAATGCATGGAATATCTGATCCAGAAACACGACAAAGAAAAAGATGGGTAGATATGGCTATTGGTGGGGATATAGCAAAAGATGTAGTTTTTATTTCTAGATTTTTTCAAAAAGCAAGAGAGTACTGGCAATCTGAAGGATTTCTTGAGGTATTCACCCCAATGCTCCATCAAATTCCTGGGGGCGCTTATGCAAGACCTTTTAAAACGCATCACAATGCATTAGATTTACCTTTATATTTAAGAATAGCACCAGAGCTTTACCTTAAAAAATTGCTAGTTGGTGGTTGCCCTAAAGTTTTTGAAATAGGTAGAAACTTTAGGAATGAGGGAATATCCAAAAAGCATAATCCAGAATTTTTTGGACTTGAAGCCTATGAAGCTTGGGGAAGTTTTGAAACCATGATGTCAAGATCAGAGGAATTTATAAAGTTTCTTGCAGCCGATCTTTTAGAAAATGATTCTTTTGAATGGATGGGCAAAAAGATCTCTTTGAAAGGTAAATTCAACAGATTGGATTTCAGGCAAGCTTTGATAGATGAAATTGGAGTTGACATTGACAAGATGTCCACACTTAAAGATTATAAAAACGTTTTCAAAAAACATAATTTAAGTTGGAGCAACAGCATGACTATAGGAAGATCACAAGATAAACTTTATGGTGAGTTTATTGAATCGAAAATTGTGAATCCAACTTTTGTAACAGGTTATCCAAAAGCAATGAGCCCTTTAGCAAAAAGCATTCCGGGAAATAAAAATTGGACACAAAGATTTGAACTTGTAATTGCTGGTTGTGAGGTGGCAAATGCATTTGGGGAATTGCATGACCCAGATGAACAGAGCCACAGAATGAAAAGCCAACAGGATGCAAAGGATTCAGGTGATTTGGAAGCTCAGCCAATTGATGATTCATATATAGAAGCCTTAGAATTCGGCATGCCTTCTGCAGGGGGTATTGGTTTTGGCATAGAGCGCTTATTGATGATGTTTTTGAATAAAGATTCAATAAGAGATGTCATTCTCTTTCCAATGTTAAAGCCAAAAAGGGATGAGTGAGAAAGAGTACTTCAAGTCTATTAATAATTTAATCAGAAAATCTGATATCAAGATTAAACAAAAAGAAAAAAATATTGCTAAAAAGATTATTCAAAGGTGGAATAAAATTTGGCCTTTTGTTGGCAGGGAAATCGAGCTTAAAACAACAAAAAATGGAGTGTTTCTTTATTTGTTGGTTGATTATGAAGGTCAATTTTTTCGCGTTGCAAGTTTGTCATTTAGGATTGATCGAAAAAATTTGTTTTTTATCCAAGCTCCCGTTCCCGAAAGGTCAGCATGGACAAATCAGAAATTCGCAAGAATTTTAGACTTCTTGTTTCAGGAATGGTCAGCTCTTGAGTTTGCTACGGGCCTAGGAAAAACAAGCATCATAATTCCCTTGAATGATTTAGATAATAATTCTGATGTAGACTTCATAATAGAAGATTTATTGGAGGTGGTTAAATGAAGGATGACAATCAAGTAGATGACTTGAATTTAGATGAAATGGATCAAAATTCTAACGGTGATGAAAAACAAAGACATGGATGTGCAACTGCGTTCATCATAGTGACAGTTTTAGGTAGTCTTTACAATATTATTGCTTTGATAACCGGTGGGAGCACAAGGCAACTTGAGATGGCTGCCGCTCAACTTCGAATGGCTGAAATGTATGAAGAGGCTGAAGGGATGGACAGAATGATTGATGCTATGCAGGCTCCGGCAATGATGCCTATGGGAGTGATAAGTGTTCTTTTGATAGTAGCTGGATTGGTTATGATTTGGCGCTGGAGGCAAATAGGAATACCTTTGTTTTTGGCTGGAAGTGCTTTGAGCATGGTTGCAAATTGGATGATTTATTCAAACAGTGGAGGAAATCCGTGGGACGCCGTTGTATCAACCTTGATAACAATTGGTGTTTTCTTTTGGGCGATGTCAATGGGTGATAAGAAAACAATAAATCAGCTTGATTAAACCAGGTTTGATCTTATTCTTCCACTGATGTAGTCAACCAAGGTAACAACAATAATGATGCCAATCAGTATTGTGCCGACATGGCTCCAGTTTCTTGCCATTAATGCAAAGAATAGGGTTTTACCTATGCCTCCTGCTCCAACCATGCCAAGAACACTTGCTGCTCTTATGTTTATTTCAAACCTGTAAAGAAGTATGGATACGAATTCCGGCATAATTTGAGGCAAGGCAGAATATCTAAATACAGATATTTGAGATCCGCCAACAGCAAGAACAGCTTCAATTGGACCTTTGTTGATTGATTCAGTAACTTCAGCTGTTAGCTTTGATAGTGTTCCTGTTGAATGAAATCCCAAAGCAAGAATTCCAGCAAATGCTCCAGGCCCAACACCAACAATAAATATAATTGCTAATAAAATTTCCGGAATCGTTCTAATTGCATTTAGTGTAAATTTAATGAATCCAGATACTGGCTTAGGCGAAGTGTTTTCTGCAGCAAGAATGCCTAATATCAATGAAAAAAATCCTGCAAACACTGTTCCGATTAATGCAATTTGAAAACTTTCAAGAAGTCCTTTTGCTACATTTTGATAGATTGAAAAATCTGGATTAAAGAGCCCATTTTCACCTGACAGTATTTTTGTAAAAATTTCTTGCCCTTTATTGTTTGTTTCAGGAAGATACTCATTGGTTGTTAAGCCGATCAAAATAAAAATAAATAGTAAGAGGAAGATTTTTTTATTATTCATGAATCTGTTAACCTTTTTCTTATTTTTGAAGAAATGAAATCAATGGTTGCAACTATTAGAAACAATGTTAATAATAGCGATGATATTTTGTTGTATTGGCCTAGATCAAAATTTATATTTAACCAGGTTCCAATTCCTCCAGCACCAACTAACCCAATGATAGCTGCTGCTCTTATGTTGATTTCAAAAACATATAAACAGTAAGATAGAAATTGTGGAAGAACAGCTGGTGCAATTCCATATTTGATTTTCGATAACCAGGATCCACCTACAGCCCTTATTGGATCCAAAGAATTTTCATCTAATGATTCCAAGCTTTCATAGAGCAGCTTGCTTATTATGCCAAAAGAAAAAAAGCTTAATGCAATAATTCCCGCAAATGGATTTGCACCAAAAAGAGCTACACATAAAGCTGCTAATAATAAATCGGGAATTGTTCGTACAAGATTGAGGAAGACTCTGAAAAATACATTTAAAAATTTAGTTTTGGTTACGGTGTTTGCTGCCAATATTGCAATCGGATAAGCCAGAAAGGCTCCATAAAAAGTCGAAACAAATGCCATTTTGAGTGTTGTTATAAAGTCAGGAAAGACTTTCGAAACCTCAGAAAAATCTGGAGGGAACATTTCGGAAATAAAAAAATTAACATCAGCAAAACCATTTATAAGTGATTTAAATGAAACTTCAGTTTCGTAACAGGCCCATAAGAATAAAGCTACAAAAAATAAAATCGTAATTTTCTTATTCATCTTTTTGGTAAATCTGTTTAAATGACTCTTCGGTAGCTTCAGAGGATGGTGAATCCCAGACTTTTTCCCCATTTCTTAAGCCAACAATTCTGTCAGAATATCTCAAAGCCATTTCTACATCATGCAAATTAATCACAACAGCGATTTTCCTTTTTTTGCATTTAGCTTTTAAATCATCTAGTATTTTTTTTGCTGTTGGAGGGTCTAGGCTTGCTACTGGTTCATCAGCTAAGATAATTTTTGGATTTTGAATAAGAGCTCTAGCAATTGAAACTCTTTGTTTCTCTCCGCCAGAAAGTTGATCAGCTCTTTTGTTAACATGTTGACCTAATCCCATTTCAACCAATATTGATTTTCCTTTTTCTTTGTCCTGTTTGGACCATAATCCAAAAGTTGTCATCAATGGATTTCTTTGTCCAAGTAAGCCAGTCAAAACATTATCTAAAACTGAGATTCGATTTTGAAGATTGTAATTTTGAAAAATAAAACCTATGTTTGTTCTGTATTTTCTGTACTCTTTTGATGACATAGATTTGGTATTTTTTTCTTTGAAATAAATATTCCCACTTGATGTTTTTGTTAAGCCATTGACACATCTTAAAAATGTTGATTTCCCAGATCCGCTTTTCCCAACAACAGCAATAATTTCACCTGGGAAAATATTTAAGTCAAAATCAAATAAAGCATGTTTTTTTGAATTTGGATATTTCTTTGATATATTTTCAATTTTTAAAAATGGTTTCATAATAGGCCGCTTTTTTCTGCTAACATTTTTAATTCCAAAAAATCTTCATGATTTGTTTTTTCAAAACCTTCAATACTGTATATGTTATTCAGTATTTCAAAAATTTTATTATTTTTTTCAGGTAGTTCAATAAAGACTTTTTTTATTTCCTCCATTAGATTTCCATTCAAATCTCCTCTTGCTGCAACAATATCATTTGGTATTGGAGTTGTTAAAGCTAATTGAAAAATTTCACCATTCCATTTTTCTAAAATTTTAATTTTAGTCAATCCGCAAATTGTTTTAATAGTTGCTTCATTTCCAACCTCCATATTTTTTAAAGAAGGTGTTATTTCTTGTGCAATGGAATCAACAATAGGAGATTGATACCTCATCAGGATGTCCCAAAAATTTTTTTCTACAGTATCGTATAAAAATGTATCAGCACATATTTGTTCCATGTTTGTGAAAGTAAGTTCAACTTTAAAGCCAGGTGCTATGTTTTCAAAATCATAAACAAAATTTTTTCTAGCATCTTCATAAGTTGCTCCAGCATCCCATTCACCTCTATATATCCCTTGTACAACATTGTCATGACTGCCCAACATTGCATAATTTTTTAAATCTGTTCGGTAGTCAACACCTTCGGCAAGCAAGGTGATTTGAGGATAAAGAAAGCCACTTGTGGAAGCGGGGTCAGTAAATGCAAACATTTTGCCCTTAAGGTCTTTTATTGATTTGATGTTACTTGATCGCGAGGCGAGGATTTGCGCTCTATAGCTGTTTTTCCCAAATCTTATTGTTCGTAATAGTGGTTTTGTTGGAACATTGATTCTTTCAGTGTCCCTACGAGAAAGAAGATACGAAAATGGGGCTAAGAAGCTGACATCTACTGTGCCAGCTTTCATTCCTGCAATTAGGCCCATGTACTTTACGGCAACAAAACTTTCAACTTTTAAGCCAGGGTATTTTTCTTGTAGCTCTTTTTGAAGATATTTTTCTAATGGTTTGATATCATCTTTGAGTGTTTGAGCTTGTTGACTTGGCACAAATCCAATAACAAGAGTGCAGTTTTCGGGATTTTTTTCAAAATTACAGTTGTTTGAAGCCGATGAACAGCTGTTTAAGCAAAGTAAAAAGGTAATAAATAAGATTTTTTTGTACAAAACGTGATTATGGTAATACGATAAATTTAAATCTTTTATATTTTAAAGAACTTGATATGACAAATTTTGGATTATTAGACTGGATTATTGTTTTCATTTATCTTTCAGGTTCTGTCTTTATCGGCTATCAATCTAGAAAATATGTAAAAAATATGTCTGATTTCGTGGTTGCAGGAAGGTCTCTTGGTCGTGGTCTAGGAATTGCAACAATGATAGGCTCTGAGCTTGGACTGATAACAGTTATGTATGCAGCTCAAAAAGGTTTAACCGGAGGTTTTGCTTCTTTTCATATAGCTTTGCTTGCAGGATTAGTCTGTCTTATTGTCGGTTGGACTGGTTATATCGTTGTGCCTTTGAGAAAATTAGGGGTTATGACAATCCCTGAATTTTATGAAAAGAGATTTTCAAGAGGTGTACGTATTTTGGGTGGTGCAATTTTAGCGTTATCCGGTATTTTGAACATGGGAATGTTTTTAAATGCTGGAGGAACTTTTATTGTTGGAGTAACTGGCATGGATTCAGATTTTCATTTGAAAATAGTAATGAGTATACTTTTGATTTTGGTTCTCTTTTACACAATGTTGGGCGGAATGTTTTCTATTGTTGTAACTGACTTCATTCAGTTTGTCGTTTTGTCGATTGGTTTGCTGATTGCTACATTTATTTCAATTAAAACATTAGGTTGGGAACATATATTGAAAACTGCTGAAAGTCATTATGGGGATGCAGGTTTCAATCCTCTTCATGCTGATGGTTTTGGGATTGATTATGTAGTATGGATGGCTTTTATGGGATTGATATCTTGTGCTGTTTGGCAAACTGCCGTTATGAGAGCTTGCGCTGCAAAAGATACAAATACTGTAAAAAAGATTTACAAATGGTCTTCTATTGGTTTTTTAGCAAGATTTTTGATTCCAAATTTTTTAGGCATATGTGCAGTTGTTTATTTTACAGATAATCTAATTCCTATGCCTGAAAATACATTGCAGGCATTTCCACAGTTTTTAGCTGTAATTTTGCCAACTGGAATTTTAGGGCTCGTAGTCGCTGGAATGTTGGCAGCTTTTATGTCAACGCATGATAGTTATCTTTTATGTTGGAGCTCAGTGTTAACTGAAGATGTAATTAATCCCCTTTATGATTGCAAGTTAAAAGATGCTTTGAGATTGAAAATTACAAGAATTATTATTTTTTTAATAGGCATATTCCTGTTAATTTGGAGTTTATGGTATCCATTAGGACAGGATCTTTGGGATTACATGGCTATCTCGGGAGCGATATATTTCACAGGTGCTTTTGCATTACTTGGCGTAGGTTTATATTGGAAGAAAGCAAGCACAACTGGAGCGTATTTGGCAATTTTGGGTGGTTTATCGGCGATGTCTGGCTTAGGTCCGATTAAAGAAAAATTAGGACCATCAATTAATTCATTGAGTTCAGCAGAATTAGGCCTTTTCACAATTGCACTTTCGGTTACGCTGTTAATTTTAGGTTCAATTTTTTTCCCGGATAAAAAAAATAATATCCAAGGAGTAAGGTGATGGATTGGAAAATTTTTTGGACTTATTTTTTATTTATAGGCTTGTCAATCTTTCTTTTTGTTGCTTTGAAGACAGCACGAAGTGGCTTTCGGGAATTAAAAGATTTCTTTGAAAAGAAAGATTAGATAGAGAATATTATTTTTTGGTATTTTTCAAAATTTTCTTTAAGTTCTTTGTACAGTTTATATTGTGCAATAAACCTATCAAGATTTTGATTTTTTCTTGATACTTTGAAATATACATCGCCATTAATATGGTCTGTCAAAAAACGTATTGAGTTTTCAAAAACTATATACATTGCACCTTTAAGAAGACTTGATCTTTCAATTGGAGTTATCCAGTCTCCTACTGCTGAAAGGTAACCTTCTGTAATTGCTTGAAACATATTTGTGCTAACTTTAATTTCATCTACTTTTGTTTCATCTTCGTTACCTTTTGTAGACATTGATCTAATCATGTCACCATAGTCAAAAAATACGAAACCAGGCATTGTGGTATCAAGATCAATGATTGCTTTTGCATTATTGTTTTTGTCAAAAAGTATATTGCTTATCTTTGTGTCATAATGGACTATTCTTTTTTCACAATTCAACATTTGTTTAGACAACATCCCTAAAAGATTTTTTTCTTTTAAAGCTTCATTTGCCTTTTCTTGAATTTTTGTTGTTATTCTTGATTTGATATTGGATGTTATTGCATTTTCAAGTTGGTATATTCTTGATTCAGCATTATGAAAATCAGGTATTGTCTCTTTTATTTCGTTAAGTGGCATGTCAAGAAAGGCTTCTTGAAATTTGCCAAATGAAAAAGCTGTTTTGAAGGCCATATTGTCATTTTCAGGCTTCAGGAATGTTTTGCTTGGGATGTATTCGAACCTTCTCCATACACCTGCCTCTTCAAGAAGTTTTGGAATTCTGATATTGCTATTTCTTTTTAAATGATTCTGTAATTTGTAATAGTTTTGATTAATGACATCTACATTTTTAAATATATTTTGATTGATTTTTTGTATCAGGAAGCCTCTGTAAATCCATGTATCATTAATCAAGCCGTTTTTTAGCTCTACAGGTGGAGGGTAATTTGTTTTTGATCCAGTTTTTTCTTGTTGAAAAAGATTATCGAACATTCATGCCTCTAAAAATCATAAGGATAAGTTCCTTTTTGAAATTTTTTTGAAATTTCATTTTTTACATATTCAAAATCTTCTTTGTATGTTACTCCACACCATTTTTCATCAGAGTCAAGAACCTTCACACGAAATTCTTCTTCTTTTATTTTTTCTTGAATAAATTCAGGCAATAAGAATTCAGAATTATCATCTTTTACCTTGTTAATAAATTTTTCGTAACCTTTTGATAGGCCTTCGAATATGCTGGGTTGAAAACCCCAAAGGTTCATTGAAACACGAGGATTTTCTTTTGTAGACTGGTTTAAGCCATGTGTTTCTTTTATTTCAGTCAGATTTTTGCTTGAATCAACTGTGCATATTCCTCTTGATACTGTTCCATGCATAGATAATGTTTGCCTCAACGGGAAAGTCATTATTGCCGATTTTTGATTTGATTCAAGGAATCGAATAAGCATTTTTATTGATTGATTTCCATAATAATCATCTGCATTTGCCACAATAAAAGGTTCATTAATGTTATTCTTTGCGCATAGAACAGCATGTCCCGTACCCAAAGGTTTAATGCGATTTTTTATCGGATTCTTTTGTATCACAAATTCTGTTTTTATTTTTTTAGAAATTTTTGTGAATTTTTTTCTTATCTGCTCTTCAAAATCTTCTCTAATTATGAGAATGATTTTTGTACATCCATTTTGCCATGCATCATATGCAGTTAATTCTGCTAAAGATTCACCATTTGGACCAATTTTTTCAATTTGCTTTAACCCTCCATACCTAGAACCCATGCCAGCTGCAAGTATCAACAGTGATATTTGATGATTGTGTTTCAAATTAATGGATATGGTAATACGATTTACCTATATGGAACTCCAAGAAAAGCTTAAAAGTGTTGGATTGAAGCTTGAAGAATATGAAAATGCTAAAAAAATCGTAGGAAGAGATTTAAATAATATAGAAATCGGTATATTGAGTACTGTTTGGAGTGAGCATTGTTCATACAAGTCTTCAAAAATACATCTCAAGAGATTGCCTGTCGAGGGAGACCAGGTTGCTCAAGGTCCCGGCGAGAATGCTGGTGCTGTGAGGTTGGGTGAAGGTTGGGTTGCTGTTTTTAAAATGGAAAGTCACAATCACCCATCAGCAATTGCTCCAAAACAGGGTTCAGCAACTGGTGTTGGTGGAATAATTCGAGATGTTCTTTCTATTGGAGCACCAGCTTCAGCGGTATTGGATATATTAATGTTCCCGCAAGAAGATTTTAAAAAAACGCCTTGGTATCTAAATGGTATTGTTGATGGTGTTGGGAGTTATGGTAATTGTGTAGGTGTGCCTAACCTTGGAGGACAAACTAGTTTTTATCCTGGCTATGAAGGCAATCCTCTTGTTAATGCTATGTGCGTTGGTTTATGTAAGGAAAAAGATATGAAAAAAGCTGTAGCAAGTGGTGTTGGCAACAGCCTCCTGCTTATTGGAGCACCTACCGGAAGAGACGGGATTCATGGGGCCACTTTTGCTTCAATGGATCTTGATGAAGATTCAGGTGATGATCTTCCTGCTGTACAGGTAGGAGACCCTTTTAGAGAGAAACTATTGATTGAAGCAACTTCAGAAATTTTAGAAAAATGTGAAATTGTAGGTTTGCAAGATTTAGGAGCAGGAGGGATTACAGGATCATCAGCGGAAATGGCTGGTGCAGCTGGCCTAGGCGTAATTGTCCATTTGGATAAGGTGCCTCAAAGAGAAAAAGACATGCGTGATTATGATGTCGCTCTGTCAGAAAGTCAAGAGAGAGCTTTGATATGTGCTACTCCACAAAATGTAGAAAAGATTATAAGGATCGCAGAGAAATGGGATTTAAGAGCAGCAGAAGTGGGAGTCGTCACCGAAACAGGAAAATTACAAATGATGTGGGATAAAGAGATCGTATGTGATTTGCCGATAAGCCTTATTGACATGGAGCTTGAATATGATAGGCCACAGAAAAAACCTCATGCAAAAAAAATAGACGATCATGTTCCATATATTGGCTCAAAGGCAGATGATATTGAAAATGTTTTATTAAAAATGTCTTCAAATCCAAATATATCTAGCAAAAAATGGGTTTGGAGACAGTATGACAGCCAAGTTCAAGCTTCGACAATTTTCAAACAAGGTAATGATTCAGGTGTGATTAAGGTTCCTGATTCTGATTTAGCAGTTGGGATAACTGCTGATGCAAAGCCAATGTGGTGTTCTGTTGATCCATATTGGGGTGCTGCTCATACCGTTGTTGAGTCAGTATGCAATCTTGCATCTAAAGGAATTAAAGCTTTAGGAACAACTAATTGTTTAAATTTTGGAAA
>DLTY01000005.1:26386-39051 GCA_002501535.1 bacterium UBP7_UBA7824
TAAATTTTGGAAATCCTGAAAATCCTGCTGTAATGTATTCTTTTTCAAAAGCAGTTGATGGCATAACGAAAGCGTGTCTCGAAATGGATACTCCCATTACTGGAGGCAATGTTTCTTTTTACAATGAAAGCCCTGACGGCGCTGTTCCTCCAACTCCAAGCATAGGTATGGTTGGGGTAGCAAAAGATGTTTCTAAAATTCTGGGATCAGAAATACATACAGGCGATAAGATTTATGTTTTCGGGAATGAGAATTGGGGTTTAGAAGGTTCTGAGTTTTTAAGATATGTGATGGAATCTAAACAAACAATGCTTCCGGAATTGAATTTTAAACATGCAAGATCAAGCATAAAGCAAGCAATTGATATAAGAAAAGAAGTTAAATGGATGGCTGATGTTTCTGAGGGTGGTATTTTTGATTGCATCTTAAGAATGATCCCCAAAGGGCATGGCATTAATCTTTTCTGTCCTGAAGAAATACACTGGACAAGTTTTTTATTTTCTGAAGAAGCACATAGATTTATTGTTTGCTGTGATAAAGAAATTCATTTAGAAAATGCGGTATTAATAGGTGAAATTTCCGAGGAAGAAATTTTTTCAATCAAGAAAGAAGATTTATTTTCTGTTGATTTTGAAATTTTAAAAAATGCCTTTGAAAACACAATTGAAGATATAGCGGAACTCTAATAAACCTTTACAGGAATCAACCAATCAGATTTATCGCATGATGTAAGTGTCCATAAATATCCAGAAAAAGAAAAATCTAAAAATTTGCCATTTTCACAATCTATATTAAAGTCTTCTTCGATATTCTCTATTGTTAGTCTTTCTGGCGGGGCATCAAAACCAGTCCATCCACTCCATAATTCTGTTCCCTCTTCTGAAATTGCCCAGTATTTTCCATTTTCAAATTGTTTATATTTTTTTACACTATCGGGCATTTGTTTTTGAGATTTTTCAACATATTCATTATTTTCAAATCTGTAGGAAAATACCACATCAAAAAAACACAAGTTTGCCCATCCGTATTCATACACATTGACACAATTAAAACCTTTTTCTCCACGTATCTTATAAAGTTCAACACCTGTGACCTCGGTACCATTATCAGGTCGGTTATTGATTTTTATAACACTTTCATCTTCTGCAACAAATTCATTCATATTTAGCTCTATGTAGTGTGGTGACGGTATTTGATTCAGATCACCATACCTTGCTAACCCAACAAATTTATCAGGCGATTCCCAGTAGCCTGAAATAATAGGCATGAACCTAAAAATACTTTCATTGCCTGATATTTTTTTTTGAATTTTTTTGTTTTTTATATCAATTTTGTAAAAACCTTGTGGCCACGAAGACGTCCATAAATGATTTTGATAAACCTCTATATCTAAGGGTCTAATCACAGTGCCTTTTGGCCTGAATGAAAAAATAGATTTTTTTGTTTTTTGATCAAACACCTTAATTAGTGATTCATTATTTTCTTCAGCATAGTAGATGGCATATTGTTGATTCATCTGATCAACAGAAACTAATTCCGGCCTACTGTTGTCTTTTTGGCTGACTAGCTTTATTGGCTGAAGTTCAATCTGCAATAATAAAAATATAATAAAAATCATTTTCTTCTTATGTTTAGCAGGCAGATAATTATTGATGGGAATAATAGTAAAAAATCACCAAATTTATTGAAAACAGTGTTTCTTTTTTGAATTTTTATTTTTTGATTTTGAAATAAATCTTCGCCTAAAGGGCTTTCAAATAAAACTTTACCATTGATATCCACAATAGAAGATCCTCCACCTGTAATTATAGAAATCATGTTTCTTCCTGATTCAAGAGCTCTCATTTTAATTAATCGGCTAAATTGCTGTGTAGCATTTTGAGAAAACCAAGAAGTGTTAGATGCAACCACTAAAAAATCTGTCTTTTTTGATATTTGAGTTCTTGTTGCTTCAGGGAATAACGCTTCCCAACAAAGCAAAGGGCCTATATTGAGGTTATTTACAACAATATCACCACCACCATCACCTGGCGAAACATCCCTGACTGGCCATCCGTAGTCCGGCATGATTTCAGTTACTAATTTTCTAAAAATTACAAATTCACCCATTGGAACCAGAAATCTTTTTTCATAAGGTTTTTCAAGATACTGTTTGTTTGGATATGAAACCCCATACACATTATGAAAATTTTCAGAATCATTAATAAATGCCCCATAAAGTATAGGCACATTAGATTTCTTTGATATATTCGCTACAACATCACTTGGATATTCTGAAACTATAGCTGACTCAGGCCATAGTATTACCTGTGGTTCGGTTTCGAAATTAGAACTTCCTTCTAGATAGAATTGTTTGATTTCGTTAAGTACATTTGCATCCCACCTTTCGATTGCAGCCTTACCATTAGAAACTATTCTCACTGTTGCTTCTCCTTCAAAATCATCAATATTATTTTTTAGTGGAAAACCGTAAATAAAACAAAGAGAACATAAGCATATCGCCTTAGATGTTTTGTCTTTTTTGGTAATTGATGAATAAAGAGACACTGCAAAAAGCATCAGTATGAAAGACAGTCCATTTAAACCAACAACTGATGCAAAAGCCATATTGTCTGAATTCCATGTTAACCAGTTTCCCAAATTGGTCCATGACCATTTAAACATACCAAGGCCTCTTGAGTATTCGTATAGGTACCAAGCGAAAGGTATCAACCATAAAATGTTCTTCTGTCTTTTGACTCTTTTCCTCAAGGACGCAAAAAGATAAGCAAAAACTGCAAATTCTGATGCGAGAATTAATGCAACCAGAATCCATGCAACAGGTGAAAGAGCTTTCATCCAGTAAACAGCAATAATGTTTTGGACAAAAATAACTAATGATCCATATTTAATTAAATCCACAGTGTTGTATTCGGATAAAGCATAAACCATAAAAATTAAAGAGAGGACAGCAAGGGGCCACATGCTTTCGAAAAGAAAAGGTGCACTCCACAATACACCAAGCATCATTGACAGAAATGTTTTGTTTTTTAAAAGCTTCATTTTTTGATGCAGTGAGGCCAACATTTTTTATATTTTTTGCCACTGCCACAAGGACAAGGATCATTTCTTCCAACCTTTTTTAGATCATCTTTTTTGCCAAGAAAAGCATTCATTTTTGTTTTAGTTTCCTTGTGTTCATTGTTCTGGATTGGCATTGGTCTTTCTTTCTGTTTGACTTTTGCCATAAATACTGCCTGAACTACATCTCTTTGAATATTTTGGATGAGTATATTAAATAGATCAAAAGCTTCTTTTGCATAGACGGTTAAGGGATCCACTCTTCCGTATCCACGCATCGATACTCCATCTCTTAAGTTTGACATATCTGTTAAATGATTCATCCACCTTTTGTCAACCGCTCTTAATGCTGCCCATTTTGAGAGTTGTTCCATGATTGATTCACTTAATTCCTCAATCCTTTTTCTCAAAGCTTCTTTTGCGGATTCTTCCAAGATTTTTTCCACCTCAGAGGATTTAATATTTTCTCTTTTAATTGTTTCTATTGCAGTGTCCGATAAAGGCATGATTACTGATAAATCTTGCTTCAGGCCATCAATGTTCCACTCCGATCTCTTTAGGGATGTAGATGCATGGGTTTCTATTGAGTTTTTTATCACGTCTGATATAAAACCATCAATTTGTTTTAAGAAGCTATCTATATTTAAAACATTCTCCCTCTCCTCATATATAACCTTTCTTTGTTCATTTAGTACATCGTCATATTTCAATAATGACTTTCTAACTTCGTAATGGTGACCTTCAATTCTTTTTTGAACATTTTCAATCATTCGATCTAAAAGTGGATGAAATAATGCTTCGTTTTCTGGCCATTGGAACCGACTCATCATTTCTTCAACTCTATCAACAGCAAATCTACGCATGATGTCATCTTCTAGACTAAGTAGAAACTCGCTAGAGCCAGGATCTCCTTGTCTGCCAGAACGTCCAATGAGTTGGTTGTCAATCCTCCTTGCTTCATGCCTTTCTGTCCCTAAAACCTTCAGCCCTCCCAATTCGATAACTTTGGCTGCCTCTTCTGAACATATTTGTTTTGCTTTTTTTGTATGTTTGTCTTTTATCCCTTTGTCTAAATTTACATCATCAGCTTTATGCCCTTCAGCTTCAATGAAATCCTTTGCTAAAAATTCAGGATTGCCACCTAAGAGTATGTCTGTTCCCCTTCCTGCCATATTGGTAGCTATTGTTACGGCGCCATACCTTCCTGCTTGTGCAATTATGTTTGCTTCTTTTTCATGATGTTTAGCATTAAGAACGTTATGTAAAATTTGTTCTTTTTTTAGCATTTTTGATAACTTTTCACTATTTTCAATTGACACAGTTCCAACCAAGACAGGCTGACCCAATGTGTTGGATTCCTTTATTTTTTTAATGGCAGCTTGATATTTTTCATGTTGAGACTTATAAACTTCATCTCTAAATTTCTTTCTTTTTAGATTTTGATTTGTTGGCACTGACATAACATCCATGTTGTAGATATCTATAAACTCTCTTTCTTCTGTTTTGGCAGTTCCGGTCATTCCCGAAAGCTTTTCATAAAGTCTGAAATAATTTTGAATTGTTATTGTTGCTACAGTTAATGTTTCAGCACGTATTGGAACTCTTTCTTTTGCCTCAATTGCCTGGTGAAGACCGTCACCATATCTTCTACCAAACATTAATCTACCTGTGAATTCATCAACAATAATAATCTGCCCTTCTTTCACTATGTAGTCTCTTTCTTTTTGGTAGAGGAATTTTGCCTTTAATGCCTGAGAAACTTTTTGGTTAATTTGTGCATTTTCAAAATCAAATAAATTTTTGATATTTAAAGTATTTTGAATCTTGTCTACTCCCTGCTCGTTCAAAACCACTGAATGTGACTTTTCTTCAATTTCGACATCATTTTGGTTTATCTTTACAACTGCACGATATACAGATTCATATTCGCCAGTTGTTCCACTTGGAGGTCCTGATATTATCAAAGGAGTTCTTGCTTCATCAATCAATATACTGTCAACCTCATCCACAATTGCAAAATAATGTCCTCTTTGGACTTTGTCGTTGTTGTTGTAAACCATATTGTCTTTTAGGTAATCAAAACCAAATGCAGAATTTGTTCCATAGGTTATATCATTTTCATATATTTGTTTTCTTTCTGCATTTGGTTTATCTTGTTGGAGCGATCCGTAACTTAAACCCATAAAGCTGTAAAGTGGACCCATCCATTCAGCATCTCTTTTAGCCAAATAATCATTAACTGTTACAACATGTACACCTTTTCCTGATAATGCATTTAGATAAACTGGTAATGTTGCTGAAAGAGTTTTTCCTTCACCTGTGACCATTTCAGCAATTCTTCCCTGGTGTAATGCTGCTCCTCCCAGGATTTGAACATCATAATGCCTCATACCAAGCGTTCTGATTGATGCTTCCCTCATTGCAGCATATGCTTCAGGCAATATTGAATCAATCTTCTCTCCATTGTTGATTCTTAATTTGAAATCAGGAGTTAATCTTTGAATCTCTTCATCAGAAAGTTTTTTCATTTTTTCTTCCAAAGAAGAAACCTTATTTAAGATTGGTTGAAGCTTTCTTACCTCAATTTTATTTTTACTAAAATATTCTAAAAAATTCATTAGTCAATTGCTATATTGCCTTTAGCTTTTTCTATAGTTCCTTTTTCTGCAATTAAATCCCATACAAATCTATCACCCTTAAGGACATTCCCGTCTTTATATTGAACTGTAACACCATCATAAAAAATTATATTTTCTGCATTTGTTCTTACTTTTGCATAGTCGGCACGAACATTAACATCTTGATGCTTCATCACCACATTACCTTCAAATTTATAACCACCATCTTCTTCAGCAGCTGCTTCAGATGATATTGTTGTCTTAGTGTTACTGTTGTATTCCCAGGAAATTGGCCCCAACGCTTCCCAAAAGTCATTTTTTTTAATCAATTTGCTGGCGAATAGTTTATCTTTTTCACCTTCAATCCTAGGGTAACCCTCTAATGTTGACATGTTTTCAACTTCTAACCATTGCCATTTTTCACCATAAGCTCTTCTCTTTTCCAATTCATTCTTTATTGAAACATTACCAAGTATTGATATTTGACTGCTGTCTTCTTTCATATTTCCTATTTCACCTTTTATTGTCCATTCTGGATGTTTAATTTCTGGTTTATTCATTTCCCAAAAATGATCATCCGAAAAGACTTTATCGGTAGTAATTATTATATTTTCCATAACCCCAAGCCATCCTTCTTTACTTGTCATTTCTAGTTCATTGATTAAGTATTCATTATCAGCATTAATTATGATTTTTTGCATTTCTCCAATCCAGGTTGGATTTTCCATTATGCAAGATTGAGAACAGTCTAGGCCAACAGGATCCCATTGAAAATTTATCTTATCCCCATTAAGTTTAAGATCATTAACAAAAATCTTTGTATCCAATGGTGAAAATCCTGTTTTTTTAAGAGTGTTTAATTGAAGTGTTTTTGATTCAATTTCTAAATCTTTATTTAATGATATTCGAGCCTCAGTGATATCAAATATATTTTTGTCAGTCTCTGTCGATAGGCTTAAAGCAATAATTTTGTTATCATCAATATATCCTTTTAACGGTCCTGATCTAATTAAGTTTAATTCTTTTTGATAATTAAGATTTTGAACCTCACCTTCGAATACCTCTTTGTACTTTAACTGACTGCTTCCCAGAAATTTTACCAGCTCTGGATTTACCCTTGCAGCTTGTGATAAAGTTTCAAAATCATTATTTTTATATTCTGCAAAACCATTGATTTTTAATTGTTCTAAACCAGGATCCCATTCTCCATTTTCTCCACCTATGAATACCTCACCCTCAGACCATGAGAAACCGCCTTGAAGCAGGTATTTTTTAGGATCCTGGGTTACTTCCAACAGGCCATTAATGTTTAAAAGTGGCAACTTACCAGTGTCAAAAAAATTTTTCTGCATTTGCATTGATGCTGGACCATTGAGTTTTAAGTATTCATTATTTTTATTAAAAAAACCAGATTCAGCTTTGAGAGTCTTATCGTCCTCTTCAAAGACGATGTTTTTTTCAAAATTAAAATAACCTGGATTCCAGTAATATTCAACACTGTCTGCCATTATCTTTCTCGGTTTGTCCGAGGTCTTTTCTTCTATTTTGACATTTTCTGAAAGGTAAGCTACATAGTCTTTGCTTTTTGCTTGCAGGATTTCTGCACTGACATCCCAATTTTTGATTTTTAATGTTGGCTTGCCAGGGGGAGAAAGTTGAGGTATACCTAGTGATTTGAAAACTGGCTCTCTATTTGCTGTTATTAATGCCTGAGGCCTTTGGTCTTCATCCCAATTTTTAGACTGAGCTGTAATTATTCCATTTTGAGTGTTGTAAACTGCAAGCCCACCCTCTACATGAGGGTCTTCAGGGCTTTTCAAAAGTTTAGCGTGCCATCGCCCTATTAAGAGGACATTGTCTTCGTTTGTTTCAAAAAGTACATCTTCACCAGTGATGTCAATATCTTCATTTTTTAAATTTACAGAATCTGGAAAGAATAAAAGTTGGGATTTTTTCGTCCATAAAGCTCTCATTGTTTTTGCAGTAATGCCGTCGTTTGTTTTTGCTGAAAAGGGTCCTTCGAATTCAAGCGTTTCCATCAGGTCGTTATATTTTGCAGATTTTGAATCTACCTCTACATAAGGTTCATAATTTCTATAAAAAATTGCTTCAGTTATGTCTTTTATTAACCATAAATTTTCTTTTGTTTCCTCCAGGTTGTTTGTGATTATTTTTGCTACTTGTCTTTCTTGATCCCAGATTGTTATTTTCGATTCATAAATTCTTCTAGGCTCTCCAGTTGATTCAAAAAGTGATTTTGTTTTTTGTTTACCTAGATTATTAATCCATGTAAATGAAGAAAACAATAGCAATGTGTAAATCAGGTATTTTTTAACCATAAAACAATTCTAGATTCACTTTCGGTTTTCAGGTTTTTTAAATGTTTTTACAAGCAATAAAAATAATTTTTGGGCTTTTATAATTTATAAACAGAATGAACCCATTTGATTTTTTTGATGAGATTTTTTGTATCAACCTTGATTCAAGGCCAGATAGGTGGAGTTCTTTTTTAAAAGAAGCTAGAAGGGTGGGTATAGCGCATAGGGTAAAGAGGTTTCCTGCAATTGTGCCTCCCTCTAAAAACGGAGCTCTTGGATGCAAGCTAAGCACACTTTCAATAATAAAGAAAGCAAAAAACAAAAATTTGAAAAATTTTCTTATTCTTGAAGATGACGTAGTTTTTAAAAAAAATGCATTGAAAAATCTTTCTGTATCCATATCGCAATTGCCTGTAGATTGGGATATGTTTTATTTGGGTTTAAACCTAACAAAAGAGTCTTTTAAACATTCTCAAAATCTTGTTAATGTCAAAGGTGGCAGGTCTACGCATGCGGTTGCTTACAGCAATTCTGTTTATCAGGATATTCTTGATGAAAATTCTTTAGAACCCAGTCAGAAATTAGACATTCCTATTGATGTTTATTACGAAACGAAGATACATCCTAAAAAAAATATTTATTGCAGCTGTCCAATGATTGCATTACAACGAGAAGCTTATAGTGATATAGAGAAAAGAAATGTTAATTATTCATGGCTCGAAACAAATTTCAGCAGTCTTGTTGTCAGAAAGAAGTCTTTATTAGCTCTTGGTTATTGTCTTTTTTTTGTAGGTTTGATGATGCTTGTTACCGCTACCCCCTTCTTAACCCTCCAGCCTAAATTTATTTTTGTACCTTTTCTGCTTAGTAGCTTTATAACATTGGTGATTTTTTTTTGTAAAGGAAAAGTGGATAGGGTATGTTCAGATAAATTGCAAATTTTTGCTTTCGACATTGGTGTTTTTGTTTTTATTTTTACTGGTTTTAAATTGATTGCATCAGGGTTTTTGTTTTTGTTTTTACTGGTTTTAATATGGGCCGCTGGTTTAGCGCTTTTGGCATTTTGTAGAAATACTGAATTTTATCCGGGTTATGGCCTTGCAAATAAAGAAAAAAAAGAAAAAGATATCGACCTGCAAGGTCTCCATAAAAGACTTATGAGCATGATGATGAATGTAGATGATATTTGTAAAAAAAATAAAATTACTTATTGGCTTGATGCGGGGACATTGTTAGGAGCAGTTAGGGGTGGTGATTTTATTCCATGGGATGATGATTTGGACATATGTATGCCTTATGAAGATGCCCAAAAATTGAAAAAAATTTACAAATCCAAACAATTTCCAAAAAACCTCACACTTCAAATGTTTGAAGACAGGTGGGCTTCAAAAGCAATCAAGAGAAAGTTTGGAACTACCTTGAAGATTAGAGATAAAAATAGCATTGCACTTGAGGGCAATGAATTTGTTACAGATAGATATGAACAAGGGGTTTTTATTGATATTTTTGTAGTCAATACGCTTCCAGAGGAAAAACCGAATATTTTCTTGAATTTTTTGGACAATATTCAACACAGTAGATCTTTAAAAGAAATTAGATTGAATACGATAGGAAAAGCTATACTTTTGAAAAAGAACGTAAGTTTAAAATCTTCAAAAATTATCAAACATCCTGAAGACCTTGCAAAAGGAGTTTGGTGGCAAAAAGATGTAATCTTTCCATTAGGCGAAAAAGTTTTTGGCAAGGTTAGACTTCCAGTACCAAGGAATTTTGATCAGTATCTAAAAGATTTATATGGAGACTATATGAAACTGCCAAGTAAAAAAAACCAAAAGCCAAAACATTTGTCTTTTTTAAGGTTATGGGATAAGGAAAAAGGCTTGTGAGTTATTGGCGTAATTTTTATAAAAAATACTCTGTTACAGATTCCCCAACAGATTTTGCAAAATTTGTACTTAATGCAATTCCCCAATATATAAAAAAACCATTTAATAAAATATCTTTAATCGATATTGCTTGTGGAAACGCGCGAGACACTATGTTTTTCAGGAATTCTGGGATTGAAGCTTTAGGGATAGATTTGTTTTCAAACAGTGCAGACCTTCCTTATGTTGATAAAAAAGACGCCAGGGACTTGAAGGAAAAAAATGATGTTTATTATTTAAGGTTTTTTTTACATGCTATAAAAGAACAAGAAGCTGATGAGATTTTAGAAAATTTATCAAAAATTATGGGAAAAAATTCTTTGATTTTCATTGAAACAAGATCCAGCAAAGGTATTAGCGATAATCAAAAAATAGAAACACATTTTGCATCTCCAATAGGAGAAAAACATTACCGAATGCTTTATTCTGCTGAGTATTTAGAACAAAAATTTGGCAAAGATTTTAATATATTGTTTTTGGAGGAGAAGCAGGGTTTGGCAGTGTTTGAGAATGAGGATCCTTTTGTTATTAGGTTGATAATGAAAAAAATCTAAATAATGTTTAAAGAAAAACATAAATAATTAACATTTTGTGTTTAACAATAATACAATCTTGTAACCATAGCAAACAGGAGGAAGAAAATGGCAATTGAACTTAATGAGGATAATTTTTCAGAAAATATAAATAAAGGTGTAACTTTAGTTGATTTTTGGGCTGAATGGTGTGGACCGTGCAAGGCGGCTGCTCCGCATGTTGACAAGCTTGCAGGTCAGGTTGGAGATAATGCAAAGATTGCAAAAGTTAATGTTGACGAAAGCCCCTCCATCGCTTCTGAATTTGGAGTCATGAGTATTCCAACCTTCATACTGTTTAAAGATGGAGAGGTTATCGAGAGGTCCTCTGGCTTTACGCCAAATTTTATTACTGAATGGGCTGAGAAAATAGATTCAGCTCTTCTTTAATTTTGAAAATTGTAGCTGCATTATCTGGCGGTGTTGATAGTAGCGTAGCTGCACAACGTTTAATTCGTCAAGGTCATGAGGTTATAGGCCTTTTTATGAGGTTGACAGAAGGCGAAGGTTCTGCTTGTTGTAATATTCGAACCGGACAAACCGCTAGGCGTGTTGCTGATAAATTAGACATTCCTTTTATGGCAGTTGATTATTCAGAATCTTTTAGAAAAAATGTTATCGATCACGCTCTTAATAATTTAGATAACGGGTTAACCCCCAATCCATGCGTTGAATGTAATCGCAAAGTTAAATTTGAAGAGCTTTTAGGGCAAGCAAAACGCATGGGTGCTGATGCTTTGGCAACTGGGCATTATGGCAAAATTTTTAAAGAAAATAATGAATACCAAATGCATGAAGCAAAATCCCAGAAGAAAGATCAAAGTTATTTTTTATGGCCCACATCAAAAAAATCCTTAAGTGAGATAATCTTTCCACTGGGTGATGTTGATGACAAAAGCACCATTAGGCAGGAAGCCCTTGAAGGGGGGTTACCAACAGCTAAAGCTCCCGAAAGTCAGGATTTATGTTTTGCACCTGAAGGTTTAGTAAAGTTTATTGGGAAGGAAGAGCCTGGAGACATTTTGGATCTCAAAGGCAATGTTATAGGTGAGCATAAAGGTCATTTCACCGTTACCCTTGGCCAAAGGAGAGGATTAGGTGGTGTTGCTTTAGGCAAGCCAGCTTATGTGGTTCAGAAAGATCACAAAAGCAATACCGTTACCTTGGGTGATAGGGATCATTTCTCAAAACGAAAAATAAATTTGGAAAGAGTTAATTGGTTGACTGATCTGAATGATTTGTCTGAAGGTCTTTCAGCAAGGATTCGTTACAGGGGTTCAAAAAGGATAGTTCAAAAGATAGAAGAACAGAGAATTATTTTTAGTGAACCTGTGACAGTCGCTCCAGGCCAAAGTATCGTTGTTTATTTGGGCACAAGGGTTATTGGTGGAGGTGTTGCGCAATAGTTAAGACAATTATTTTTGGTCTTGATGGAGCTACTTGGGATTTAGCTAAAAGCTGGATAGAAGAAGGACATTTGCCAAATTTGAAAAAAATAATGGATGGCTCTAGTGGTATTTTAAAAAGTACCCTTGAGCCAATTACGCCATGTGCATGGGCCTCTATGGTTACAGGTCAAAATCCAGGGAAAACTGGAGTTTTTGATTTTGCTCAAATCGTAAGGGGTTCTTATGATTTGCGTTTTCCAAACAGAACACATGTTTCCGGATCCTCTATTTGGCATCAGGCAGACAAGCATGGCGTCAAATGCGGCATTGTTAATGTCCCCATGGGTTATCCTGCTGACAAGCTAAAGCACGGAGTTTATATTGCTGGTATGGGTTCTCCAAGCCCGGATGATGGTGATGTTTTTTGGCCCAAAGATTTAAGACCTGAAATTGAATCTTATTTTAAAAAACCATATGACATGATGGAGTTCTCTAAAGGTAGGAAATCAAAAGATGGCTATGATATCTTGCGTGATAATTTACTTTCTTACACAGACTTTCAAAAAAAATTAAGCATGTACCTATTAGATAAAAAGGATTTAGATTTATTTTTTATTGTTTTTCCTGCAACAGATCAAGTTGGACATTATTTTTGGAAACACTGGGATGAAAAACATCCCCTTTATTCAGATGAATTGAATAAAAAATATGGAAATGTTCTTTTAGAAGTTTACAAAAGTGTAGATGATGCCATGGGAGAAATTATGGATTCATTTTGCGATAA
>DLTY01000005.1:39431-40883 GCA_002501535.1 bacterium UBP7_UBA7824
CCTGATTTCGTGAGCTTCTTGGAATCTGAGGGCTACTTAAAGCTTAAGGTTCCTGTGGAAAATGCTGAAAAAATGATTGCAGTTGTCCCTTTTTTAGCTAAATTTTCTGAATTCAAGTTTAATTTTTTCGCATTTTTAAAAAGAAATATGCCTTTGTTTCTGAAAAACTTTTTAAACAAAGTATTTAAAAGCCAAAAAGAAGCATATGTAGAAGGAATGAGCATGTTATCCATATATGACTGGAATAAAACTCAAGTTTTTGTAACCGATCCAAAAAACATGGGTGAGATACACATAAACCTAAAGGGAAGGGAGCCAAAAGGGATTGTCCCCAGAAAGGATTATGAAAAATTAAGAAAAGAGCTTATTGATCTATTTGAATCGATTGCCTTGAAAGATGGAACCAGGTTGGTTACAAAAGCTCACAAAAAAGAAGATATTTACAAGGGACAGTATTTAAATGATGCTCCCGATATAGTCATTGAATGGAATTTGGAAGAAACAGGTTGTTTAAATCCGCAAGATGAAGACGTTCCAAAAAGATATAAAAGTTTATTTAAGAAATTTGACCTTACCCCCTCTTGGACTGATGTTGTTTTACCCTATAATGGATTTCATCGCATGGAGGGAGTATGGGCTGTTAATGGCCCTGGCATTAAGCACGGTGCAGAAATCAATGCAGACATATGGGATCCGTACATAGAAATATTATCTTCTATAGGTGTGTCAATTCCCAATGATATTGATAGTAAAAAAATGGATATTTGGAAAACTGGAAATAGACCCAAGATAAAAGAAGATAAAAACAAATCAGGAAAAGGCTCTTCACAAGATTATTCGCAGGAGGATGAGGAAGCTTTAAAAAAGAGATTGAAAGAGATGGGTTATCTTGGTTAGTTTATTTGGCGCCTTTTTCTTCTAGGTATTCCCACATTTTTTCCTTGGTGTCGTCATCACAAATAGCAACTCTAGCTGTTGTCAGTATATTGATGCCGTTTGCGTCCACTGCATTAAGGTTAGCACCATTGTCAACCAGCCATTCAATTCCTGCCCAGTTGCAAAGGAATATTGCCCAACCCAATGGGCTTGATTTGTCTTTATTGGCAGCTTTTTTGTCTATATCTGCTCCATTTTCCATAAATAATCTCATCATTTTCACATCGCCTTTTATTGCAGCATGATGCATTGGACACATCCCACCCCATTCAAGACCTTCAGGGATACATATCTTGTCATCATTTAAATTCAAATTACGAGAAGCTATCAACTCTTTTGCTTGTTCATGATTGCCTATTTCAATTGCGTCATGTATGTCAAAATCACTGCCACCGCAAGCGGTGGTTAAGAAAAATATAAATGCTATTAGTTTTTTCATTTTTGATTTTCTATTTTAAGTATTTGGTTTTTTAATAAAAGTTTTTGATTTTTCATTTTCTTTATCAGGTCTTCGTT
>DLTY01000005.1:41250-43583 GCA_002501535.1 bacterium UBP7_UBA7824
TTTTTTAAGTTTTTCGATATTGGTTTCTGTCATTTTTTCTATTTTAAGTCACTAAGTCTCAATAGTGTTTTTTTATCCCAAGTACTATCAAGCTTAAATATATTTTCTGTTATTTTTCTTGCTTCTGGCCTTAGGTGTTCTCCTGAGTTTCCAGACTTCCAAAGAGCTCTTAATGAAAATAGTTTAAGCCATAACGAGGTTTGTTTAAGATTGGGATTATTTTCATCTTCGTCCAAACATCTTTCAACAAGATTTAAACCTTCTCCCAAAGCGTATATTGCACCATCTGTGTCTTTGGCAGCAAGTCTAGCACACCCAAGATCCCACCAAGCCCAACATAAAGCAGAAGGTTCATTAAGGATACTTCTTAATGGTAGTGCTTTTTCAGCTGCTCTTTCTGCCTCCAATGCATCTTCTTTACTTACTGAAATATCAAAATCTGGTAGCAAAAAAGCAACAATATTATGTAAAAGTACAGCCTCTTCCTTGATTGCTTCTTGATCATTTGCTCTTACAGCTCCATGCCAACCAACCCATCTACTTTCTTTTTTATACCCTTCTTTATTTAAAGCAATTTGCAGATTAATTGTTTCAGCATGAGTTTCAGGCAATTTGTGTTTGCCCTGCTTGTAACGGCGTATAAATTTCTGTATTGAATCTTCTGTCAATTTAAATGGAATCTATAACTTCTTTATAGTCTGGCAGAATAGCTGGATTTTCAGTAATCCATTTATAAGTAATTTCACCATTTTGATTAATGATAAATACAGATCTTTTAGACACACCTGATAAGCCGATGAAATCTTCATAATAAACACCATATTTTTGTGATATTTTTCCCCCTAAATCAGAAAGCAGAGGAAAGGATATGTTATTAATTTCTGCGAATTTTTTTTGTGCAAAAGGCATATCAACTGATATCCCAACAACGTTACAGCTTGCTTCTTCAAAAGCTTTTAAATTATCCCTAAAAGAACACATTTCTTTTTCGCATACGCCAGTGAAGGATGCTGGAAAAAAGGCAACAATCAAACTTCCTTCCTCCAGTGCTTTAGAAAGTTTAAATTCCCTCAAAGGTTTTCCTTCTTCAGGGTTGTTTGCTGTCATTAATTTAAATTCAGGTGCTTTGTCTCCAATATTTAACATTTTTTCCTCCTATATTTCTATTCCTTGTTTTTTGAGATTCTTAATTATTAGAATTCTAATAATTTTTTTGATTATATTTAACGAGCTTATGCCTTTTAAAATTGTAGGAATTTTTTTCTCTAATTCTTTTTCTACAAAGATATGAGCTTCAGTAATAATATCGTTTAATGTTTTTTTTGGTTTGTATGATAGTTTTTCCCATGTTTTACCAGGGTCCATAGCATGTATCATTGGGTCAGTAGGATGGCTGAAAGTGTCTTTTACATATGTAAATTTTCCATTTTTGTTTTTTAGCATTATCACTTTTTTTGCTAATTCAGACAATGTAATAGGGTGCAATGTTAGATTGTAAACATCAAAATTAGGTTGCAGTTGAAGTGCTTTTAGGTTTGCATTAATGCAATCTTCAATATGTATCATGCATCCTGACCTTTTTCCATCACCAAACACCTTTAAAGGTATGTTTAATTGATTTTGTATACACCATAATGATAACAACCTCAAGCTTCCCTTTGAAGCAACACGTGTGTAGCGAAATACCTGAACAGATCTTTCCTTATGCTCACAAGCCCATTTTTTGATTGCTTGCTCTGCTTCTGATTTTGATTTTCCATAATAGTCTTTTGGAGAATGTTCACTAAAGGGAAGATGTTTATTTTTTTCCCATGTATTTAAAAATACTGCATCAGATGAATCAAAGAAAATGCGTTTTATATTTAGCTCTGTACATTTCTTTAATATTTTTTTGGGTAAGTCAGTATTTATTTTTCGGTATTCGTCCTTTGCTGAATCAAGGTGTCTTTCATTTGCTAGCTTTGCCGCTTTTATCCACACTACATCAGCATCTTTTAATGCTTGATCAAGTATTGCTTCATCACTTGCATCACCCAGTATTTCTTGATAATTTTTATTTTGATAATCTTTATTCAATGGTTGTTTATCAAGATTGGTTACATTCCATTTGTGCAGATTTTTAATTAAATTTCTTCCAAGTAGACCAGATCCGCCAATTATTGTTATGTTTTGCAAAGTTATAAGTTTCTTCTGTATTTGCCGCCTACTTTAAATAATGCGTCAGTTATTTGGCCAAGGCTAGCATGATTTGATGTTTCCATTAGTTGTTCAAATATATTGCCACCATCCAAGGCAACTTTTTGTAATTTTTTAAGCATTTCAGAGCTTTTTTT
>DLTY01000051.1:0-136 GCA_002501535.1 bacterium UBP7_UBA7824
AACATTGCTCGCAAAAGCTGTTGCGGGAGAGGCAAAAGTTCCTTTTTTCCTCTCCAGTGGAAGTGAGTTTGTAGAGCTGTTTGTTGGTGTAGGTGCTTCGAGAGTGAGGAGTTTGTTTGAAAAAGCAAAAGCAGCG
>DLTY01000051.1:536-35821 GCA_002501535.1 bacterium UBP7_UBA7824
GAAAGAGAGCAAACTTTGAATCAGATTTTGATAGAAATGGATGGTTTTGAGTCTCATAATAATGTTGTTGTTATTGCAGCTACAAATAGGCCTGACATACTTGACCCAGCCTTGATAAGGTCAGGCAGGTTTGACAGGAAGATAAAGGTAAACCTGCCTACGGTAGGTTCCAGAGAGGATATATTGAAAGTTCACTCTTCTGGAAAACCTTTTGAAAAAGGGATAAGTTTAAAACATATAGCACAAAGAACACCTGGCTTTTCAGGTGCTGATTTAGAAAATTTGCTTAATGAATCTGCATTGCTTGCTGCTAGAGCAAAGGCAAAAAAAATCAAACAAGAGCATCTTGCCGAGGCTGTTGAAAGAGTTGCAATGGGTCCGCAAAGAAGATCTTTAATGATTTCCCAAAAAGAAAAAGAAACTGTTGCCTGGCATGAATCAGGCCACGCTATTGTTTCTTACATTCTTGGTTCAACAGTACATAAAATTACCATAATTCCAAGAGCTGAGGCTCTTGGTTATGTGTGGAATACTGATTCAGAAGACGAAAAAGATAAAGCTCTTAAAACCAAGAAAGAACTTATGAATGAGATGGCAATCTGCCTTGCTGGACGTGCAGCTGAGAAGATTACATTTAACGAAATTACAAATGGCGCAAGTTCAGATATAAAAAGAGTTACAAGTATTGCAAGGTCCATGGTTAGAAATTGGGGAATGAGTGACAAGATAGGGCCAGTAGATTACGAGTATGATCAAGAGCCATTTTTAGGCAGAGGATTGTCAATGCAGACAAATCATTCTGACGCCATGGAGGAAGAGATAGATCGACAGGTTTTATCCCTTGTTACAGATTCACAAAACCATGCTGAAGATTTACTCCAGGAACACAAGGATGCCTTAGACGGTTTAGCCAATATATTATTAGAAAAAGAATCAATAGATAGAGAGGATTTTGAAAAGCTAATGAAAGGTTTAAGTGTTGAAAGAATTAAAAAAAATGATTAGAATTTACCAAATGCCCATTATGCAGAATTGCATCCTATATTAAAGTCATGGTTGATGATTTTCAAGCAACCACTCAGTTTTCAACAGTTTTATTGTTTTTCTTTGGAGCTATTGGTTTTGGTGTAATTTCTCTTTTTATGAATCAGCTTACTGGTGGAAGGTTTCCATCCCCTTCAAAATTGAGTACGTACGAATGTGGCAATGACCCTCATTCAGATGCTGATATACCTTTTAATTTTCGTTTTGCTGTCATTGCTGTTATTTTTCTTTTGTTTGAAATTGAATTAGTTTTTTTCCTGCCATGGGCTGTAAGTTTTAGAAATCTTCTTTTCACCACTGGATGGCCAGCATTTTTTGAGATGATTACTTTTTTCTTCATCTTAATATTAGCTTTCGTCTATGTTTGGAGAAAGGGTGGTTTGGAGTGGGACAGGAATTAGGAGTTTGAATTTATGAGTCAGGAACCTTACATGTTAGCAAAATTAGACGATTTACTTGGTTGGTGCAGGAAAAATAGTTTATGGCCTATGACCTTCGGTTTGGCTTGTTGCGCTATAGAAATGATGTCAATCGGAGATACTAAATACGATGTCGATAGACTCGGTGTTGTATTTAGAGCAAGTCCTAGACAATCCGATGTGATGATTGTTTCTGGTACTGTAACTTACAAAATGGCTCCATTGCTGAAGAGGCTTTACGACCAGATGCCAGAGCCAAAATATGTTATATCAATGGGTTCTTGTGCTAATTCTGGAGGCATTTATAAAGATGCTTATTCTGTTGTAAATGGTGTTGACCAGGTTGTTCCTGTTGACGTTTATGTTCCTGGATGTCCTCCTAGGCCAGAAGCCTTAATTTACGCTATCACAAAATTGCAAGAAAAAATTGAAAAGGAGAAAATAATTTCTGACCGTGTTGCATGATAAAAAACTTTTTCTCAAAAAGCTAAAACCTTTTTTTAATGATTATGCTGAGATAAGAGGTCAGCTTATATTTATTCTAGACAGATCAAAAATTTTGGAATGTTTGTCTTTTCTTAAAAATGATAAGGATTTAAAGTTTAATATGCTGCATGATTTGACTTGTAACCAAAAAGCAAAAGGTTTAGAAGTTGTGTATCAGCTTCATAGTGTTGATAATTCTTATTGGGTAACATTAAAATCATTGATACCCTTTGAATCTTTGGTTGCTCCTTCTGCTACTTCTGTTTTTATTGCTGCTGATTGGCATGAGAGAGAAGCTTTTGATATGTTTGGAATAAAGTTCAATGATCATCCTGATTTAAGAAGGATATTACTACCTGACGATTGGGAAGGGCACCCTCTTAAGAAAGAATATCCATTAGGTGGTTTTAAAGATATAAAGCCAATTTGGGCTTACGAGGAAGCAGAAGACTTGCAGAATCTTCCGGATAGAGAGATTTTGGATTCTTCAATTATTAATCCAGATTCAGATGATAAATTAAAGGTGATAGAAAGTTAATGAGTGATCCAAAAGATTTTCTAACCACTCAAACAGGAACTTTGCTTGAGAAAGAATCTGAAGATAGATTTTGGCTCAATATGGGTCCACAACACCCTTCAACACATGGTGTTTTTAGAATTTTGCTTGAAACAGAAGGTGAAATTGTTAAAAATGTTGTTCCGATAATTGGGTATCTTCACAGAGGTGTTGAAAAAATATCAGAAAACAGGGATTGGATGGGTGCTTTACCGCTTACAGACAGGATGGATTATCTTGGTGCAATGTCAAACAATATGGCTTTAACCTTGCCTGTTGAGGAATTGATGGAGCTAGAGGTTCCAAGAAGGGCGCAATGGCTTAGGGTTTTGGCATTAGAGACAAACCGACTAGCTAGCCATTTATTGTTTTATGGAACATTAGGTTTGGACCTTGGAGCTTTAACTCCTTTCTTTTTCGCTTTCAGGCAAAGAGAAATAGCACAATATTTACTAGAGCTTCTTTCCGGTCAAAGAATTACTTTTAATTACATAAGGTATGGCGGCGTTCGTTTAGATATAACAACCCCTATAGAAAGAGAGTTTAGAAAATTTATCACAGGCTTTAGGCCCGCTTATGAAGAAATGTGGAATCTTGTAGAAGGGAATGAGATTTTTCGTACGAGGATTATTGGTGTTGGTGAATCCACTCCTGAATTATTGATTAAGCATGGGGTTACAGGGCCAATATTAAGAGCTTCAGGTGTAAAAAGAGATCTAAGAAAAGATAGACCTTTTGCTGCTTATGATGAATTTGATTTTGACGTCATTACTCATGATAAAGGAGACACGTATTCAAGATGGTATTGCAGATACAAAGAAATGGGTGAATCTTTGAAAATTATTGAACAATGTTTAGACGGCATGCCTGATGGCCCACATATTAAAAAGATGCCATTTTTCTTCAAACCCCCTCCAGGAGAGATATATTCTGTTACAGATACACCTAGAGGTGATTTGGGTGTTTATATAGTCTCAGATGGTAGTAGATTTCCTTACAGGGTTAGATACAGAGCACCTTCTTTTTGCAATCTCTCTGTTCTTTCTGAGCTTTTGTACGGTACAGGAATTGGTGATGTTATTGCTATCCTTGGATCTTTCGATCCTGTTTTTGGAGAGGTAGATAGATGAAGCTTCTGGAATGGCGCGTTAGAAGAGTCCCTGTAGGAAAGATATCTTTGATTTTGGGCATTCTTGCATTTGTGCTTTTTGCTACCTGGAAAATTTGGGCTTTAACTGGTTATTGGAGCCTTGAACCTTATTTTGATTCATTGCGAAATTTATTTTTAACTTTAAGAGATAAATTTGGTGGACCTGGAGAGCCTCCAATGGGTTTGTATAACACCCTTATTATCACTCTTAAGCTTTTGGGAATCTTGCTCGTATTGCTTTTAATAGGGGCATATTCAACTTTAATGGAAAGAAAGATATTAGCTTTTATGCAGGATAGATTAGGTCCAACCAGAGTAGGTCCAAGAGGTATACTTCAGCCAATAGCAGACGGTCTTAAGTTGTTACAAAAAGAATGTATTGTGCCACTGGGGGCTGATCGTAATTTTCATTATTTAGCGCCAGTTATATGTTTTATACCTGCATTAATGGGAGCTGTCCTTATACCTTTTGGTAAAGGGTTGATGCCTGTTGACTTAAATGTTGGAATTTTGTATTTTTTCGCTTTGGGTGCCTTTGGAGAGTTGGGTATATTTTTGGCTGCCTGGGGTTCGAATAATAAGTATTCAGCAATTGCTGGTTTCCGAGCTGTAGCTCAGCTTGTTAGTTATGAAATACCTATGGCCTTTTGCATAATGTCGATAGTTTTGCTTTCTGGCAGCTTGAAGATTGGAGAGATTATTAACGCTCAGATAGAAGGAGCTACTGCTTATGGTGGTTTAGGTTTTCCTATTTGGTTTATAGTTCCTCAGTTTTTAGGATTCTTAATATTCTTTTTAAGTGCTGTGGCAGAAACAAACAGAACACCTTTTGATTTAGCTGAGGCAGAATCAGAATTAGTCAGCGGTTTCCATACTGAATATACTGGCTTAAGATGGGCTTTTTTCTTTTTGGCTGAATATGTAAATATTTTTATTGGAGCAAGTATTATTACAGCTATGTATCTGGGCGGTTATGCTGGACCTGAACTACCATTCTTAGGTGAAACGCTTTCTTCAGTTGTTTGGTTTTGTCTAAAGGTATTTTTGATATTTTTTACCATTGTTTGGTTGCGTGGAACTTTGCCGCGTTTGAGAGTGGATCAATTAATGATGCTGTGTTGGAAGAGGTTGATACCCATTGCAATGGCTAATTTTTTGCTTACAGGAATTTTTGTTTTTGCAAACACGGTCAGGTTAACACCACAATTATGGCCTGTTCACTTAGAAAACAGTGCTTACACTTCTATTGCTGCAATAGTCGTTATATTAATTCTCATGTTTGGTTTAGCCTGGTTCTTTGCGAAAGATTTATTAAAACCTATGAAAGAGAGGGATGTTTAAATGCAGTTAGAGAGTATTAGCAATATTTCAACAGTAATTACTGTTTTAATGTTTTGTATATTGGTCTTTTTTGCTTTTGTTGTTGTTAGGTCAGGAGCAACTGGTATTGTTTCAGGTTTGCGATTAGTTTTTGAGAAATTTTTGAGAAATTTTGAACAAAATGATACTCTTGAATATCCAGGTGAAGATAGAGAGATGGGCCATAGATGGAAAGGCAGATTTGTACAGATGATTGACGAGAAAGGAAGGATGCGTTGTGATGCTTGTCAATTATGTGCTCAAGCCTGCCCAGATAACCTTATCGAGGTCTTGCCTGAAGGAAAAGGTAGAGACAAGAGGCCAAGAGTTTACACTTTAAATTATGCTGCTTGTCATAATTGTGGTTTCTGTGTTGATATATGTCCAAGTGATGCAATAAGAATGTCTAGAGATTTTGAAACAGCTACATATCAAAGAACCGATGCTTTCAGCCATGACGACAATGAGTCTTTGGTTTTTAATTTGGAAGACTTGGTTGCTTTTGAATCTTCAGTTTATCCTGAACTTTTTGATTCTAGCTCTCCTGGAGATTTTGCAGACAGTCTTGGTTATTTTAAAAATAAAAAAATATTTGAGGAAGATTCTTATTTGGATTATGAGCCAATGGATGAAGATGCATTGCATGTAGTTGAAGAAGATGTTGAAGAAATCGATGATAAGGATTATGAGATACCAGAGCTAGATGACTAATTTTGATTTGACTCCTTACGTGCCATGGATTTGGTTTTCTTTTTTTGGTTTGTTTACCTTGGTGATGGCTCTTGGTGTAGTTTTTCATAGAAAGATTGTTTACAATGCCGTTTTCCTAGCATTGAGCCTTGTTGGAACAGGAGCTCTTTACATAACCTTGAATGCTGATTTTCTAGGAATAGTTCAAATATTGCTTTATGTTGGTGGAATCATTGTATTGATATTGTTTTCAATCCTTCTTACAAGAGGAGAGGAAAGGGGTGTTGAATATGTAAACAGAAATAAGCAAAGTTTCTGGGCATTTTCTTCAATAATGGGTTTATCCCTATGGATAGGTATTCAATTTTGGAAAGTTCAATGGCCTGACGCTAATCGTAATTTAGCTGCCAATCATTGGGAAAGATATTCCGAAATAGCAACAATTAAAACATTGCCACAAATTTTGAACAGAACTGTTCCAGTCGAGGCAATAGGTGATGGTTTAATGAAACCATATCTCTTGATCTTTGAGCTAGCAAGTATTGTTTTGCTGGTTGCGATGGTTGGTGTTGTTATATATATGAAACCCGAAAAGAAAGGAGACGCAGATGCTTAACCTCTTTTTGAATGATGTTTTTTCAGGGCAACAATGTACTATTGAAAATATAGGAAATTGTCATTTTTACGGACCAGCTGTTCCTGTAAATGCTTATCTTTTTTTGGCCATGATTCTATTTGGCCTTGGTGCTTATGGTGTCGTTACTCGAAAACATTTAATAAGTATTCTTATGTGTATGGAGGTAATGTTAAATGCAGTTAATCTTATGCTTGTTGCCTTCAGTAGGCAATGGGGTTTAGCCTCCATGAGACCTCCGTTTGTTTCTACAGGTGATGATTTTTGGGTTTATGTTCCTGTTGGTCAAATTTTTGTAATATTTTCTTTAACAATTGCTGTTGCAGAGGCGGCTATAGGTTTGGCGCTTGTTTATCACATTTACAAATCTCTTGGAACAACTCAAGCAGATGATTTTGATTTATTGAAAGGATGATTTATTTAATTTTAATTCCATTGCTGCCTTTATTGGCATTTGCTTTAATAGCTCCGTTAACAAAGTTATGGAAAAGAAAATCTGCATTTATTGCAACTGCAGCAATCATAGCCTCTTCCATTTTCTCCTTAATGCTTTTCTTTGAAGCGGTTAAAAAGGGTGGCCCGATTAAAGATCAAGACGGTTCGTTTTGGACAGCAAACCACCATCCAATTACTTTTAATTGGAGCTTGCCAAATTGGCTTCCATTAGGTGGTAGCGATTCTATTGATTTAAGTTTTTCAGCGGATGGATTCACTTTAATGATGTTATTGGTTGTGACCTTGGTTAGTGTATGCGTTCATATTTATTCTTTTGGCTATATGGATTATGCTGGAAAATATTACCAACATGAAGAAAAGAATCTTCCCAGGTATTATGGATATTTGTCAATCTTTACTGCAGCGATGTTGATAATGGTTTTAGCTAATAATTTAATTTTAGCTTTTATTGGATGGGAACTGATGGGTCTTGCGAGTTATCTCTTGATAGGTTTTTGGTTCGATAAAGAAAGTGCTGCTGTCGCTGCAAAAAAAGCTTTTTTAACTACAAAAGTTGGAGATTTATCACTTTTTCTCGGGGTTTTGACTTTGTATGGAGTTACAGGAACTTTTGATATTCCAAAAATACTTGAATTCGCTTCATCACACGATACAAATGGCATAATTGGAGTAGCCGCCTTGCTTATTTTCGGCGGTGCAATGGGTAAAAGCGCTCAGTTTTTTCTACATGTCTGGCTTCCAGATGCTATGGAAGGCCCAACCCCTGCTTCTTCTTTAATTCATGCTGCAACAATGGTAGCAGCAGGTGTTTATCTGATAGCAAGATTGCATCCTATTTTTTCAGGAGATATGGCTTCTTCAGTTGTTTCTCACATTGGAGCCTTTACTGCTCTTTTTGCAGCCTGTATAGCAATTGCAAGATGGGATATAAAAAGAGTTCTAGCATATTCAACAATAAGTCAGCTTGGGTTTATGGTTGCTGGGCTTGGAACAGGAAGTGTTGCGGCAGGAATATTCCATCTTTTTACACACGCTTTTTTCAAAGCTCTTCTATTCCAGGCGGCTGGATCTGTTATTCATGGGGTTCATACAAACGACATGAGAGAAATGGGTAATTTGAAAAAATATATGCCAAAAACTTTTATGGTATTCCTTGTAGGGACATTAGCGCTTTCTGGAATTCCTCCATTTTCTGGATTTTTCAGCAAGGATGAAATTCTTTTGACAGCCTATTATTACGGAGAGCATGGTGATGGCTGGCTTCCTTATATCATGTTATCTATAGCCGCTTTCTTTACTGCTTTTTATATGTTTAGAGTTGTTTATTTGACTTTTTTTGGAAAGTACAGAGGGCATGGCCATCCTCATGAATCACCTTCAATAATGACTGGTCCAATGATTTTCCTAGCAAGTATGTGTTTGATACCTTCCTTTGTAGGTGTTCCCGGAAAGCATGGATCTTGGGCAGCTTTGTTTATAGACCCTCACCCACATCATGGATTAAATTTACAAGTAGCATTAACCTCTACTGTTTTAGCCGTTATTGCGATACTGCTTGCAAAAAAGATGTTTTTGAGTAAGTCAAATATGCCAAAAATTGAACTTGGATTTTTTGAAGAGAAAAATCCAGTTTTATGGAAGGCCCTCTCAAAAAGACTTTATGTAGATGAGGCTTTGCAATGGTCTTTTGTTAAGCCAGGAGCATACTTGGCGGAACAGGTTGCCTGGTTCGATAAGAATGTTATTGACGGTATCGTTAACCGTGTAGCAGGTTTTGGGGACAAGATGTCTTCAGCATCTGCATTTATTGATAAATATATTATTGACGGTATTGTTAATATGTTTGGTAGCTTAACGAAAGCTGGACATAAATTTATGAAAATGTATCAGACTGGTTTTATTTCTGGTTATCTTTTCATGATTCTGATTATGTTAGCTTTAATTTTATTGACCCAAGGATATTGGGTTTCTTAGGAGATGTCTTATGACTGTATTAAATAATTTTATTCTTTTGTCATTCTGGAGCCAACCTTTGAACATCTTGTTGTTCTTACCTTTGCTTGGTGCTCTTATTGCATGTTTTGTTAAAGGTGAAAACAAATTGCGCATGGTGATGATAGGAACAGCATCGGTCACTTTTTTGTGGTCTTTGCGTGTTTGGAATCTTTTTTCATCATCAAATGCCGAAAAGTTTATTGCTGAACTCGGGGAAGCTTTTCCTGATCCTTTTGGTTTTAAGTTAGGCTATTTAGCACCTTGGTTTCCTGAAATAGGAATGGGTAATGGTCCAGGTGTAGCATGGTATATGGGCATAGACGGTATATCTTTGGCTTTGATTGTTTTGACTACTTTTGTTTCTATATCTGCTGCAATTTCAAGCAACTCAATAAAAGAAAGGTTGCAATTGTATGTTGTTCTTTTTCTGCTGCTTGAAACTTCACTTCTGGGAGTCCTGGTTGCAAGAGACTTTTTTATGTTTTTTGTATTTTGGGAATTGATGTTGTTGCCAATGTATTTTTTAATTGGTATATGGGGTGGAAAAAACAGAGTATATGCAGCAATTAAGCTTTTCCTTTACACCTTGGCTGGCTCTGTTGCTGTCCTTATAGGTATACTAGTTATGTTCTGGGCTTCACCAGTTAGATCTTTTGGCATATCAGAATTAACAACTTTTTTTGCAAATAATATTCCGGTAGATGGGCCTGGCTTAGTCACGCAGACTTCATTATTTTTATTATTCTTTATCGGTTTTGGTATAAAAGTTCCTATAGTTCCATTTCACACCTGGCTTCCTGATGCTCACGTTCAAGCCCCAACGCCAATTTCAATGATGCTTGCTGCTGTTTTGTTAAAAATGGGAACATATGGCTTTATAAGGATTTTGCTTCCCGCTACTAATGGTGCTATTCATGATACTGACGGAATTGCTGTGCCTTTAATGGCAATTGTTGGTGTTGTCAGTATGGTTTATGCAGCTTTAGCGGCTATGGCTCAAAAAGATTGGAAAAGCATGGTTGCATACTCTTCTATATCACATATGGGCTATTTGATTTTTGCTTTCTCAACAGCCTCGGAGCTTGGTTTATCAGCAGGTATGTTCATAATGGTAAGTCATGGTTTGATAAGTGCTTGTATGTTCCATATGGTGGGTGTAGTTTACGAACGAACTCACAATAGAGATTTAATGGCATATGGTGGGCTTGGAAGTATTGTTCCAAAATATTTTACCATTTGGATATTTGTTGGTATGGCAAATTTGGGGCTTCCAGGACTTTCAGGATTCTGGGGAGAGTTTATGGCTTTTGTTGCTGCCTTTAGCAAGTTTGACTGGATTGTTTCTTCAGGTATATTTGAAGGCATGAATTTCTTTAGAGTTTTAGCAGCTTTTGGGGTTGTGACAATCGTTATCACAGCTGCATATATGCTTTTGATGATCCAAAGAATATTCATGGGGCCCTTGAATGAAAAGTGGAAAGATTTGCAAGATATGAAAAAATGGGAAGTTTGGGCAATAGCTCCTGTTATGTTCTTTATACTTTATTATGGATTAAATCCAAAGGCTATGGTTGATATTTATGGCCCTGCGACTGCTAGGCTTGCAGAAAGTCTATCTTACTTAACCTCTATTGTTCCGTAAGCTTTCAGGAATAATCATTAGTATTATTCCAGTTACTACAGCAGCATCTGCTATATTGAAAACAGGCCAATCCCCTATTGAAATGAAGTCTATAACAAAACCTCTGGTCATCCTGTCTACAAGATTACCCAAAGCGCCACCCAATATCAAGCCTGCTGGAAGTATCAAGTAGGTTTTCTTGCTGAGAAACTTTTCTTCTGTCAGGAAGTTGTAAAGACTATAAACAGCAAACGCCATGACAAATACAACAAATGCTTGATTGCCTGAAAGAAAACCAAGCATCAACCCTTCATTCTTAACGATGACGAAGTTAAAATCCGAACCTTCTTTAAAGGGGTAGCTCATGCCATGTGGTGTAAATTGCCTCCATGCAAATTGTTTTGTTAGGGTGTCGATTACAAAAGTCACAAAACATACAAGCCACATTTTTTTCATAATTTGAATAGTCTATTAGCATTTTCAGTTGTTAGCAAGGAAATCTCATTTAAAGTTTTATTTTTAATCAATGATATGCGTTTGGCAATATCGAGAAGATTAGCAGGCTGATTAACTTGTCCTCTTTTGGTTTGTGGAGCCAAATAAGGAGAATCAGTTTCAAGCACAAATCTTTCTAGTGGAGCTTTTTTAACCGCTTCTCTCAATATGTTATTTTTTTTATAAGTGACCATCCCTCCTAATCCAACATAAAAATTTAAATCAATTATTGTTTTTAATTCTTTTTCTGAGTGATGAAATGCATGGAAAACACCTGTTATGTCAGGGTATTTTCTAATAATTTCAATTAATTCAGAAAAACTGTTTCTTTCATGCAGAATAATTGGCATACTCGTCTTGACTGCTAATTCACATTGAAATTCAAGGGATTCAATTTGGATTTTTTTTTCTATGGGGCATTTGAAAAAATCTAAACCAGTCTCGCCAATAGCCACTGCATCCTCTAAACCATCAATAATTTTTTGTTTATTTTTAATTGTTTCATTTGAATGATACGGATGAGACCCTGTTGCCAAAAATACATTTTTTATTTTTATGTTTGGCAATCCTGGCTTGATTGCAGGTATTAGAATTTTGCTGACATTGTTTTTTTTTGCATTATTGACAATTTCATTTATGTTATTTTTAAACTGTTTTGCGTCTAAATGGCAATGTGTGTCAAAAAGCATAATAAAATTTTAATTCTGTTTTTTAGATAAATGAAAATTAAAAGAAAATACTGGCAAAAAGTTCTTGATGGTGATTTTCCTTCAAGATTGCAAATATCTCTATCTGAACCTATCGCTTCAGACCTTATCGCTGTAGAGATTGAAGAATTGGCAAAAGCGCATAAGGAGATTCATGAATTATTAAATGAACAGTACTCTTCCATATGGGGAGAAGGTTGGGATTATGACCTTAGGCCAGAATCGAATATTATTTCTTTGAAATTAGAGATTCTTGAAAGGTGGTTTTCTCACAAAGGTCTAAATATCAATCCAAACTGGGGAGTTTCATTTCTAGAAAATCCAACTAAACATATTCTTATGCATGAATTTAATAGCACCAATAATGAAAATCCAGAAAGCAAAATAACAGATTTTTACGACAAAGGTGCAATTTGGATGGACGTGCAAATTAATGATATTGAAAAATTCCCTAGTCTTTTAATGATTTTGAAAAAGCTTGAAATAAACATTCCAATAAGGGCAGTTTGCAATTTTGAGTGGGATTTGATAGCGGTTTCTTTGATGACATGGTTATTCGATGAGGTTGTTATTCATGGTGAATGCAATGATGCAGAAGACAATTTTGATTGGCCTGGACTGAAGGAAGCAGAAATGCTTTCACTTGCCGGTGAAAATGTAAATCTTGTCATATCCCTAGCAAAAGAACAAGATCAAAAATGGAGAAAGGCTTTAGAGTCTTGGGGTTTTGATAATGGAGTTAACTTGATAATTAGAAAATGATTTTTATATTAGCTTTAATTCCTTTTTCACATCCCTTTTGGGGTTCGCTCCCAACTCCTTCTATTCCAGATTGGGATAGGGTTGAGGAAAGATTATCTATAGCCTCGTATGCAAATGTTGGGGACGGAATTTATATGGATGGCGAAGTCACTTCGATTTCTGAACCTTTTAGCTTTTATAAAAATGGATACAAAGTCGTTACAGATTTATATTATCTTGGTGGTGGCTTTATGGATTCTTCAATCGATTCTTGGCATGATTTTTGGAATCTACCTTTAGGTGATCGGCCTAATATGCCAGAAAATCAAGTTTCAATGAGTTTTGAGGATGATGGAAATGTTTTATGGCAAGTTACTGATTCCGGTTTTGGCATAAGTCCTCTTAGAGTGTCAAAAGACATTGAAAAAGATTTAGTTTTGAAAGCTGTATTTGCGCCTGGTGTTGGGCCTTTGAATCTTTATTCAGATCCAAGTTTTGCGATTTATAAAAAATATAAGTATGGTAAATGGCTTGGTGAATATGGGGGAGGGTGGTTTGGTGGTCTTGACATTGACAAAACTGAAGGAACTGGATTTTTTGCCTTTTCAGCTTTTCGGGAAAAAAAGATTCACGAAAATATTTTTAATTTTGGAATTGTTTCATCTACAAATCTTTGGAAAGGCCCTTCTAGCAAGACTTTAGAAGGTCAGATTACTGAATTGTATCTTTCTGCTCGTTTTAGAATGGGTGAACATTTTTTAAAAGTTGGTTTTTCTGAGGACTTATCAGTAAACAGAGTTGCAGATTTTAATTTGTTTTTTGAGATCACCCCTATCTCTTAGTTATTTTTTATAGCAAGCAAGGGACAAGGATAAAAAAACTGCAACAACTACATCCCAGATTGGGTTAACTTCTGGCCAGCCGTAATTCCAAATAATGACAAAGAGCAGCCAGCAGAGCCAACTTTTATTTATCATTTTTTTATCTTGTTTAAAACTTTCACTTTCCGAAGCCTGATTTCACAATTATTTCCGTAGCCGTATGGCTCATTTAGATGCTCGTCAAAAAAACCCTGAATGTAAAAAGTACATTTTGCTTCATAGCTGCTGATGCATTCTTGGCCTATTTTTTGACCTTCTTTATTGCTCATGGTCACTCTTGCATAAGCTTTTCCGGTAGGGTCTTTTCCAACCCATTGTTGGCTTTCTTCAGGTAGAAAGCTCACATCAAAGAAGAACAATGGAAGCTTGAATTTCTTGCCTTTTTTATATTCTTCAACCAAATTAGGATTTGTTTTAATTTTTGTGCATATCTTTCCAACAGTTGTTTTTTCTGCAATGCATGAAGTTGTGCCAATAAGAAAAATAGCTAAAAATATTTTTTTCATGATCTTGAAGACACTGAAATAAAATATATAGCGGTTTTGACAAATGCCAAAAGTGCGACAAAGATAGTTAATGCTATTATTAAATATTTTTTAGTCAAATTTTTTATTCAAGCTCGTCATCTTTTGTTGCCTGGTAAGCATGTTGATCAGCCAAATCTTTAGTGCTTGGCCCATCCTTATTTTCCATCCATCTTTCTTTTACTTCTTTTTGTATCTTGGGTAAAGTTGTATATTCCATTTGATCTGGTGGAAGTCTATGTGGTTCAAACGGACCATGCATCCTCATGTAGTCAGCAACATCATTTGCTTTCTGTCTAGCATTATCGAAACCAGGATCATTAAACATATCCCTTGGTCCTACTAGCATTCCTTCAGCAATTTGAAAACCAGCACCTATCACTCTTGGTGGTCCATCAAACCTACTTGGGTTTGAATCTGCAAAAGAGCATGGCATCATTGGTCCAGTATGAGAGCCTCTCATCCATCCAGGAACCAAGTGCGGAAAAGCAAATGGGTTTGTAACCTCTCCAACTGCTGGCAATCCAGATTGACATCTAATAATCATTGCAGGATCATCTTTTCCAATGTATTTACCTGCTAGCAATGAAAGTTTATCTGTTGACATTGTTGCACATGGCATCTTGTCATCTCTTCTTCTTATGTTTTTGATTACATATGTTTCTACAGCGCCTATGAAGGCAAGTATCTTGTATGACTCTTCAGGAGCCTTTAAGGTTATTGTTTTGTTGTTTTTTACATCCATTATGTCAAATTCGAATCCACCATGCATGTTTTCATCAATAACTAAACCAGGGCTGTTAAATGGGTCTGCAAACATTTTGTAAGCAGGAAAATTCCACGCTCCAGGGCTAGTTTTATCTGCAAGAAAAACAATAAAAGGTTCACTGGTCCTTTCTTCAAATTCCATTTCAGCACATCCAGGACCCATTCCTTTAATGTTTCCTGAAAATCCTTCAGACAAAAGGTCTTGGCCTGCACCATAAAGTTTTAGTTTTTTTGCAACTTTTGTACCTTCTACAAATGTATCCCAGCCAAGCTTATGAATTTCTTGTGAATTTGTACCTTTATCATGTGTCATCACCAAAGCCATATCATCTCCTACCCATAAAACTCTAAAATCTTTGATTTGGCCTTTGTCTTTTGAGGATTGAAGTTCCTCCTCTGCTTTTACTATTAAGTCTGGATGAATTGCAGAATGTCCTACAAAACCTCCTATGTCTGCTTTTATTACTGTTAGGGTTGTTTTAGTCATGAGACCTCCATATTTTTATTTAATGCTTATTGTTTATTCTATAATTTTTTTATAAAAAATTAAAAACCAACTTTTTTGATTTATTTTCCCTTATTTTGATATACGATTGAAAGGTTTACTAAACGGAGGTAATCATTATGAAAAAATTCATTAAATCAACATTCTGTGTAATTCTTTTCTCAATCATATTTTCTGCCTGTAGCGGTGGAGATAGTCAAGAGGTTGGAACTCCTGCTTTCATTACAGGTGCTTTAGAACCTGGACAGGTTGATGAATCTTACAGTATGACTTTGCAGGCTAATGGTGGAAGTGGAGATCTTGATATTTCTTTATTGAATCAAGAACAGCTTCCTAATGGCTTGGAGTTTGATCCAGGTACAGGAACTCTTTTTGGTATTCCAGTAATTGGTACAACTGTTGAACTTGAGTTTGAGGTTAAGGATGAGAGAGGTAAGAAAGGTTACACACGTCTTGTTTTAAGAATTAATCAAGGTCCAGAGGTCACAGTTGCTCCGTTTGCGTACCTTTTGGATGAAGAAGGAAACAGGGTCCAGGTTGGGAGTGTTGATTCAAGATGTACTGAAGAAAATAATGAAACATGCACCTCTGTTACAGATTCAACCACATCAATCGATCATTCCGTTATAGATCTTTATGTTGAATTCCAAGAATCTGATGCTGATGATAATGTTGTTGTTGAGTGGACTCAGGTTAGTCCAAGTCAGTGTCGAGGAACCGTAACAACAAATGAGGGCCAGGTTTTATTGGAGCCTTTTTATCCTTTGACTCCAGCTACAAATTTACAGGATGAAGAAGGTCAAATAATATCAAATCAATATTACAGTCATGCTGTTTGGCATGCTCCAAATCTTGATGAAGATTCAGGATGTGCGCAGACAGATATTCCTGTAACTTTAAGAGTGCGTATGTCAGATGATAAGGGCGGTTACACTGAGGCAGACATTAATTTAACTGTAAATTACGTAGCTGAGTTTAATAGCCCTGCAACGGTGACTGCTTTTGAATGGGAAGATGAAAAAGCTGATCCTAGAAATAGTGAAATCATAGAACCAGGTACTTTTTCTGGAGGTTCTTTTAACTCAGATGATATTAGTGATGACGGTTCTGGAAACTCTAACGACAATAATTATGTTTGGCTAGCTGCCGAGTTCCAGAATGGCAACATCTCAGAATCAGAAAATATAAGCTTGGTTAACTGGAATGTTGATCTTATAGGTGAAAACCTTCCTTTTGAGGGTGTTATTGAAATCGGAATGCCTTCAAACAGCAAGGTAGGTGACGTTGCAAATGACCCTTCAAGCGGTCTTCTTTGTACTAATCAACCTGGACAACAGCCAGTTTTCTGTGGTCGATTCCGTCCTTTGGCTGATAGAGATGTTCAATTAACAAGTGATCAATATGAGATTACCGTTACAGCTCAGGATATTTTTGGCGGAGTTGGAAGCACTACTTGGCTTATCACTGTTTCAGACAGCGGCACTTCAAATGGAGGTGGGGGAGGCGGTCCTGCTTTCAAGAATTCCATTCCTTCTATAACGGGCAGTAATCCTCAGGCTCAAATCACGATGGAAGTTAGTGAAACAACCGGTTCGACAAGACAGGTTACCGTCAGCGCAGACGACTCTAATTCAGACATAATTAGATACTGGTGGTCTCTTGATATCAATAACCCAAATGCTACTCCTCAAAGCTGTGTCACTGATTCTTCGAATCTTTGGGGTTTTGATAATTGGTCATGGAGTCCAGATGCTGGATTTAATTCTTTGGTTCCTGATGGTGGTAGCGGTGTTGTTCTTTCAAACAGCGTTGTAAGAAACCCAGACTTTAATGTTGACAATTCAATTTTGAAGGTTTTAGATAGTGTGAACTCTTCAGCAGCGATTTCAAATGTTGGCTTTAGCTTTGGACAAGGTCAATGTGGCGGCGCTGTTGCAGGTACAACCTGTATAAGGGTAGACAATATATTGGCTTTTGGTGGAGCTAATGGTAGTACAAACATACCTATCAGGCTTAGTGATGATGCTGGAACAGAATACACAGACACTTTTGTAGTGTCGATTACAGCTGACACTGATCCTCTTAATGCTCCAGCTGGAAATCTTGAAATATCAACAACTCTTGAAGAAGACTATGCTATTTCTAACAATGCAAGAGTCAGCATAAGATGTGCAATGCCTATTTCAGTTTCTGTTGCTGATCAGATAGCAATGCAAGGATTCCTTGACAACGGTGATGGCACAAGTAAAAATACAATTGTAGATACCGATCCTCTACAAGATTTCAGTAGGGTTTGTGGTACCAGTAATGTTACTGGAAACCCTTTATGTGACTGGGGTCACTTTGTGGTTGTTTTCCCGGATTCAGGTGAATCATGTTCACCTTATGCTGAACCAGATTGGAATTCAGATGGATGCTATCAGAGAGCCCAAATAACTTCGGTTGATGTTCAGGCAGGGACCTTGGGCCTAGATAGGTTTTTGACTCTTGACACAAATGATCAATACCAAATCTTAGGATGTGATTTAGGTGGCGTCTTCACTCCTTATGACCCAAATGATCCAAATACATTTGGTAATGAACTTGATGATTGTGATAAGTCAGATGAATCAATTGTTACAGTTGTTTATAGTTCTCCAAACGTTAATGACCCACCTCAAATAACTGCTGGTCCAACCATTGCTGATAATCCAATATTTGAATCACCTTTGAGCGCTCCTGCTTCAGATGCTTCAAAGACAACAGTTTCTGTTTCTATTGAAGATGCTGATGGCCCAGGAAATTGTGCTCCTACATGGACTGACCCATGTGGTACAACTAAATATTATTGGACTGATTGGAAGGGTTCTAACAATAATTCAAATGCTAGAGCCTACCTGACAACTGATGCTTTTTCAGGAAGCAGCACTGTCTCTGTTCAAGGTTCATGTAATCGTCATAATCAATACAGGCCTGTAAGGATTAGTGATAATAGCCAGCCTGGCTTTGACACAACGATAGTTGAATGTACTCAATCAGGTAATTTTGGTAATTCTGTTGCGACAATCACCTTGGCCGATACGTTAACCAGCAACTATCTCTCCAGTAATGAAGCCATTCTCGAGCATAGACAATGGGGTTCTTATGGTCCTTCTGCAAGCATTGAAAGCAACGATGGAATTTGGGCAAAATCAGGAGTGAGCGGAATTGTTTGGACTGCTCCTTCAGCAGAACTCAATGGTGTTGATTTGTGGACTGGTGAAACTGATTTCAGAATTAGAGTTGTTGCTATTGATGGAACATGTCGTTACCCAGGTATTCTTGACTTCCCTGAAGCTCAGCTTTGTGATTCTGCAAGCGCTTCTGTTGGAGTCATTAACAATGTTGAACCTTCAGCAAGTCTTACTTTTGAGATACTTGATGATACGCCAACTAATTTAAGAGTTGAATTTGATGCATCTTCTAGTTTTGATTTGGATTCAGGCCCTGACGATCTCCAGTACCAATGGGATTTTGATGGTGATACTAATCTTGATTTAACAACTTTGAATTCAACATATATTCATACATACACAGCAAATGCTCCTTTCTATGATGCAGTATTGACTGTATGGGATGGTATATCTGGAGATTCTGAAACTGTCAGGATTCAGGTTAACCAAGCTCCAGAGGTTCCTAAGATATGGGTATATGGTGTGGATGAAAATCCTGCAAATTGTGCTACATGTGAGCAAGGTGCCTTTACTGATAATGCACTGGATGACTTCACTGTTTTGAATCCTATTGGGACAAATCCAACAGAATTCTTTAACCCTTCACCAGGTAAGTTTGTTGGCTTTGGTGTAGGTGTTTGTGATGATGATGCTCTTCAGACCCTTGAATGGGATCTTGATTACGATGGTGTTTCTTTCTTTGCTGATGTTATAGAGTCAGATGTTGCAAATATCGATGTTGCTGATCCTAACTTCATTGCAAATGACACCACTCACTGTAACGCTTCAGGAGAGCAGAACTTCTATCAATGGGAACTTAATTCAACAAATGGTATAGATGGATTAGGAACTCAGATGAATTTTGGTAGTGATTACAGAATCGCTGTTCGAGTTGTAGACGAAGAGGGAGCGACAAGTAACTTAATGTGTCTAAATGTGTATAGTGGATCATGGGATGCAAAACTTTGTCGAGAGGGAGACCCGCAGAGCAATTCTGAAATTCCTTTGACTGTTGGAGATGACGAGATGATCAGTGGTGATTTTGGTGATATGGATGCTTACCCGTTCCTTCCAGCTGAAGGAAATGATAGCAGTTGGTCTCAAGGACAGCACAATATACATTTCACTCAAACAGGTCCGGATGAGGGTATATTGCATACAATCTGGATGTCATCCTCACTAGAAGAGTGTCTTGGGGGAGAAACTCAAATAAGGTACAGAAAGGGTGGTTACCTTAACGGAAACGTCACTTGGGAAGAGGCTCAAAACATATCTCATGTGACCTTACAAGGTACTCCGGTATGTTCCAGCAATGCTGAGGCTCCAAACATGGTAATAGATCCTGTAAACAGTGATCACATTATCGTTTTCTTTGGTGATGATGCAACTGGTGACTTGGATATTTATTGGGTTGAAAGTACAGATGCAGGTGCTACCTGGTCTTCAAGAAACTCTATGCCTGGCTTGGCAAACAGTGATTTGAGGGCATCTGGACAAGGTGCTCAAACTCAACCTACACTAACCATAGAACCTGCAACAGGAGGTCCTTTTGACGGTTTCTGGCATTTGAGTTTTGTTGAGGCTTCAAGCGGTCGTGCGAAAATGTTCCACATGATGAGCTCCGATCAAGGAGCAACTTGGATTGATGGAAATGCTTACACGCAAAGGATCAATAATTCACCTCAGGTTCATATAAGAGATCTTTCAGGAAGCATCAGCACAGGAATGGCAACAAATGAATTCGGTCCTGAACTTGAATGTTGGGTTAGTGATTATGAGGATGATGGCGGTTTTGCTGCACCTCAGCCTGCTGTTTGTGAATGGAATGCGGATTACGACACGAACATCACAAGGACAGGTGGTTTTGGAAATTCTAACTTTGTTGAAGCGAACAGTTGTGAGAATGATAATGATTGGAGCAATCCTGGAACCAATACGTTTAACAATTATTCATATGCTACAACAGGTTTGAAGAGGGTTGGTGCAAGATACACTGACAATGATGGAGCTGTTGGCTGTGGTGTAATATGGGTTCCTGTAAACAATAACCAGGATCGTCCACCTGTCTCTGTTATGAGGTTAAGAAATGCTTCAAACAGCAATAGAGCTGTTGGTGAATTGGATGAAACAAATAACCTTTCAGTTGAGGCTCAATGTGCATGGAGGGTAAGTGCTTTTGGAGACAATAATAGAGGTTCTTATGATCCTGATGGTACAAGTTTCACATGTGAGTTTGTTCAGGATTGGGATGGTTCTTCTTCAAACTGGACTCCGGATCATACTGTTAACTGTAACCCAAATAGCAATCCAGCAGCTGGTACAAACTGTGCCGTTGATTTGAGTTATTCAGGTTCTGTATTCGATGCAGGAGACAACAGAACAAGAGTTGGAATGAGAGCATGTAGCGGTGGACCAAACCCAGGTGAATGTTCACCAATAATTTGGAGTTACCTCTACGTGGATGACTATCAGAACCAAGCACCGGTGGTTCTTTTGAGATTGAGAGAGGACCAGACTGAATCTTGTCCTATGGCTTCTGCAGGCGTTCTTGACCATAATCTTGCAACACCTTCTTTTAGTGTTTGTTTGGACGCAAAAGCTTCTTTCGACAGAGAGGATGAAATAGTCAACTTTGGAAATGGAAATTTGGATTGTGATTCCAATTCAATTGCTAGTGCAGGTAACGAGCCGATACCAAGCGATAATGGTGATGGTACTGGAAAATGTACTTTCAGGGAAGTTGGTGATTATGTTGTGACTTACGACCTTATTGATAACAATGGGGAGACAGGTTCAAGGAGTTTAACCATCTCCGTTGGTTATGGTGATGATCCAAGTTCAGATGGTTACCAGCACGACATAAATGCTGGTAACAGTGCTCCGCAAGCTGTTGCGATAGTCAAGCCTTTTGCTGAATCTGTACGTAATGTTTCAGAATATGACAATACTGGAAACGCATCAGTCTATCTCGATGGAAGAAGGTCAGTTGATGCTGATGGCGAGGTTGTTGTTTGGGATTGGGATCTTAACTATGACGGCATAACATTTAATGTTGATGTAAGTGGAAGTGAATTAAATTCATCAGTTGATTCAACATTCGGAAATGATGTTCCTGGTGCTAATTACAGAGAGGGGATAATTGCTTTGAGAGCAACTGATAACCTTGGTGGAACAAATATTCATGCTGTGACATACAGAGTTATGCCGAATGAAAATGAAGCACCACAGGGTGCTATTTCTGCAAGCCCTTTCCTTGCTGGTTTTGCTCCTTTGAGTGTTGACTTCAGTGCTGTAGCTGTTGATACAGATGATGCAACATGGACAGATCCAACAGACTGTGATGGTTGTACTTATGAATGGGATTTTGATGTTGTTGGTGGTGTGTTTACGGTTGATTCAACAAATGAAAGTGAGAATATAACTTTCTCAGAAGAAAAAGACTATACTGTCGGCTTAAGAATTACGGATGCTGATGGAGGTCTTTCTACAGTTATCACTACAGTTATACATGTTGGAGATTGTCCAAATGATGGAACGCCATGTGATTCGAGTTTGAAGAACAGGCAGCCACAGGCTTATTTCTTTATAAGCGGCGCAAGTGGTTCTCTTGGAACATATGATCCTTCTGGCTCATATTTTATAGATTTTGATGGTTCAAGATCAGATGATCTTGATGGAAACATTAATGAATATCAGCCAACCTGTAATGGAGGAACACTTTCTGAATGGAGTGGAACTTCCGACCCTACATGGAGATGTTCTTATGATGAGGTGAATGATGGAACAGGTGTTAAAACAGTGACTTTGACAGTTACAGATGATGGTGGATTAAGGGATGATTCAGGAGATGCAAACACAATATTGCCTACTGATTCTGTTCGTTCTCATACTGTGAATTTGGATGTTTATGTTTCTGACATGAACCAAGATCCAATGGGAAGCATAAAAGTTACAGGTGTTTATTACAACCATGATTCACAACAGCCAGTTCCATGGAATACAGCTCTTTCATTAGATGCTGATACAAACATGAGTTCTGGTTCTGGAATTTCTTCCAGAGAAATTGACTGTAACTGGGTACACAATCTTGCTTTTGACAACCCAGGCATGACTCAAGAGACTGGTAGTTGTTCTGTTGCAATAGACGGAATGGTTACTGGAGCAAACCTTCTTACTGTAAGAGTTCTTGATGATGAAAGTTCTCCTTCTGAAGATGTGAGAACAGTTGTTGTTTATGTTGATGAAGCAGGACCTGGTCAGCAAAGGCCAGTTGCACTTGCTGATTACACAGGTTCTTTGACTGTTGGATCAAGTTCAACAACTCATAATGTTGAGATAGATTTGAATAATTCATGGGATCCTGATAATGACTCTCTTGAATATCGAATTAATTGTGGTGCAGGCCAGATATTTGATTTTGCTGTGGGAACATGTAGTTTCCCAAATCCTGTCGGTGGTCCTGTTTTTGAGACCGTTGAGTATTCAGTTTGCGACAATGGAACTGTTGGAGGATGTGGCTTTTCTGTTGAACCTTTGATAAGGGACCATATTGAATTTACAGATTTTGTAATAGTTGCAGACGGAGTTTGTGCTACAGGGCTTTTTGCCGACAATGTGGGCGTAAGGGTTTCGAACCAGATTGGAGATTCAGACGATAGGACTGTTGAAGTTGGTGGATGTGATCCAACAGACCCTGTAACAGATATAGTTTCGAATGCTCAAATAAATTCAACAAGTGTTGACATTCCAGACGGAGAATGTGTTGCTCAGCAGTTCCGTATAGGGAACCCAATACGTATTGAGGATGACAATATGTTTGCTGGTGGTCCTACGACAACAACAGTTACGAACTGTACTCCTGGTAGCCCAGATGTTCTTGAGTTTGCTGATCCATTGCTTGAAACTGTCCAGGATGGAGATAATGCAAGGCTTATCAGCCTTTTGGATACTGTAAGAGTTGATGGAGGTTTCCTTGGTGGCGCTATGTCCCCTGCATACCTTGTTGATGACGGTGCTCAAATTGAAGAGGTTCGTGAGGGGAATATTGGTTCTGCTGCTACAGCTGGAGATAACCAATTACAGCTTGATGCTGGAGCTTGTGCTGATATTGAATTGAACCTAGTTAGAGGAAGACAAGGACTGGTCAGGGAGGCTGGTTCATTGACTTCAACCTTCACTATAGACACATGTGGTGTTGTCGGTGCTGACGTCATTACTTTCCCTGAACCTTTAAGAGATGACTATTCAACTAATGGAATTATTGACATGAATGACAATATCGATATTGAGTATTTGACATTTGAAATTTGGGAAAATAGGGCTCCTATCGTTGTTGCTCATGAGGAAAACACTGACTGGGTTGTTCCTGTTGGAGGAGTCACTAGCTGGCATTCAAGGGGTGAAGGTGAAGATCCTCTTTACCTTTCCTGGGATCCTGATGGGGACTCTTTACAGTACTCTTGGGAATGTGATGGAACTGCAGCAGGAAACACTTCTGCTCAGAATTGTGAATTTGAAACAGTAGGAAGACCTGCTGTATCTCTTGTTGTAAGTGATGGTGATTTGTCTGGACAGGATAACCACAACATTGCAAGGGCAACAAACACAACACCAATGCCTATTCTTTATGTTGATCCTCAAACTGATTTCTTGCCTGTTGTAGATAGCTTACTGACATCAAACAATATTGTTTTAGTTGGAAACTCAACAATAGATTTAGAAAATCAATTAAGCAATCCTCCTTGGTCTACAACTTTTGAATGGGATTGTGGAGATGCAAATGCTCCAAACATAAGTCCTCCATTCTCGCCTGGTCCGTTTACTTATGACCTTTGCTCTTATGCGGCTTCCAACACTCCATTGATACCATATAGTGTTGGCCCAATTGAGCTTGTAGTAAATGATCCTCATGTTTCTCCTGGATGTTTGGACTACTTCTGTCTTGCTGGTTCAACCTCTTTGAACCAAGTTCCTGTTAGAAACATGGTAAATAGAGCTCCAAGAGCTGCTATTTCAGGTCCTGAGAATTGGGATCCAAATGCTAATCCAACAAATCCTTGGATTGAAGATCATTTGAACTGGGTTGGAACTTTTGATGTTTCAATAAGCTCAGCACCTAGCTTTAACGGACAGTTCTCTGTTGACCTGTCAGCTCATAATTCAGTTGATCCTGATGACCAGGGTCTTACATACACATGGGATTGTGGTAATGGAACTGGTGGAGCTGGACCAGTACATACATGTACTTATGATGATGATCAAGCTAATCCTCAAGTTAGAGACGGTTTAACTGATTTGGATAATGATTCAAATGGAGACATGTGGACAGTGACATTAACAGTTCAAGACACAATGGGGCTTACTGACTCAGACACAGTAAACGTTAGGGTTATAGAGCAGCTAGGACCTCAAAGTGCTATTTTCCCAAGTGATGCTGATAGTCAGGTAAATTTCTGGGAAGCTGATGCTGATCCAGGTTTAGCAGACCTTAAGTCTCCCGATGCAGAATTGTTAGATGTGTTTGCAGACGGAACATACATGTTCCCTAAGCCTTTAAATCCATTGGCTGGAACTAACCCAGGAGGATGTCCTTTTGCAGAGTTGCCAAATTGTGATCCTACTGATGTTCTTTTCGACTCTGTTGTTCATTTGGATGCTTCAAGAAGTCTTGATCCTTACGGAAGGAATGTTTTCGTACAGGTTGATTGTGATTGGGATAATGACCCAAACAATTTTTCTATAGACATGAGTGGTTCTACTTTAAGTACAGATCCGCTTGCTGAACCAAGTTGGTTTGAGCATGTTTGTAGGACTCAGGTTTCAGGTAATACCTTATGGAACGGTACAGACGAGCCAGATTCAGGTGATTCTTCAACATATATGGCTAAGAGAAATATTTCTGTAAGAGTTTGTGAAACAGAGTCGATTGCAAGCTGTGCTTCAGCAAGAGAGGATGTTTCATCATTTGATATGACTGTATGGAGAAATAGAATTCCTTTAGCTCATATGACAATACAAGATCCTGTATTCTCAGGTGATAGCTCTAGGGATGTTGATTATTCAGCACGTTCCTCATGGGATCCGGATGGAGACCCAATTTTGTTTGGTGATGGTGCAGGAGCGATAGACAAAGATGGACTTGCTAATTATTCTGGAGTTGGAGATGATATATGCCCTGATGGAACAACTTTCTGTGATGACAAAGATCAGGTCCCACAATGGAGATGTGATGATTCCGGTGCTTGGCCTTATCAAACAGGTTTTGGTAACAATAAGGCTATATGGAATGCAAACGAAGGTCACAGGATAGGTGTTGCTAATGGCGATTCTGATCTAGGAGACCAAGGCATAAACGGTTCTGATTCGTTTAGATGTCTTGTTTCAGGTCAAGGTGTTACATTCAGGCCAAGTCTTTACCTTTCTGATGGAGATCCTTCTGATGAAGGTTATAGTTTAGAGTCTTGTATTGAATATTCTGATGGTGGTGCTACAGCATCAACATTAGATGAACATGTTTGTGCAAACGGTAATCCTATACATCTAGGTGGTGTAGGTAACGGTTTAACTGTTAACAATCCACCTGTAGCTTGGATAATCGAACAAACACAAGGTGATCTTTTTGGAATAACACCATTCACAATCAGCCTTTCCGCTGATCATTATGATCCAGATGGAGATACCCTATCAAGTGGCTTTAACAGTAATACTGGTTTCGAATGGGATTTCCACTACTCAAGATCTTGGTTCTGGGGAGGTAATGATGATGATGTATTGAATGTCAATGACTTCAATTACCAAGCCGATGATGTTTCTGATTTTGATATTGATAGTGCGGGTGTGTGGAATTTTGCAGTTCGAGCAACAACCCAAGGAACACATACAGCTTTAGTCCAAAGTGATGGATCTGGCGCACAGTGTTTTGATGAGGATAATCAATTTGCACCTTACCCATGTGATACAGGATTGCTTAACATACCTCAAACTTTCTGGGACAATGGAAATCTTGCAGTTGGAAGTGGAGATTGTAAGTTTGGTGTCCTAGACCAGCTTACTGGAGAAATGGTAGCAGAGGGTGGTGTATTCCTCCTTAAAGATGAGGACGCTGCTATGTATAACATTGGACAGTCTGTCGAAGTTTTTGCAGGTGGTCAAGTATTTGTTCAAGGAAGCATTTGTGATGTTATAGATATTCCAACTAGTGTCAATGGTTTGGATGGAGATCTTTCCAGGGTCTATGTAAATTGGAGCGGAGCTCTTTTCCAGCCAATGCCAATTGGTGAAACTTTTATTAGAAATACTGATGATACGCTTACTGGAACTGAAGAACTCAAAACATTCACTGTTGTTACTGATGGTTATATTGGTAACCTTCAAATTCCAACAAGGCATGCACAGTCAGGAAACATTCTTTCAAGCGGTGGTTCTGTTGGAACTGTTGGGGACACCCAGAATGACTTCCACGCTTCAGCTCTTGGACAATGGGCTGCATGGTCGGTGATTGATTCTGAAGATCAAAGACCTGATTCGACTGTTATGGCCCAATCTGATAATGAGCCTTTCGGTCAATATTCATTGTTCTTTGATTCAAGTCCACCAAACAATCCTGAACATACTGTTATGTTTAACAGGTTTGTTCATACTTCAGATGACCCTGCTATTAAAGGTGTTACTGGTCAGTATGGTGGTTGGTTTAATATGAATTATGAAGACCAACTTGTAGGAAGCACTCAAGGCGGTACTAATCTTGCTAATCTTGATTCGTTTGGTTTTGGTGTTGCTATTGATTCTGCTGCGTGTAGCTCAGATGCACTTACTGGTGTTTGTAGAAATGTTACAACAATTAATACAGGTCTTTATCCGAGTTTAGCGGATGTTTCAAAGACCTCAAACACAACTTCTCCTGATATGTTTGTTGCATTTAGTACAGCCAATCAGACATTGACCAAGAAAACAACAAACAGAGGAAGAGGTTGGTCAGGCGCTTCCCAAGTAAACAACAGCGGCTCAGGCGCTTCTCCTCTTTACTTGAGAGTAAGTGCTGATATTTCTGACGATATACTCGCTATATCTTGGGCAGATACAGCTTCTAACTCAACTGAAAGAGTTACTCTTGGATGTACTGATAATATGAATCCAATATGGCAGCTTTCTGATTATTCAATTGGTGATCCTATAGAAAGCCCAGATGTTCAACATAGCCCTTCTATAGAAATTTTTGGAGACAAAATCTTTACACTCTGGACAGACAACAGAAGAGGTGGTCAAAGCAGTGAAGAAATATTCTTTAAAATATTTGATGGTTCTGATTCGCTGGGCAATTCAACTTCCTGCTTTCAATAGGGGGTAAATGAAATATTGGGGAGTGCAGGTTTTGCACTCCCCATAAACTTCATTCAATTTCTGTTTTTTTCGATGGTCTTTGCAGTAAGTCTTTCACTGCATCTTTTACAGTATGTTCTTTATGAATGACATTGTTTATTGCACAAGCTAAAGGAATATCTACATTTGTTTTTTCTGACAATTCAATAAGCCCTTTTAAAGTTCTTATTCCTTCACTTTCTCCGGTTAGGTTATCTAAAGCATCTTCGAGGCTTAAGCCTTTTGCAATTTGATTTCCTAGTTGCCAATTCTTGCTATCTTTTCCTGTTGCTGTAAGTATTAGGTCTCCAAGCCCAGCAAGACCCCATAAAGTTTCTTTATTAGCGTTGAAGTGCTCAAAAACTCTTGACATTTCAACAAGTGCTCTTGATATCATTGCTGCTCTTGCACTTTTTCCTAAATTTGCACCATCAACCATACCTGAACCTATAGCATAAACATTCTTTAATATACCGCCCAGGCTTACACCGAGAATATCATTAGAGTAATAAGTTCTCAAAGAGCTTGTTTTCATTATTCTCTCTATTGAAGCAGGTCTTTTTTCACCAGCAATTACGGTTGCTGCTGGCATTCCATGGATGATTTCGGTAGCAAAATTAGGCCCAGAGAGAATGTAAATGTCATTTTTAAGGTAATGATTAAGCCAATTTCCAATTGGATCAAAACCTTCAGGGGATAACCCTTTTGACAAAACGAGAATGTCTACATTTGAGTACCGTTTTACAAAATCTTCATTCAGCCACTGTTTGGTAAATTTTGTTGGTACAGCCCAAACTAAAAGATCAGGTTTCCCTAAATCTTGCTTTTTGCTTGCTGCTTTTATATTTTTTTGCAATTTTAAACCTTTAAACAAAGGGTGTAATTTTGTATTATTGAAAGCTTCAGGATCTTCAAAATTTGTTGTAAGTATTGTTACATCAGCATTTTGTTTTGCTAAAAGGTTTGAGAAGGCTATCCCCCATGATCCAAATCCAGCTACATGAACTTTCATTTTATTTGATTCTCGGCACCTTGCTTGAGTCTTTTTATATTTTCTCTATGTAGAAACATGACTAAAATGATTATAGGTAATGTTTGAACAAGCACGTATGGAATATAGTCGTTAGCTCCAAAATAATAATTCCCATTTCCATGGATTATTTTTAAATTTTTCTTAAGGTAAAGATAAGAAGTTAATGGAAGCAAGCAGGTTGAGATGATTGATCCAAGGGAAACAAATTTTGATTTTTTAATTGTTATTAGATAAGCAGAAAGACAGATTAGCATGTATTCAAAGTTAAAAAAAATGAATGATCCAAATGTTGCTGCAACACCTTTGCCTCCCTTCCACTGCATAAAAGGAGAATAAGCATGACCTAAAACTGCGAAAAGAGGCAAAAGTGAGATTGTTAAATTCATTTCCTCAGGTTGAGGATTTTCTAATAGCATGTATTTTGAAGTTAGCAAATTGTATGAAACCCAAACACCAAGATAGCCTTTTAGCATATCTAGAAAAAGTGTGATGTAGCCATACCTTGAACCAAAAGTTCTTCCAACATTTGTTGATCCAATATTTTTTGAACCAAATTGTCGTATATCTTTCTTGAATAATATTTTTCCTAAAAGGTATCCTGAAGGTATTGAGCCCAGCATGAAAGCTGGCAAAATATAAAACCAATAATCAAACATTGAATTTTCCATTGTTTTTAATATTAATTTAAATCTTCTAGAATTTGTATATAGATGTTTGATAAAGTTCAAAAAATAATAAATGATTCAAATTTGGATATTGTTGTCTTCTTAGACCCTGTTCATCTTTTATGGTTTGCGGGTTTTTCAGGTTCAACAGGTGCTCTTTTGATTGGTAATTCTGGAGCTGTCTTGGGTGTTGATTTTAGATATCATGAGATAGCTGAGGATTTAAAAGCCAAAAATATTGATGTTTATTGTGCTCCGACTGGTAATCTTTTGAAAAATACTTTAGATTATTTTTCTGATGAAAAGGTTAAGCGTGTTGGTTATCTTTCTTCAAGAAATTCGCAAAGCCAGAAAGAAATGTTAGAAAAAAACTTAAATGCTGAATTGGTTGCCATTGATGAGCAAATTGATTTCATCAGGTCCATAAAAAATAAAAATGAAATTACTGGCTTGACAGAAAGCGCCAAACTTAATGCTGATCTTTTCAAACATATTAGAGAAATAGTTAAACCTGGCGTTTCAGAAAGGGATTTAGCTGCTGAGATTATTTCATATGCTGTAAAGAACGGCGCTTCCAAAATGGCTTTTGAACCAATAGTTGCTTCAGGAAAAAATGCATCTCGGCCACATGCATCATTTACAGATAAAATTCTTCAACCAGGAGAGCCATTAACCCTTGACTTGGGTGTTTGCTTGGATGGTTGGGCAAGTGACATGACAAGAACATGGGTTGTTCCTGGTAAAAAACCAACTGAAAGTCTTGAGAAGGTTTTTGATATTGTGAAAAATGCAAAAAAAGAAGCTGAGGCACATTTGTTTGCTGGTGTTTCTGGTCATGATCTTGATACATCAGCAAGAGATGTTATAAGTAAATTTGGTTATGGTGACTTTTTTGGACATTCATTGGGTCATGGGATAGGGAGAGAAGTTCATGAACAGCCACGTTTGGCTCAAAATTCAAAAGATGTTATGCTTGAGGGAATGGCAATAACAATAGAGCCTGGAATTTATATCAAGGATAAATATGGAGTAAGAATTGAAGATTCATATATTATTTTTCAAAAAAAGGTTATCAATTTAGGAATTGATGTCTTTTCTGATTTTTTCTAAAATATAATATCCTCTTATGTTGGGTGGAGTTCGTAGGAAATTTGTTATTGAATATAGAAGGCTTTCAGAGCTTCAGGATTTTCAATTTTCAGGTGTCGTATATGAGGAGGATGGAAAACTGTTTTTTAAACACAGGGATATTTTTGCAAATATGTCAAAAAAAGAATTAGGACAAAATGGACTGAAGTCTTTAGATGACGTTATAAAAAGAAAATTTGGCCCGCTTGTAAACAGGAACACAGCAATTTCTGCTGTTGGTTCACTGGATGACATTTTTGACCAATATTTGGCAGTTGCTTTATTGAGGGAAAAGAAAAGCAGAGTTTCAAATAGATAAGTGAGCTCAAATAATCCATCTCCATGGAAGATAAAGGCAGTTGAAGCTATACCTAATCCATCGCCAGAAGAAAGAAGAAAAGCTTTAATTGATTCAGGCTATAACCTTTTCAATGTCTCATCATCGCTTGTAACAATTGATCTTTTAACCGATTCTGGAACAGGTTCAATGAGCCATAATCAGTGGGCTGCTATTCTTTCTGGAGATGAATCTTATGCAGGAAGCCAATCTTTTTACGCTTTAAAGGAAAGTGTAAAAGATTTATTTGGATATAAGGTTGTTATACCAACACATCAGGGAAGAGCGGCAGAAGATATTTTATTTTCAGCATTTGGAAAAGAAAAAAAGGGCGTAGTTAGCAATCATCTTTTTGACACCACTACAGCACATGCCCTTGAATCAGGAATGAATATTTTTTCTTGCCTAGATGAGGGTAATGATGTTTTTGGTGGCAATTTTGATATTGGTTTGCTTGAGGATCTTTTAAAAAATCAAGATATCGACCTTATTGTTGCAACAGTGACCTGCAATAGTGCAGGCGGTTTGCCTGTTAGTTTAAATAATTTGAAAAAAGTTAAAAAGGTTGCTGATTCCTATAATGTAAAAATGTGGATTGACATGGCAAGAATTGCTGAGAATAGTTACTTCCAGTACCTGCATGGAGAAGGCAAAAGTCCTCAAGATTGTGCACTTCAAACTTGTGCACTAAGTGATGGAGCATGGATGAGTTCAAAAAAAGATGGACTTGTTAACATTGGTGGATTTATTGCCTTAAAAGACAAAAGCGATAAAGAGAAATATGAAAAATTGGTTGAACTGGAAATTTTAAAAGAAGGTTTTATAACATATGGAGGTTTAGCTGGTAGAGATATGAATGCTTTGTCTGTTGGTTTACGAGAAGCTTTGGAGCCTAGATATTTAAAGCACCGAATTAATGAAATTAAATTTCTTTATGATCTTTTAACTGACATCGGTGTTCCTTGTGTTAATCCAGGAGGACATGCAGTTTATGTCGATGCTGGTAAATGGTTAAAACATTTAAAAAATGATGATTTTCCAGCTCAGTCTCTTTCACTGGCACTTTATTTGGTTGCTGGAATAAGGACTTCTGAAATAGGCAGCTTGTGTGCTGGTAGAGACAACCAAGGTCGACAGATTTCTTGTCCAGGTGAGTATTTAAGATTAGCAATTCCACGTAGAACTTATACTAGTGACCATTTTGTATACATAAAACAAGCTTTTGAAATAATTTCTGAAAATAAGGATTCTTTACCTGTTGTAAAATTTAAAAAGGAGGCAAAAAAGTTAAGACATTTCCAGTCACTTTTTGAAGATTTTTTATGGACACCGTCAAAGTATCTAAATTTATAGATTGCGATTCACAGAAGGCTATAGAGCTTTCAATGAATCCCGAAATCCTTGCTGAAGAAATGCCAGGAGTGAAATCTGTTAAGATTTTAAAAAAGAAAGAAAAGAAGGGTTTTATTATGCAAACAGTTGCTTGGGACGGGGTGCTTGAAGCAGGACCGATTAAAAAAGATTTGAGTTGGGTCGAGGAAGACTCATGGGATGTCAAAAAAAGAAAGTGCCAGTTTACTCAAATTGAGGGCTCATTTAAGGTGTATAACGGAATCTGGACATTTGAAGATGTTGAAAATGGTTGCGAGTCTTCTATATCCTTAGAGTATGACGCAGGAGTTCCATTGGTTGGTCCCCTTATAGACAAGCTCATAAAAAAGGTTGTTATTGAGAATCTTGAAGCTTTGCTTAGCGCTCTTGAAAAGGTCGCTAAAGATAGTTAAAGTTTTTGAATGAAGGAAACAGATGTCATAAATTTGATAAAGCAAATGTTTCCTTTAACCGGAGACGATGCTTACTGGGAGAAAGGTGGCATTGCTATGTCAGTAGACTCTTCAATACAGGGAAGACATTTCCTTTTAGATAGAGCTAACTGGATTGAAGAAGGTGTTTGGAATTCTGTTGCAGGGGCTATAACTGATGTTGCAGCTGTTGGATCGAATCCAGAATTGATCATGGCTTCGTTTTGCTTTCCGAAGAAAACTAATGATTTGATTATAAAAAAAGCCGTAAAAGCCCTAAACGATGTTTCAAAATATTTCAATTTAAATGTTGTCGGAGGAGACCTTTCACAAACTTCTAGTGATATTGTCCTTTCAATTTCAGTTATAGGCTTTGATGCTATTGGCCCTGGATTATCTTCAGCAAAGAAAGGAGATTTGATAGGTGTTACTGGATGGCTGGGCAGCAGACCTTTAGGTTGGTATCTGGCCATCAACAAGATCAAAGGGTATGGTGATTTTGTAGAGCAGGCTCTAAAGCCTTGTCCTAATATTGATTTTCCAATAAAGGTTGCGAGGCATGTTTCAGCAATGACTGATATAACTGATGGGATTGGTTTCGATCTTGCTAATATTTGCCGTAAATCAAATCTAAAACCAAATATTTTTTCAGAAATCCCATGTTCTAAATTTATGAAAAAAATATTTTGTGATTTGAAATTAAATCCTGAAATGTTTTATACACAAGGTGGAGATTATGAATTTCTTTTGACGTTTGATCAAAAAAATAAAAAAGAAATAAAAAATCTTGCTAAGAGTTTAAATCTCCCTTTTTCAATTATTGGAAAAATGGAAGAAGGAAATATCCCTAGTTGGTATGGCAAAGGGAGTGAAATAATTTGGTAACAATAAGTAATAGTGTTGCCGACACGCATGAAGCAGCTGAGAAAATTCTTACAAACCTCAAGAAAGGCGATGTTGTATTTCTCAATGGTGATCTTGGGGTAGGTAAAACAGAAATGGTTAAAGGTTTTGTTAAAGCTTTGGGTGGTTCTGTGGATGATGTTCAATCTCCAACTTATTTAAGTGCCTTAATCTATCTGATACCTGACAGCTTTGTTGTTCATGTTGATTTTTATAAATATAAAAAAAATAAAAGCTTCCTACAAGCATTCATCATGGAGTACTTAGAGCAAGACCCTTATCTAATATTTGTTGAATGGGGATCTGATATATCTGATGGTTTTGTAGCAATTAATATCGATGAATTTAATGGTGAAAGGCGTATTTCTTTGCAAGATGAAAGATAAAGGTCTTTGGCTCATAATAGACCCAACAGGTCCTTTTTCAGGTTTTTCAATTGCTGAAAAAGACTCAATCATCGCCTCTAAGGTTTTTCAATCAAATCTTCTTTTTGAAAATTTATTAAAAATTGATGATTTTTTAAGTTGTCTTAATAGGGATTTGGAAAAAATAAAAGGTATCATTCTTGTCAACGGTCCAGGATCAATTATGGGTTTAAGGATAGCTTTTTCATGGATAAAAGGTTTCTCTCAAGGAAGGAAATTAAAATTCAAAACAGTTTCTAGCTTAGATGTTATTTATTTTTCAAACGGCAGCAAAAAACCCTGTTGGACAATTATGAATTCAATTAGAAATGATATGTTCTATTCATTTAATGGAGGGAACCCTAATGTTGCTAACAAGTCTGATCTTGTGAAAAAGATTAAGCAAAAACCAGGTTTATGTATCGGCGACCATTTTGATGAGATTTTAACTTTGAAAAATGTTCATTTTGAAAAAATTATGCTTCCTCAATTTGAGGCAATATGGGGTTATTTTGATTCGATAAAAGAGAATGATTTGTCAAAATCAGAGCCTTTGATAATGTATTCATTTCCAATTAAAAATATACAATAAGCATCATGGAGAATCAAGTTGTAGAAAAGATTAGAAATTTAACTTCAAAACTAGGTGAAACATTATTAAAGCCTGGCTTAATCGAAGCGGATGAAAAGGAACTTTTTAGGAAAGATGTTTTTGTAGAATTGGCTTCTAAAGGCATTGTGGGTTTAAGTTTTCCTAAGGAATTTGGCGGTTTGGGGCTACCTCCTTCTGCTTTTTTGGCAGCAATTCAGGAACTATCTTATTTTGACCCTGGCATGGCTGTAACAATTTCAGTGCATTCAGGCCTCTGTGGAGGGGTGATTTTGAGAAACGGTTCTGAAGAGATGAAAAAAGAATGGTTGCCAAAAATAGCAAAAGGAAATGTAATAGGCGCATATTCTTTAACTGAAAATCATGCTGGAAGCGACCCCTCTTCAATGAAAACAACTGCAACTTGGGATAATGGAAATTGGATAATTGACGGAGAGAAGATGTGGATTACTTCTGGTTCTATTGCTGATTTCAGCATTCTCTATGCAAACACCATTCAAAATGGTAAAGATTTAGGGATTTCTGCTTTTTTGGTCCCACATGATTCAAACAATGTTTCAAGTGAAAAAATTAAAGGCAAGCTTGGAATGAGAACTAGTGATTCTTCAATTTTAGTTTTTGACAAGGTTGTTATTCCTGATTCAATGATCATAGGGAAACCAGGGAAAGGTCTCTCAATTGCCTTAGAAGGTCTTGATTACGGCAGATTGGGGATTTCCGCTGTTTCTTTAGGCATACACAGGGCAGCTTTTGATTCGATGGTTAAATACTCCAAAGAAAGAGAGCAGTTTGGAAAAGCGATTGCATCTTTTCAGCTTATACAG
>DLTY01000042.1 GCA_002501535.1 bacterium UBP7_UBA7824
TGAGAAATACCTTACAGAGAACTACCTGAAAGAGCTTGAAATGAGCTTTGTCCCTTCAAGCCTGCAAAGTATAAAAGAATCCTGGTCAAGAATCCTTGCAGAATTTGTTAATAAACATAAGCAGATAACCGACTCAATCATCAAATCACATAAAAAGATGAAAGGGCTTGGTTTTGACATATCCTTCAAAAGCAATCCATCAAAACTGAATGTCTTTGAGCTTGGACAGGGAAAAAGATACAGGATAAACATAGAGGGAGATTTTGCTGTTAGCGAGTCTGGCAAAAAATGGAGACTGGATGAATTAGGTAAAGACATAGAAAAACATCCAGGTTCATTCGGTCCCAACGTTGTTTCTAGAACACTTATAAAAGATTACGTGTTCAATGGAATTGCAGTTGTTGTAGGGCCAGGGGAAATAGCATACAGGTCTCTTTTTCAGGAAGTTTACGATATCTTAGGGGTCACAAGACCGATTGTCATACCAAGATACTCAGCATCAATAGTTCCAGAAAAATACTCAGAACTCATTGAGATAATCAATGATTTCGAACTGATTAAAAAAGACCCAAAGAAAGCAGTTGAGAAATATGGAATTGAAAAAAACAAAGAGCTTTTTGAAAGCTTCAATCAGTTCCAGGATGACATGAATCAAAAATCAAAACCATTCCTTGAAGATTTGTCCAAGAAGATACCATCGATAAAACCATTGTCTGAAAGGGTTTCCAAGCAGATATCCTCCCCGTTGGACAAGCTGAAAGGTCAAACATTCAGGGAGATTGAACCTCGTGCATTCAACCAAATAAATGAATTGAGGAAAATAATGTGGCCGGAAGGAAAACCGCAAGAAAGAATGCTAAGCCTACCGGCAATCGAATACCTTTTCAGCAAAAACATGAAAGAATATGAACTATTGGAGAAATTTGAAAAATGCAAAGACCGAAAATTGATAATCTACCGTTAAATCCATTAGAGCCAGGATTGGATCTTTTGGCGATTGGAGCGCATCCAGACGATATTGAACTCTCTTGCGGCGGCATTTTGGCTAAATCAGCCGAACTTGGACACAATACAGGCGTGCTTGATTTAACGAGAGGGGAAAAAGGAACAAGGGGAAATAAAGAAATTCGTCAAAAAGAATGTGATGAAGCAGCAAAAATTCTCAACTTGAAAATTAGATTAAACATGGAATGGCCTGATGCTTCAATACACGATACCGAAAAAAACAGAAAAGAGCTCGCCTATGTCATAAGGATTCTTAGACCTAAGCTAGTCATTACACATCACTGGAACTGTAGGCATCCAGATCATATTGGTGCAAGCAAAGTTGTCGAAAGGACATGTATGCTTTCAGGATTGAAAAAATACCTAAATGAAGACGAACAGGCACCTCCAGAATGGAGGCCTGACAGGGTTTTGTTTTTTGGAGGTTGGCACAACAAACACCCAAGTGCAATTGTTGATATTACAGAATATTTCAACCAAAAACTAAAAGCTGTTTTTGCACACAAAAGCCAATTCTTCAATGAAGATTCACCTGATCCTGAAACCTTGCTTTCTGACCCGAAGTTTGAATCCTGGATGCATCAAAGATCCAGATATTGGGGTCAAAAGATAGGAAAGGAGTACGCAGAACCAATAACATGCAAGGGTGAAATACCATTAAATGACCCTGTTGAAACTTTTTTAAACGCTCCTTGGTAAAGAAACCTACAGTATTCATCACCTGCCACCCAACTGCGGGTGGATCAGGAATAATCGCAACTGAACTTGCTGCAAACCTTGCTGCAAACGGAGCAAATACTCATCTTTTCTCTTACGGTGAACCTTTTAGGTTTTCATCTCTAGAGGATTCGAATGTCACTGTTCATAAGCCAAAAGATCTCAACTATCCATTGTTCAAGGAACATCATCCATATGCAATGACACTTGTTCAAAGCCTTCTTTCAGCTGCTGAAAAATCTCCACCAGACATACTGCATGCTCATTACGCTTTCCCTTTTGCCCTTGTCAACCATCTAGTTCAAAAAATACTCTTAAGAAGAAATATACCAACGAGAAACATTGTTACCCTTCATGGGTCTGATACAAACCTTTTAGGAACAGATCCTGCTTACGGTCAGATAATCAAAGATTCTTTGGAAATGTCAGATTCAATTACTGCAGTTAGTGAATCTCTTGCATTGGAAAGCTATGCAACATTTGATTTAGATAAAAAAATAAAAGTTATAAATAATTTTGTAGATACTGAAAGGTTTACACCAAACAGAAAGCCTCATCCAGCAATTGCTGCTGCAAAGTCAAGAGGGGAAAAGGTTGTTTTGCATATTAGTAATTTCAGAAAAGCGAAAAATCCTCAACTTGTAATAAAAACATTTACTGAAATTGCAGCATTGACTCCATCAAAATTAATATTGGCAGGTTCTGGTCCTGAATTAGAAAAATGTATAGATCTTGCAAAGAAAACAGGTATAAAAAATCATGTCGAAACATTGGGTGAAATCAAAAACATAGAAACTGTTTATCCTCATGCAGATGTTTTGCTTAACCTTAGCACTATTGAATCTTTTGGCTTAACGATCCTTGAATCTTTATCATGCGGGGTTCCTGTTGTTGCAACAAAAGTTGGAGGAGTACAAGAAGTATTAGGCCAAAAAGGAGACTTCTTCAAAACAACATCAAGCAAAAACCCAAAAGAAATAGCCAGGTTGGCTCTCTCTATAATCGGAAAGGGAAGGTTTCAAGCAAGGCAAAGAGCAAAATTCTTCAGCAAAGAAAAGATAATAAAAAACTATCTTGACCTTTACGAAAAAGCATTGGCTAAAAATTAATATTCAGAAACGTCCGAATCTATCTCTCTAGACCAAGCAAGAATCCCACCTTTTAAATTGTTAACGTCTGAAAA
>DLTY01000036.1 GCA_002501535.1 bacterium UBP7_UBA7824
CAGAAACTCTGATCAAGTTGTCCCAGCATTAAATTTAATTTTTACTCAAGCCTTTAATCCCGATGCAGCCTATGGAGGCTTGATTGGAGTTATGGTTCAGGGCATAAGAAGAGCTGTATTCTCAAATGAAGCAGGTATAGGATCTGCAGCAATTGCTCATTCTGCAGCAAAAACCGACCAACCAGTAAGAGAAGGGATTGTAGGCATGATTGGTCCATTTATCGATACTGTTGTTATATGTACGATGACAGCATTGATACTTATAGTGAGCGGTGTTTACAATGTCGAAGGCTTAGAAGGTGTCTCTATGACAAAAGCAGCTTTCGAGTCGACATTCTCCTGGTTCCCAGCAGTGCTTTCTGTTTGTGTGTTCTTTTTTGCATACTCAACGATGATAAGCTGGAGCTACTATGGAGAAAAAGCCTGGGCGTATCTTTTTGGAATGAATGCAAAAACCACACTTATTTACAGGCTTATATTCCTTGCATTTGTAGTTCTCGGAACAGTGATGAAGTTAGGTAATGTTTTAGATTTTTCAGATTTAATGATACTCTCAATGGCTTTCCCAAACATCATTGGTGGAATACTTTTGGCACCAAAAGTTAAAACTGCACTGTCTGAGTATTGGTCACAATTAATGGCTGGAAAATTTAAGGTATATAAATAGTTGAGAGAAAAAGCCTTACTTGTAGATGGTTTAAACCTTCTATTTAGGGCATTTTATAGTCTTCCTCCAGGCATGAAATCACCTTCAGGAAAGCCTACAAATGCTTTATTTGGTTTCATGAGAACACTGGATTCACTTAACAAAAAATACCAGCCTAAAACAATAATTGTTGCTCTTGATTCAAAAATTCCAACCTGGAGAAAAGAAGAATACCCTGAATACAAAGCAGGCAGGCAGGAGACTCCGGAAATATTATTAGAGCAAATAAGTTATTTTGAAACATTTTTAAAAGAGATGGGAATTGATTGTTTTGAATGTCCAGGGCATGAAGCAGATGACGTCTTGGCCTCTCTTGCAAAAATATTATTAAAACAAAATATTGCACCAACCATTGTGAGCAATGATAAAGATTTACTGCAGACAATAGAGAAAGGAGTTTCTATTTTGAAGTCTGGAAGGTCGATATCCCAAATAAAACTTGTAACAAAAAAATCATTTTTTGAAGAATATGGTTTTGATTCAAGCAAAATTCCAGATTTCAAAGGGTTGGTTGGAGATTCGTCTGATAACCTGAAAGGCGTTAAAGGTGTCGGTGAAAAAACGGCAAAAAAACTATTACAAAAATACGGTAGCCTAGATGAGATTTATGAAAACATCAACGAAATAACAGGTTCTCAAAAAAACAAACTAGAAACAGATAAAGAATCAGCTTATTTTTGTAAAAAACTTGCCACACTAAATTCACAACTTGAAATCAAAATGAATGAAATAAAGCCCTTTGACCTTAAAGAGCCAGGAACACAAAAAAAATTAAAAGAATTAGGAATGACATCATTTGTTTCAGTTGAAAGAAAACCTGTAAAAATCAAAAAACTAGATTATGAAAAAATAAAAATAGAACTAGAGAAAAGCAAACCTGTAAAAATCATTCCTTATAAAAATTCATGGGCATGTCAAGCTGGAAATTTAACCTTTATGCCAGAAGAAGAAAATCATCTTTTTTCTAAAAAAATAAATCTCAAAGATCATTTAAATAAAGATATTGAAATTATCGGTTTTGATCTTGCAAACAAGCACATAAACATTCTTCATTCAGAATTCACTAATGTTTTTGATTTGAAATCTTATGCATTTTTAATTAATTCAGAAAAACCATCACTAAATGAACTTTGGGGGAAAGCTTTTGGAGAGCAGGCCCCTCAAGACCCTTCTCTCATTTTTGAGAAGATGAAAAAGCTTAAAGATGAATTAGACACAAAAATAAAAAAAATAAAAAAACATTATGAAGAGGTAGAAAAACCATTTTTAATTGCTGTTGAAAGAATGAACAAAACAGGAATACCTATAAATTTAAAAGAAGTGCAAAAATTAGAAAAAAAACTTGAAAAAGAATGTAGCAAAACTGAAAACGAAATGGAAAAAATTTCAGGATACAAATTTAACCCAAGAAGTCCAAAACAAATTTCTGAATTACTTTTTGAAAAATTAAAATTAAAATCAAAATATGGCAAAACCACGAATAGAGAAGCCTTGGATCATCTCTTAGGCCATCACCCTATAATTGAAAAAATTATCCTCTACAGAGAAAAACATAAATTACTCTCGTCATACATAAAACCTTTTGTACAGCACAGAAAAAAAGATGGAAGAATATATCCAACTTTTGACCCTTATGGAACAAGAAGTGGGCGACTTGCATCAAAAAATCCAAACTTTCAAGTTTTGCCAATAAAAACAAAAGAAGGAAGGATGATCAGAAGATGCGTTCAAGCGGAGGAGGGTTTTTCGATAGTTTCTATTGACTATTCTCAAATTGACTTAAGGGTTCTTGCTCATTTATCGAAAGATAAAAAACTAATGGATATATTCAAAAAAGATGAAGATGTGCATTCACAAACAGCTTCAATCATGTTGAAAAAAAAGACCCACGAGATTACAGATGATGATAGAAGGGTTGCAAAAACTATCAATTTTGGAATCATTTATGGAATGGGAGCAGCATCACTTGCAAAACAGTTAAATATAGATATTAAAAAATCAAAAAATGAAATAAAAAAATATTTCGAAAAATTCCATGGTGTTGAAAAATGGATAAAAGAAACAAAGGACACAGCAAATAAAAATGGCTATACTGAAACCCTAGATGGAAGACGAAGATACATTGATGGCCTTGGAAGCACAAGCAACTTCATCAAACAACAAGCTGAAAGGCAGGCTGTAAATAATTGCGTCCAGGGCGGTAGTGCCGACTTGATAAAAAGAGCTATGGTGAAGATAGACAGAGATTTATCAGATAAATTTGAATTAATCCTGCAGGTTCATGATGAGCTTGTTTTTCATGTTTCTGACACAATAATAACTGACTATATTAACAACGCCAAAAAAGCAATGGAAAAAGCCTTAGAATTAGGTGTTCCTTTAAAGGTTGATATAAAAATTGGAAAAAAATATGAATTCTGAAAAAAACATAAAAGAAGAAATTAAATCTGATGATTCTTTATTTGATTTTGAAACACCAGAAACTGGACAGCAACTAAAAGGCAGAATTGTTCAAAAGGATGAAAATGGACTGATACTTTCAGTCGGATTGAAGAATGATGCATGGCTTCCAGCCAATCAACTTGGTGAAAATCTATCATCAGTCAAAGTGGGCGATTCATTAAAGGTCGAAATAATAAAAATTGGCAAAGATAAAATAATCGTTAGCAGAAAAAAAATACTTGAAAAGAAATCAATGGAAATGATACAGGATTCCTTTACAAATAAAAAACCTCTCTCTGGAGAGATTGAACGCGTAGTTCTCAACAAGAACAAACAACAAGTTGGAATGATGGTAAATTTGAAAGGTAGATTTTTATTTATGCCAAGATCACTTTATGAAAAAAACCCTCCTAGAAATCTTGATGTTTTAATAGGCAGAAATATTAAATTCGTAGTAAAAGAGTTGAAGCAAAATGATGCAATAGTCTCAAGAATAGATTACCTTGAAGAAAAAAGATCGAAAAATTTTCTTCAATTTACATCTCAAAATCCTATTGGTTCAACAATAAATACTAAAGTTAAAAAATTCCTCATGCAAAAAAATAGACCTTTTGCAATGATTCTCAACTCTAACAATGGTGTAAACCTTTTCCTGCACAGAAGTGAAGCAACGTGGGGAGAGGGAAATCTTAAAGATTCATTTAAAGAAGGCCAAGAGCTAGAAGTAAAGATAATAAAAATAGACCAAGAAAAAATGCAAATAGAAACAAGCTACAACATGACAAAAGAAAACCCTTGGCACAGCCCTGAACTGGAAAAAGAGAATTGGTTAAATGTGACAATGGGAAACAGAACGAAAGTAGGTCTATTTGTTAGTTTGCAAAATGGCATTCAGGGTTTTGTTCATGAAACTGAAATGCCCCAACAATTCAACAAAAAAAGAGGGGATCAAGCCAAAGCAAGAATTATCAAAATTGATAAAGAAAATCAGAGACTTTCATTATCTCTTATCTCAAAAGAAGAATCGAGAAAACCAAAAGGTGAAACATTTGGAGATAAAATTGAAGGTGGCCAAACCTTATCTGACTTACTGAAAGATTTTGAGTAAAAAAATTGCAATTGGCCTAACTGGCTCATTTGGATCTGGAAAATCAACTGCTTTAAAAATTTTTAAAGAGTTCGGCTACAAAACTTATAGCGCTGACGAGCAAGTTAACAAACTATACGAAGACGAAAGAATACAAAAAGAAATAAAAAAAATAGCACCAGAGGTGTTTTCAAAAAAAGAAACAGGAAGGTGTTTTTTAGAAAAACAAAAACTAAGAGAGGCAGTTTTCTCTGATTTAAATAAATTAAAAAAAATAGAAACATTAATCCATCCAATTATCAAAATGCAATGCATCTCACTAATTAAATCAAGCAATAAAAAAAATATTTTTGAAATTCCAATACTGGTTAATTCGGGAATCGAAAAACATTTCACAAAAATCATCACAATTGAATCAAGAAAAGAATTAAGGCAAGAGAGAATTATCAAAAGATACAAACATAAAATATCAGTAGAAGATTTTTTAAAAATTGATCAATCACAGCCAACACAAGCTGAAAGAGAATCGATATCAAATATCATTATTAACAACAATGGCACAATTTCAGAATTCAAAAAAATAATTACCTCACTGGCAAATTGAACTTTAATTTAAAAGCTGATTTTTCACCGGCTGGAGACCAGCCATTCGCAATTAAAGAAATTTGTAAATCCTTTTCAGGAGGAGCAAGTAAACAAATATTAATGGGTGTAACCGGAAGTGGAAAGACTTATACAGTATCAAACATAATTAAAAATCTCAACTTACCTACTTTAGTTCTAACCCACAACAAAACCCTTGCAGCTCAGCTTTACGAAGAGTTTAAAAAATTTTTTCCACAAAATGATGTTGGGTATTTTGTTTCATATTATGACTATTACCAACCAGAAGCTTACATAGTGCATGAAAGCAAATACATAGAGAAGGATGCAAGAATAAATGCAGAAATAGAAAGGCTCAGAAACCAGGCAGTAAAAAAACTGGTCACGTCATCATATCCAATTATTGTTGGGACAGTTTCCAGCTTATATGGAATAGGTGCGCCAAAAGACTACATAAAGAATGTAATGAACTTAAAAAAAGGCGACTCTATAGAGCCAAAAAAAGTTGCAGAAAAGCTGCTTTCCATAGGTTATATATATGAAATGGGCTCAATTAGCAATGGGACATTTGAAAGGCAGAATGATTCAATGAAGATACAAACTGCAGATAATGAAGACTCTGTATTGCTAGAGTGGTTTGGAGATGAAATTGACTCAATAACAAGCATCAATCCAATTTCTAGAGAAAGAAATGCTGATCTTAATAAAGTATCAATATTTCCATCAACTTTACATATTATGAGTGATAAAAATAGAGATAAGATCTTTCAAGATATAAAAAATGAACTAAATCATCAAATTGATTTTTTCAATCAAGATAACAAAATTTTAGAATCTGAAAGACTTAAACAAAAAACACTTTATGACCTAGAGCAAATTAAAACTTTTGGCACAGTTAAAGGTATTGAAAATTACTCCAGACACTTCCAGCAACGAAAAAAAGGAGAGCCCCCCACTTGCTTAATAGATTTTTTTCCAAAAGATTTCTTAACCATAATAGATGAAAGTCATGCTTCTATTCCACAATTTAAAGCAATGCCAAAAGGTGATCATTCCAGAAAAAAATCATTAATAGAGCATGGTTTTCGTCTTCCTTCAGCATATGACAATCGACCATTAACATTCAAAGAACTAACAGCAAAAATTGATAAAACTCTTTTTGTCTCCGCAACTCCAGGCTTATGGGAAATGGAAAATTGTGAAAAAATAACAGAACAAATAATCAGACCAACATATCTGACCGACCCAAAAATAAAAATCCATCCAAGAAAAAATCAAATCAACCATATCCTGAAAGAAATTGAAAAAGCAAAAAATAAAAATAATAGAATTTTAATAATAACGCTAACTCAAAAAATGTCAGAGGAAATTTCTCAATTTTTACAAGAAAAAAATATTAAATCTGGATGGCTTCATGCAAAAGTAAAAACCTTAGAGAGGATCAAGATCATACATGACTTAAGGTCTGGAAAAATCGATTGTTTAGTCGGTGTTAACTTATTAAGGGAAGGTTTAGATCTTCCAGAGGTTTCAACTATTGCAATACTTGATGCAGACAAGCAAGGATTCCTGAGAAGCACTAAATCACTTATACAAATCATGGGGCGAGCATCCAGGCATATTGACGGAAAAGTACTTCTATATGCAGATTCGGTCAGTCCTGCAATGGATGAAGCTATCAGGGAGACCTCTAGAAGACGACATATTCAAAAGGAATATAATAAAAATCATGGCAAAAGCCCCAAGGGAATTAAAAAATCTATAAAAATGAGCAAATTATTTCTAATCGGAGAGGAGGATTCACTAAACTCTAAAAATTACAAAAAAGGCATAAGGGTAATAAAAAAACTAGAAAATGAAATGCTTAATCATGCGGATAACCTTGAGTTCGAATTAGCTGCATCATTAAGAGACAGAATAGAAGCAATTGCTGAAGAGATAGAAACATGGGAAAAAAATGAATAAAAATATTATTTTTTTTCTACTGTTGACTTTTGCATCATGCCAAGAGCAAGCAGGAACAGAAAAGAAAGAATTCACAATTGCTGAAGTCAACCCAACTTGGGAAAGTCACATATCTGAAATATTTTCAGACCATTGTGTTTCATGTCACTCTGATGGAAATGTAGCTGACTTCTCTCTTGAAACATATGAGCAAGTCAAGGACAAAGCAAAAAATGCATTGAGAGCAATCAAGGCAAAAAGGATGCCACCTTGGGCTCCTGGAGAAACTGAAAGCTGTGAGCCAAATGAACTTGGATGGAAAGATGACCCCACATTAACCCAAGAGGAAATATCACTTCTTGAAAAATGGATTGACTCCGACTATCCGATAGGTGAAAAAAATCAAGAAAAACCAATCAAAAAAACGTTGGAACAAGCATTTCGCTCTGACATCAAAATGACAATACCGGAATACACCATCATTGGCGAAAAATGGGGCGGATCAGATGATATGCTTCGATGCTTTGTCCTTGATCCAAACATCACCGATGACACATGGATGACCAATTTCAGAATAACACCTGGGAACAAGGAGGTCGTGCATCATGTTGG
>DLTY01000033.1 GCA_002501535.1 bacterium UBP7_UBA7824
AACGGGCTTAAAAAGAGCTAAAGACAAAAATAAATTTGAAAAAAAAGGTTTGAATTTTCATAAAAAACTAAGAGAGAATTTTTTAAAAATAAGTAATATCTATCCAGAAAGAATAGTAAAGATCAACACCAAAGGTCGAAACATAGACGAGGTTACAAACTTAGCACATTCACTGATAAGGGGATGTTTTTCTGAATTCAAATGAATCTGACATTAAAAAAACCTAAAGGTTTCATTCTGATCAATGGAATATCAGTCAAAGAAAACAGGAAAGCATCAATATCCATTGCAAACCAATTAGTTACAAATAAAAATGGAAATCAAGATTTGAAAATTGTGGATCTCTATGAAGGAGATGAAAATACAAAAATAAATAAAAAAAATTACCACCCAAGATTTTCAAGGTTTTGGAATGAAAAGCCAACAATTGCTCTAAATTTCTTTAAAACACTACCGAGATTCAATAAAGTCAAGGTGATGGTGATTCACGGTTTTGATCTACTTGCAAATGCTGATACAAGCAACACCATACAAAATAATTTATTAAAACCTTTAGAGGAAATAAAAGATAGCCATGTGGTGATAGCAAATTGCATAAAAACAAATGTAATACTTCCTACAATAATCTCAAGGGCAACACTTGTAAAAAACAATAGTTTAATTACAAAAAAATCAGAAGGGAACTATTCAATTTGCGAAAAAAATGGACTTGAGGTTGATGAAAAACTAAACGACAAATCACTTATGCAAATAGCGCAAGAATGGAGAGAACTGACAAATGGAAGCATTCAGCAAAAAATACTTGCTTCTAGCATTCTTTCTGGCACGAACTTAATTGGAAAAGATGATGAATTTAGACATAAATGGCTGGAGGCAATAGGGATTAATCCAGAAGTTTTGAAACCATTAAATGAAAAAATATATTATGCAATTGTTGAATTCTTAATCAAAACAAATGATGATTCCAATTTGATTTTAGAGCTTTCAAAATGGAGACAGCTAAAGTCTTCATCAAACGTCAACAGTGCATTAAGCTTAATCGCGATCCTTACATCCCAGCCAAAAAACTAAAAACCTTGCTCAAGCTGGCTCTGACCAGGAATGGTTGTAACTACAAATCCCTCATTTCCATGAGCCATGCCTAATGGTTGATCGCTAAAAGCTTTAATGCCCCATGTAAACATTAAAACATCATCAAATCTTCTCCAAGACAATTGCCAAAATGTACAACAGTTTTCTTTTGTTACAAGAACCTCATCTAAAAGGGGATCATTGCTATTAAATCTATGGTTCATCGACAAACCAACCCTGAAACCAGTATTAAGTTTTGCTGTGACTTTTGACTGAAGGGTTTTCAATTTAAAACCCCAGTCTTGCATATCCCAACTCGTATTCATTGACCATTCAAGCTTTCCCCTCTTAATTGTTTGCATCCTCAAAGACAAGTCTCGTGGCTGATCATTCACAAGTGACCAACCCCAATTTAAAGACAACCTACTATGTTTAGATGGTGTGGAGGAGTAAGTCAAAGAGGGGTCATAAATGCTATTTTTCATAAAATCAAAACCTGTAGTAAATCTAAAATCCGTTCCTAAGCTTGATCTAAATCCGGTTTGCCAAGATAGATTATTTGTTTTTGATGCTATATTGGTTGTGATTGGATTTGTACCATGTATATCTCTATACTGATGACTAAAAGTTGTATTCCATTCAGAAGATAAAGGTAAGCTCAAAGTGAAAGATGGCTGTATTGAGTATTGAGCATCACCTGTGTCAAAAACACCTTGAACCAAAGAATTCCTGGCAGTTAAAGATGAATGTTTACCGATCGATAAAACTTGATTTTGAGAAAATGTAATTTTAGCTTCACCTAATTCGGTTTTTGGATCTGGGTTCTGTGGTGTTGTTATCGCAGGTCCAAACTTTGTTTTTGAAGCTTCAAATGCAATTCTATTTATGCCTAAAGCTCTTCCAATAGAGTTATCCCAAAGAGAATTGGAAAGGCCTAGCTTTAATGAAGGTAACTGATCTCTAAAAGGTCTATTTTCATCGTCTGTGTAAGAATCTCCGTCCGGATCTAATTTTTTTGAAAAATTCAAAGACCAATTCTTGATATAGCCTGAAGCGTTTCCAGAAATAGTGCTGGTAACCTGCAGCTCCTCATCAGCAGCAATCTGACTCAATGAATCTCTAGAAGAAAAATTTCCTGAACTTCTCCACGATACAGGTCCAATCTTTCTATTGTCCTTAAGGATCAAGGAATAATTTTTCTGGTCTGAAAAAGAATTTTTATTTGTTCTCCAGCTGCCGTTGATGTCAGTTTTTGCTCCATTACCCTGATCCCACCCAAGATTAAAACTAGCATTTTCATCATTTCTTCTCTCTGATCCAGAAAAAGAGTTTGGTAGATATGTATCATTTTTACTATATGACATGCTTCCAATAAAATTACCCATTTTTATCTGTTGTTTAAAATTAGCTATCTGGTTTTTCTGATTAGTTCCAGGATCCTCTGAAGAGTTATACAAAAAAGAACCCAATCCACCCAGCAAAGATGACCAATAACTTGAAGTCAGGCCCTTCTTATCTCCTTTTTTTTCTGTCCAGTCATACATCAAACCTCCTACAAATTGAGGATTGACTGTGTAATACCAGGAACTTTTAACAAATTTACCTTCAGTATCATTTTTTCCAACTGTTATATTTATAGCTCCATTTCTTGACTTTAAATCCAGATAAATGTATGGAAAATACATAACTGGCACTCCACCCATCCAAAATATAGCGCCCCAAGCTTCTATTTTTTCTTTTGGAACAATGTAACTTTTACGGCTTGTGAGCTCCCATTCTTTATTGCATGGAGGAAGACATGTAGTCATTTTTGAAGATTTCAATACAAAAGCATTTGCTCGACCTTCATAACTTTGAGCTTCAAAATAAAAAGGATGTTCTTTTTCTCCAGGGAAAAAACCTCTAGCATTTTTAAATTTAAAATAATCTGCTTGTGTGTCATAATCCATAGATTCCGCATAAACCATATATTCAGGTTTTTCAATTAAAACATTTCCATTCGCTATTATTTGTTTTTGAATGTAATCCAAAACCAACTCATCAGAACTTATCTCCCAGTCTTCCCAAGATAAAGAGACTCCACCAATTCCAATCCACAAATTACCTTCGTCTAAAATTTCTAGTTTTTCAGCTGCAATTGGAACCTCATCACAAAAAACATTAAACAACGGCATAAAAAACAAAATAAAAATAAATATTTGCTTTTTCATCTTGGCATCCTTTTTAACAAGAAGAAACCCAAAACAAGAAATATCAAATTAGGCATCCATGCAGCTACAACAGGATTTATCAAATCTTGATATCCTAAAGATTTAAAAATGTTTAAAAGACCAAAAAACATACCAAAAAGACCCAAGCCTAGAAAAACATTTGAATAACCTCTAGATATTCCACCCCATAAAGATAATGGAAAAACAACCAATGTTAAAAGTATAGCACTTAACGGCAAAGACATTTTCAAATGAAGATTTAATAGTAAATGCGCTGTTTCTGAACGATTCTGACCCCACTCTGATGCTCTTTTGATATCCTGTTGTAAATCTGGTGTATATCTTTCAAGAGCTTGCCCAGGAACCTTTAAAGAATCAATAAGATCCAAGCTCAAAAAACCTTCCATTGAGTCAAAAGGCTGTGAAGGAATTGAGTCATAATAATCACCAAGGACAGGATACTCAATTCCACTTTGGAACGTTAAACTATCTTCATCTATGTATGCAGATCTAGCCAATAATAAGCTTTCCCTGCCCTTATCAGCGCTTGACAAAACCATAATGTTTTTAGCTAGGTTTCTTTTTTTATCATGCTTTCCTATAAAAACAATTGTTCCATCTAAATGAGAGTAAATTAAATTTTCTTTAACTTCTTTATCATCTATCTGTTCAGGTGCATATCTTGAAATTAATTCATTGTACTTACCCAATGTTTTTGGAACCAACTTCTCTCCAAAATAATAATTCAATACGCAAACAAATGAAGCAAGCACCATAAGTGGCATGAGCATTTTTTTTGGGTCCATTCCGGATGTAATTAAAGCTCTATATTCAAGATCTCTTTCAATTCGCCCCAAACCTGTCAAAAGACCTAAGACAAGTGCAATCGGTAATGTGTGAAATGTCCAATACGGTATTCTTAAATATAACATCTCAAGCACAACTTTTACAGGTATTTTTCTATCAACAATAATTCCTACTAACTGATAAAAATCAGTGCCTAAAAGCTCTAAACCTAATATCGCTATTGTGAAAAGAAAAACAGGAGGAACCACTTCCCTCAAAGTGTAAAAATTCAATCTTCTAAACATTCTTCCTCTTTAGAAAAAGTAAAAAAAAGATTCCAATAATGGAAAATATGAGATTAGGAAGCCATCCTGCAAGCAAAGGAGAGATTGACATTGTGTAACCTAAAGCTCTACCAACGCCAATCAAACCCCAATATACAGTAAAAGATATTACAGCAACAAAAAAAGCTGAAGTTCTTCCAGACTGCCCCATAGATAAAGCAAGCGGAAATGCAAAAATTACAAAAATTAAATTAGCAAAAGGCAAACTATACCTGTAATAAAGTTCGGTTTCCTCTCTAGCTAAAAGTCTTTTTGGGTAAAAAGATCGTGATTTATGATTTTCGACTTTTTCCTTTAATGTAGCAGCATTGTCAACTAATGGGCTATCTATAATTGGAATTGAACCTGAGAACTCTCTACCTAAGTCAATCTCTGCTTTTTCAAAATTTTGAAGAATTTTTATCCTGCTTCCTTCGTCAGAAAATTTAATTGATTGGCCTTTGTTTAGCTCTAAAATTTGATTTTCAATATTTCCACTTGCAGCTCTTACCAGCTCTCTAGGAGAATTCATTAAATTTAACTTAAGTATCCTTATGTCATGTATTGTTCCTTCCTGGGATATTTCACCAAAATAATAGTACATATTATTTGGACCTGAAACAAACTTTCCAGGTTCAACTCTTTTGATAAGGTCACTTTGGCTGAACTTGGCTACTATTTCGAAATATTCAGTTAAAGAATCCTTCATATATTTTTCCTGTATGAAAAAAGAAAACAAGGAAACCAGGATGCCAACAATAGCAAATCTATAAAAAATAGAAGCCTTTGAGCAGCCAGAAGTTCTCACAGCTCTAAATTCACCATCCTGAATCAATCTTGAAACAGAAAGAAAAATCGCAAAAAGAAGAGATACTGGTAGTGCAAAAACAATCCAAAATGGTAACCTTAAAAATAACATGTGGAATATAACAAAAATTGGAACCTGTTTTGATGAAACTAAATCAATCATTTGATAAAGATCCATAGCCAAAATCGCAAAAAGAAGAAAACCAAAAAGAACAGCAAGAAAAGGACCTAGAAATTCATTAAAAAGCCATTTGTCAAATATACGATTTCTTACAGAAAACACAAGCTATTCAACCTCGAACCAAATCAAGCAAGCAGCTCCTTTTCGAATAATTTCATTTTACGAATTGCATCCTTCTTAGAAGAGTTACAAAGAGCCCTTCCTATGACAAGCCAATCTGCACCATTATTGATAGCATCTTTTGGAGTAGTTATTCTTTTTTGATCATTTGTTAGATCACCATCAAATCGAACACCTGGAACCCAAATTTTACAATCAGGGAAATTCCCTCTTAAAAGATTCACCTCGGAACCCGAACAAACAAAATTTCTTAACCCAGCATCCCAGCTATAAGAAAGCATAAGATTAAAAGAGTCGCTAATTTTGCCACCAGTAAAAGAATGCCATGATTCTGCAGAAACACTTGTCAAAACCCCTACGCCAATTGGGGATAAAAAAGACCCTCCCCCTTCAACGGCTGCGGAAACCATATCCTTACCTCCTGACATATGTATCGTCATGTAATCAACATTCCGTCTTGAAAGAGACTTTGTAGCCAAGAAAACGGTATTGGGGATATCGTGAAGTTTCAAATCAAGAAAAACAATCTTATTTTTGTTTTTAATATAATCAATAACACCAGGCCATTCATGAAAAAGAACAGGTCCAATTTTAAAAGAACCTACCCAATCAGAAAAGAAATCAATCCATTCAGATGCTTTCGCTTGAGAATCAGTATCAAGCGCTAACGAAATAGGAAAATTTTTATCAGACATTTTTAAATAACAAAATTTTATTACCTTTTTTTGATTAAGTTCTTAACTTTCCATGGTTTAAAACAAACAGAACCTAATGAAATATGGTTCGAACCTGCAGACATGTAAAGAGACACATCTTTAAAATCTTGAACACCTCCACCAGCAATTATTTCTAAATCATCACCCCACCTTTTACGTACAGTTTCTATCAAGCTTAAAGTATAAGGCTTTAAGGATGGCCCGGAAAGCCCACCACGCCCATCAACAGGAAGGGTGTTACATAAATGTATCTGCTTAAACCCAATGTCATCAATCAATAAACTAAGGTCTTTCTCTTTTATGAGTGGGCTAACTTTTGCTATGCACCATTCTCTTTTTTTAGAATTTAAAAACAAAGGTAAATCATCCCAATTTACATCATCATGAGAAACATTCGGACAGCTTAAATTGAGCTCCAACGAGACATGGTTATCAATCATGGGTGCCATTTTTTTCCAATCATCCTTTTTTATAGCAGCAATTGACATAATTTCATTTGACTGAATCCTTTTCAAGCCAACCACCAAGCCCTCATTTGGTAAGCCAAGGCTGTTGGTCCAGCCTTTCAATGCAGGGCTATAACGAAGAGTTTTTGCCATTCTCCACAATCTCGTAGACCAACCTCCCCTGTATTCAAGAGTCCAAGTTCCAGTTACAGATACACAGGGACAAAAAATATTCTTGTTTGAATATTTAAGATAATTACCAAAAGGAGCTGCAATAAAATAGTGCATCATAATTCAACCGAACCTAAGAAAAGAACTTCTTTTACATAATGGAAAACACAAAACAAACTGAAGTTAAAAGAATGAGTAAAGGCTAAACTAAACAATTTCGTGCACCATGCTATTGTATTTTATTTTTTTGTTCTATAATTGTTTGGTTATCTCATAAGAGATAAAAAGGATAAAACTATGATAAAAAAACTTATTTTCATTTCTTTAATAATTTCTCTATCTGTTTCTGCATGTAGTTCTGGAGGGTCAACCCCAGATAGCAATGATGCGATCAACTCTAGTGATGGCAGTCAGGTTGTCATGTCTTTTGATCAAAATGCACAAAACGTACAAGGTACTTTGTCGGTAACAGTTGAATATGATTCATCCGTAAGCATCCCTAATGGGACAACTCCTGTACTTAAAGTCGATCAACTTCCTTGGACTAATCTAGAAAATTGCTCTTCAAACACAAACGTATGGTGTACTCCGAACAATGAATTAAATACCAACAACCTACCAAATGGAAACCATGAAATAGCTGTTGTTTTAACTTTTGATGATAGTTCATCCATAATCGATCTCGAAGATATAACCGTAAATAATTTAACACCAACTGCTGACCTTCAGATAACATCACCAACAATAAATGAAGTTGTAAGAGGTAACGTTTCTATTCAGATCTCTTATCCACAAGAGCTTGGAAATGCAAATTCAATAACCTACCAGGTTGACAATACGCTTTTGCAAGCTTGTAATGGAAGTGCAGATGTTTTTTGTATTTGGGACTCAACTGGATCCGAACCAGGAATACACATAATCAAAGTACAAGCAGTTTTCTCTAATCACACAGTGCTGTCAAGTGTTCCAGTTGTAATTGAATCATCATCAATGTCAGATGACCTTATACCACCAACAATAAATTGGATAAACCCTTCTTCTGCAAATGAACAAGTTTCTGGAACAATATCTCTACAGGTTGAAGCAACCGATAACGTAGGTGTTAATTCAGTTACTTTCATGTCTCGAATACCAGGTGAAAATCCTATTTCACTAGGTGAAGGCGTGAAAGAGTTTGGTGACATTTGGACAATACAGGTAGACACCACACAAACACCAGATAATGTTTATGAGATGATTGCAATAGCGACTGATTTGTCAAACAATCCTAGAATGGAGCCACTGAATGTTATCGTTTCAAACTCAACTGGTTCAGGAACACCAAATATAGATCCGCCCTGTGTAAGGATAATCAATCCAGTACTTCAAGAATTCAGCTGGGGTGGAAACACTTTTTACACAGTTCCTGATGTATCAAATACAGTTTCTGTTCTTACAAAATCACCAGTTCCCTCAGTGCCTGATACGCTTTATGCAGACTGTGGTGAAAATGTAGAGATTGATAAAATTGAATACTACCTTGATGGTGTTCTACTTGGTCAAAGCTCTGCTGGCGCAGAAAGCTCTTGGGTTTTTTACTGGCCAACTACATTGCTGAATAATGGTTTATACAACCTAACAGCAGTAGCCTATGACACTGAAGGAAATCCTTCAGGCAGTCCAATCTGTGGTGGAACATTTGTAACCGCTGGTGATCCTGAAGATTATTTTGCATGCGTCAAAGTGAGAGTTGATAACGGTACAGGTGACTTTATTCCTCCTGATGTAACAATACTTGGTAAACTTTCAGATGACGGTACAGCTGTAGAACCTTTGCAAGGAGCTCAAATTGCAGGAAATCCAACACTTGTTGCTCAAGCAACAGATAATATTGGAATACAGAAAGTTGAATTTATTGCAAACGGAGTTGTGATAGAAGGGTGTACTGATACCAACTTAAGCGATGGTCCGGATCTAGATGGAGATGGATCTCCAGATCCTGGAATAGCAACCTGTCTATGGGATACAAGTTTTGAAAATGAAGGTGCAAAAGACTTAATCGCAAAAGCAACTGATACAAGTGGAAATACAGATTTCTCAGATGTTATTTCTGTAATATTGGTTGATGCAGTTCCTCCAACTTTAACAATGCGAGAGTGTGTTCCTGCTGAAGGTTTGATAACTTGCTACGCAGGTGAGTATCAATTCTTAAATCCAACATCTTTCTCCATAGGTTATCAGGCTGATGGTTTTGATAATAACGCACCTCCACAATTAACAACATGGCAGTGGCTAATGGGTGACGAAGCAAATCCTGCAGATGGTCCAACAAACCAAACAGGGACTCACACTTACACTACATTGGATCCAGCAGCACCAAATTTCTTGGTAGAGGTTGCAATCGTTAATGAGTCAGGGCTACAAGACAATGAACTTGATGACGGAAGTAAGTCATTCTTTGTTGTTTATGCTCCTAGAGAAATTTGGCCTTTATCTGTTCCTCAAGACAGTTTAGACTGTAAGTTAGATTGGCCTTCAGTATCTGATGACGCAACACCTGATTGTCCTGTTGGAAATTCTTTATTTGCAACTGCTGGTGCACCGATTGTAGTAAGAAATATACATACAGCATTGCAGAGAACTATACCTGATGACAAGTTTAGAGGGCAGGTTATAGTTATGCAATTCTTTACAAAGGATGAAACAACTGCTGTTAATGACATGAATAACCATTTCTTGCCTTACTTTGAGTCATCAGGATTCCCTGCTTCAAGCGTTGAATTGATATCAATTGGGTTAAATCAAGATCCTGTATCGGAAAATGACTCCTTTATAGGTGTTGATGATCTTGGCTCATGGCATAACGCAAATGGCTATAACTGGACATTTGTATGGGATGAAGGTAATCTTCTTTTTGAACAATACAATGGTTTCTTCGAGGGTGGTGAAGGATGGGCTGGAGGAATTGAGCCTAGATATCTGATAATGGATAGAAACCACTTTGTAAGATTAGTTGAGCAAGGGTCTTTAGATGGAATTGCTGGAACTGGAGGATCTCTAGGTGAACTGCTTGAAACATTATGGCCATGCTTTGGAAATCCAAATTGTGTAACTAGGTTAGATTAAAAATAAACTTGATAGACGGGCTGCTTTCAGTGTGGCCCGCTAATTCTCTATCGATTGATAAAATCACTAATTAAACAGTGAAAGTGATGAACACCCTTTTCCATTTTTGGAGAAAATCTTCCATGTTCATAAAACCTTGAAAGAACACCTTTCTGAACGCTTTGGACAATCTCTTCATCCTCAAGTTCAACTTTCTCTAAACTTGCGCCAGCACCCAAGTCTAATTTTTCTTCCTTCCAAACATATGCTCTAAATTCAACTTTTGTCTTATTAACGGAAATTGGCTTGACGATATTCACCGACAAGCCCCAAGGGTAAAAATTCAACATAGTATTTGGGAATAACCAAAAATAATAAGCTGCTATCTTCTTTCCGTAATCAACAGAATCTTTTGGAAGATCGAAACAATCATTTTCATCCTTTCCAACTCCAACCTGAAGACTTGAATATGGAAATAATTCAATATGGTAATCCTGATGTTTCAAAACTGCAGAAAGTCCCTTATGGACAAAAGGGCAATGAAAACATTCAAGATAGTTATCGCAATACAAAGCCCAATTTGCATCTACTGTATATTCTTTAGATAAATCCTTCCTGTAAACAAAATCCTCTATTGGCATCCATCCCACCCTTTCCTCAACATCATTAATCAACTGTTCAAAAGGAAAAGAAGGGCCTAGAGAGGCAAAGATAAATTGTTTCCATTTTTTTGTCGAAACCCTAGAAAGATTATCTCTCTCTGAGGGAAAATCCTGCATGTTTTTCGTCTCAGGCATAGATAAAAATTTACCACATGAGTCAAATCTTCTTCCATGATATTTACAAAATATAGATTTTCCAATATTGCAAGGCTCTTCCATCAATAAATTTCCCCGATGCGTACAAACATTTGAAAAACAATCGATATCATTATTTCTCACAAGAAAAAGAGGTTCTTTTATGAAATCATCCAAAAACCTGAAAGGGAAAGCATCCTTTTCAGATTTAATATTTGACTCATGGGTAATCAATTGCCAACTCTTTTCAAAGATATCTTTTTTCACTTTGCGCAAAAAATCTTCACAAGAATAGAAAGAACCTGGTAAGGTGGAGGCTTTTGTTATATCTTTATCAATCCTTTTCATAAAGGTGAAGGCTGGTGGAGACTGCGGGATTCGAACCCGCCACCTCCTGCTTGCAAAGCAGGCGC
>DLTY01000011.1 GCA_002501535.1 bacterium UBP7_UBA7824
CCTATTTTAGTTTCAATAATATTTGTTACTATCTATTCGAATGCAGGCTTCTGGGGTGCTAGAGGTTTTTCAAGCATATTAAAAGCTGTTTTTAAAACTCATGGCCACCTTAGCCTTAATAATTCATTCAAAAAACTTGGCCTATCTCTACTCTCAATAATAGGAAAAGGATCTGTTGGCAGGGAGTCAATGATAGCACAATGCTCAGGTGGTTTTGGGTCATGGCTTGGAAGGGTTTTTCATCTGAATTCAAGAAAAACAGTCAGACTTATTGTTTCGTCTGCAGCTGCGGCAATAGCTGCAACATTTGGAGCACCTATTGCAGGGATATTATTTGCAATAGAGCTTTTAGCTGAAGAAGTACACGTCTCTCTAGCGCCCATGATTATCGCTTCATTAAGCGCCAGTCTTGTTGTTAAGAATTATGGATTAAATCCTGTGGTAGACATAAACCTTTGGAACAGTGTTTCGGTAAAAGACTTATATGTATTTGCAATTCTAGGTATTTTGAGTGGTTTATTTGGAGCGTTGTATTCACACACTTCAAACATAACTTCAAAAAAACTATATGGAAAAAAATCATCTCCCTTAATTGCTGGTTTAGCGATTTTTGCTTTACTAATCTATATGCCAAAACTAACGGGAGGAGGTTACGAACAAGCTTCATTAATGCTTCAATCAAGCTCTACAGTTAATGAAATGCTTATTTATGTAATAGGCAAAGCGCTAATAACAATTCTTTGTATTAATTCTGGATGGGCTGGAGGCCATTTTGGGCCAATATTCTCAATAGGAATTGCACTTGGTTTAATTTTGGGTGCAAAGTTTTCATACATGAGCGCATCTCTTGCTATTGCTGGTGCAGCAGCTCTTTGCGCATCAGTAACACATGCTCCTCTTGCATTAATAATACTAACGTGGGAAATGACAAATACTAGTGATGTTTTTATACCGGTAACCGTTTCTGTAGTTATAGCGATACTTGTAAGAGATATTTTCAATGTAAGAAATCTTTATGAATCACCACTAATTGATCTTCTTTCTAAAAAAACAAATAAAAAAAATGAAAAAACCATCAAGCAAATAATGGAAAAAAAACCAACGACTGTGGATGCAGATCAAAAAATAAAAGATGTTTTGTATTTAACAAGAACAAAAAAACAAACATATTTTCCAGTTTTACAAAACAAAAAACTAAATGGCATAATAACCAGAGCGAATATTTTGCATGCTCTAGAAGCAGACCTACATGGAAGAATAAACAGAGAACACCTAGATGACAAAGTAAGTAGATGGACATCTTCTATAGAGGAAATATTAATAATAAAAGAAAATGATTCTGTACTAGATACAGCTCATAAAATGCGTATATCGGGAATAAACATATCACATCTTCCTGTTGTAAATAATCTAGAAGAAATGAAAGTTGTTGGAGTTTTGCATAGTGAAGATGTCTTAAGGGCTCTAGATGTTTAAATGTTTGTTAATACGAAATTTTATTTTACAATTTCTATCTTATGTCATTACTTATAAAAAGATGGATTTGGATCATAGGTGTTATTTCGGTATTCAGCATTGCTCCTATTTCAAAAATTGCAAATAATAAAAACCCTCTTAATTTAGGTTTGGATCTATCTGGAGGCGTTGATATATTGATAAAAGTAATACCTCCACCTGAAGAAAAATTAGATGAAATAGTTCCTGGTGTAGTTGACGTTATGTCAAAAAGGCTAGACCCTCAAGGGGTTTTATCAATATCAGTACAGCAAGTATCTGAAGACAGAATAAACATACAAGTTCCATCTTCATCTGGAGAAAGTCCAGAAAGAGTGCGAAGGCTAATAGAGCAATCTGCTCATCTTGAATTAGTAGATACCAGTTTTGTATCCTACCTAGCAGGATCAAAAGCCTGCAGGAATGATGGGCAAAATTATGAAAATTGTGATTTGGTATATACCAAAGATCAAGTTGTGATAGAGGGTGGAGACCTTAAAAGAGCAACAGTTTCTCCAAATCCAAATGGAGGTTGGCAAGTTGATTTTGAACTTAGTGAATCAGGCTCTAATGCTTTTGCAAGACATACAGCTTCACATATATCCCAATACCTAACAATAGTTCTTGATGCCAATGTTGTATCAAGCCCAATAATTAATTCTGCAATTTTTGGCAGTGGAAGCATCAGTGGAAGTTTTAGCATAGAGGAAGCAAACGAGCTTGCCCTGCTCTTAAATGCTGGAAGATTAGATGCAGATATAGACATACTAAAACTTTCTTCTGTTGGAGCTGCTTTAGGCAAGGATTCTTTAGAAAAAAGCATAAAGGCAGCATGGATAGGTCTTATTCTTGTTGCTATATACATGCTTGCATGCTACAAAAGGAGAGGTGTTGCTGCAGTTTTCTCTTTAGCAATATTCTCGAGTATTCTCTTTAGCCTGTTTAGCAGTCTTAATATTACTTTAACGCTACCAGGAATAGCAGGCTTGATTCTTTCGATAGGAATGGCTGTTGATGCAAATGTGATTATTTTCGAAAGAATAAAAGAAGAAGAAAGCTCCGGAAAAAGTGGCCTTTTGGCATTAGAGGAAGGTTTTTCAAATGCTTTATCAGTAATAACTGATGCGAATGTTACAACATTCCTAATTGGTCTTGTGCTGTACGCACTTGCGACTGGCCCTGTTAGGGGTTTTGCTGTAACCCTGCTGATAGGAATAATGGTTTCTGTTTTTGCTGCTTTAGTTGTAACTAGAGCAATCATGGAGACATGGGAAAAATAATGAATAAAAAACTAAATTTTTTAAAGATGAGCAAAGTTACAGTCTGGATAAGTTTATCAATTTTAATCATGGGCATATTTTCAATGATTGAAAATACAAAAGTATTTAAGATGGAGAAAACCGATGGATCAATATCCTCTTTACCATTAAATCTAGGTATTGAATTTACAGGAGGAAGTGTTTTTGAGGTTGATTTAGGAGAAGAATCATCCACTACAGAATTACGAGAATTACTTTCTGACAAGCTTACCAAAAATCCTCAAATTCAAAAAAGCGGTGATGTATATATTATCAGAACTGAATTTATATCAAATCCTGATGAAATTTATCTTTTATTAGAGTCAGAATACAAAAACTTCAACAAAGATGCAGATGTTTCATCAGAAAGAATAGGGCCTTTATTCTCTCAAGAACTTGCTAAACGTGCTTACTTGGCAACATTTATAGGAATGTTGGTTATCTTGCTCTATATAAGTATCAGATTTAGTTTTATATTTGCGCAAGGAGCACTAGCAGCACTTGTTCACGATATACTTTTTGTACTCAGTTATTTTGCAATATTCAAAGTTGAAATAGGTTTACCATTTGTTGCAGCAATTCTGACAATTCTTGGCTACTCAATCAATGACACTATAGTCGTTTTTGACAGAATAAGAGAAAATATGAACAAGCTCAAGAATGAAAAATTTTCTAAAATATGCGAAACAAGCCTTTGGCAAACTCTTTCAAGAACAATAAACACTACCACCACTACACTTCTTGCAATAATGGCTATACAAGTATTTGGAGGAGCTACACTAAAGCCATTTACAACAGCTTTAATAGTTGGCTTTATAGCAGGAACATATTCTTCAATTTTTATTGCAACACCTTATGTAAACTCAAAACAAAAATGAATGTCTAGTAAACACCAAGAATTCAGAAAACAATTACTAAAATATTGGAACTTGACTGAAGAGGAAGATAGGCAGGCAAGAACCCCCTCCCTAAAAACATTAACAAAAAAAAACCCGCCGAATACAGAAAAATTTGTGCAAAGGATGCTAAAAGCATCTAGCAAGAAAGAAAATATACTTATTTTTGGCGATAACGATCTTGATGGCTGTATGAGTGCAGCAATACTTTTAGACTCCATTCAAAATATTGGCTGTAATGCAAGAATCATATTCGCCAAGCATCACCACAATGATGGGCCTGGAATAAGGATGAAACACATTAAGGGAAGATTGAAAAATATTGATATCATAATAACAATAGACTGTTCTGTTAGGGATAAAGAAGTAGTTGATGAGCTTGCAAAAAAAAACGTAGACCTATGGACAATAGATCATCATCCTTATCAATTTGGTATCAAAGAACAATGTGTAAACTGTACTTTTGAAGGAGAACATTTTAAATACTACTGTGCGGCTGGGTTAGCTTTTCGAATATCATTAGAATTTCAAAAAATAAAACAAGACGAAACTAAAATTAAGAATCATCTCATCGGATGCATGCTTGCAACAATAGCAGATCATGTTCAGTTAAGAAAAGATAACAGAGCAATAGTCATATGCGGAATAAAAGAATGGTTTAAAACAGATCTTCCGGTATTTAAACTCCTACATTCAGAAGATAAAAAAGATATTGGAAAAAACTTCAACAAAATAAGAAAGAAAGCAGTTTCGCCTTTAAATTCTTGCCCTAGGTATGATGACCCTCAAACAACAGTGGAATCAATATTCTGCAAAAATGAAATAAAAGCACTTGACATAGTCAGAAAAATAAAAAAATACAACTCAAAAAGAATAAACGAAGCAAAAAAAATGAACTCCTTAATGGAGGGTCAAAAACTGAAAAAAGACTGTATAAACGTTTTTTATCAAGAAGGCTTTTCGGCAATGTATGTCAGTCAGGTTGCAAGCAAAATATCCTTTCAAGAGCATTTGCCTTCCATAGTTTTTGCAAAATCAAATGATGGATGCTTAAGGGGCTCGGCAAGAAGTCCTGATGGATGCGAGATAAGAGACTTAGTCATTAGCGCTTTAGGCAAAATCGCAATAGATATAGGCGGACATCCACAAGCATTTGGCCTAACGATTAAAGAATCTAATTACGAAAAAGCAAAAAGCATTATAGAAAACTTAAAAATCAAATTCAACAAAGAGATCTATCAAAGTATAGCTTTAAATGATCTCTCGACAGAAGAAGCTTTGGAGATCATAAAAGAATACGAACCTTTCGGTTCAGCTTTTAAAAGGCCTAAAATTCATGGATAATGAAAAAATATTCCCAATACCAAAAATAAAAAATAAAATTTTCTCTAAGGAAAAAAAAGATTTTTCAAATTGGTTAAAAAAAATCAATAGAAAATATCCAAGAAAAGTAAATATGCCGATCGTAAAAGATGCATTTAATTTATCTCTTTTTGCGCACAGGGGTCAAAAAAGAGAAAATGGCGATAATTACATTAGCCATCCTTTGGCTGTTGCAAAAATAATGACTGAAGAAGTTTATGTTGATAATGAGACTGTATGCGCTGCCCTTTTGCATGATGTTTTAGAAGATACTGAAATAACAAGAAGTCAAATAAATGCTTATTTTGGAGAATCAATTTCAATACTAGTTAACAATGTTACAAAAATGAAAAATATCATCAATGAATCCTCAACGTTGAGAGAAGAAAATCTTAAAAAAATATTTCTATTAACATTTTCTGACCCAAGAACATTAATGATTAAAGTTTCCGACAGGATACACAACTTAAGCACATTAGATGGGATAAAAGAACCAAAAAGAATCGAAAGAATAGTTAGAGAAAGTTCTAATTTTTACTCCCCTCTCTCTTCAAGATTTGGATTGAACAACTTAAAACAATCACTTGATGATCAAATATTTAAAATATTAAACCAAGAAGAATACGCTGAAACTTACAAAACAATCAAAAATATAGCCCCTAGAAAAAAAAGGGCTCTCTCTATCGTTTCAAAAAAAATACAAAACAAAATCAAAAAAGATTTTCCAAAATGTGAATTCAAAATAAAAAATCGAAAAAAAAGTATTCATAGTATATGGCGGAAAAAAATTGAACAAAACTTAAACTTTGAAGAGATTAGAGATATTTATGCAATAAGAATAATCGCAAAAACAAGAAACGACTGCTATAAAATCTTGGGATCAGTCCATTCCCAATATGAACCAATGCAAGGATTTTTTCATGATTACATAGCCGCACCAAAAAATAATGGCTATCAATCAATACATACCGTAATAACAACAAAAATAATGCCTTTTGTTGAGGTTCAAATAAGAACAGCAGAGATGAATGAAATCTGTGAATGGGGCGAAGCTGCACATTGGATATATAAAAAAGATACCATGAATCCCTCTATAGAAAAGAATCTGAAAAAAATGCAAAAAGCAAGAGTTAACTTTAAGTTTGGAGTAAAAAAAGAAGAGACCAAGGGTTTTATTGACGAATTAAAAAACAATTTTTTTCAAGAAAGAATATTTGTGTATACACCAAAAGGTGACAAAATCAGCCTTCCAAAAAATGCAACGGCCTTGGATTTTGCTTTTGCAGTCCATTCTGAACTAGGTTCAAAAACAAAAAAAATAAAAATCAATGGGAAAATTGAAAAACTGCATAAGAAATTAAAAATTGGTGATGAGGTTGAAATAATCAAAAATTCAAAAACCTCAATTAAGCCAAACTGGATATTTAAAACAATTACATCGCAAGCAAAAAGAGAAATCAAGAATCATCTTAGAAAAATCAACAGAACAAGAATTGAAAAGTCAGGAAAAATAAAATTAAATGAGATAATCAAAGAAAAAGGCTTGTATCACCTACATCTGACAAACACGCAAAATTTAAAAGATAGTAAAATTTTTAACGATCTCTTGATTCAGGATAAAAACGATCTTTTTTACAGGATTGGAGTTGAGGCTTTGGATCTAGAACTCTTGCTGGAACAACTTCTTGTCGAAAAGCAAGAAAAAATAAAAAAAGGCAAAATTCCAACGCGTAAAAAAAATCCTTCGCTAAACGAAAGCAGATTTATTTTTAAAAAAATAAAATACAAAAAAATATCAATATGCAAAAAAACAAGACCAATACCAGGTGACAATATTGTTGGAATTTTAGAAAATGAAAACTTAATAATCAAAAGAAAAATGAATGAAAAATCAAAAAAACATCTAGAGGTAAGATGGAATACAAGAGAAAAAAATATATACCAATCTGAGATAATACTTACACTTTTAAACAGAAAAGGTTCACTTTTTGAAGTTTTAGAAACGTTAAAAAAACTAAATATAAACATACTAAACTCTGTAACAGAAGTTAAACCGATCAAGCCTGAAGTTGGTTATGTAAAATGCATGATAGAGATAGAAAACCTATCTATATTGAATAATGTATTAAAAAGCTTAAAGAAAGTTGATTGCGTAATAGAGGCAAGAAGGTCTGTCACATAATGAAATGTATACTCATGAAAACAAAAAATATCAAAATAACATCAGGTAAAAAAAATCGTTCATTTTCAAAAGGACTTATTTTGATAATCGGTATAGAAAAGAATGACACAGCTGAGAAAAGCACAAAACTTTCTAAAATTATAAAAAAAACAGCAATATTTAACGATCATGAAAATAAGATAAAAATAAGCCCCAGTGATAATACAGAAATCCTTGTTGTACCAAACTTTACACTTGTTGGAGAAGTAAAAAAAGGCAAAGTGCCAGATTTTTCGAACTCGATGAAAGGCATTCAAGCAAACAAAATATTCAAAGATGTTTGCAAAAAGCTAAAAAATGAAAAATTCAAAGTCTTTGAAGGTTTCTTTGGTGAATATATGCAGGTAAAAAATACTATAGATGGTCCGGTTATCTACTCTTTTGAATTATGAAAATTAAAAAATACAAAGACATAACAATAAGAAAATTTGAACAACCTCCATTTGGAACAAACACCTATCTCATGACTATTGAAAATGAGCAAGAAGCCATTCTTTTTGACCCTAGCGGAAACCCGGATGAGGTGATCAACAAGGCAAAAAAAGAAAATTTGAACATAAAAAAAATATATTTAACACATGGGCATTTGGATCATTGGATTGGTTCAAAAAAAATACAAGATTTTTTTGAATGCGACATTTATCTTCATGAAAAAGATTTTAAGCTCATTAATCCGGATTCAGGAAAAATGTTTGGATTATTTAATCTACCAACTCCAAAAAACATAAAAAAAATTAACTTAAATCAAATTCAAATTTCGACAAAAAGAACTTTACAAGTTTTAGAAACACCCGGACATTGTCCTGGGCATTTAACATTTACTGGAGATGGTTATGTCATATCTGGAGATTTAATTTTTCAAAACTCCATAGGAAGGATGGATCTTCCTGGAGGCGATGAACAAGAAATGAAGAAATCTTTAAAAAAGTTTTTAGACCAGGTTCCTGAAGAATATGATTTATTGCCTGGACATGGTCCAATTACCCAATTAAAAACAGAAATTGAATACAATTTATATCTAAAAAAAGGATGGTTAAGCCAAACATGACAAAAATAAACTGTAACAAAAATATAGTTAAACAATCTATCAAAACAAATATAGAAAATCTTATTGCTTCAGACTGTAAAGAAATGATTGATCTAGGTGAAAAAGATATCAGGATTTCAAAAAGAGAAATGCCTGGATTAACAGAGCTTTCAAGAGAATACAGAGAAAAACAACCGCTTAAGGGGGCTCGCATAACAGGATGTTTGCACATGACGGTACAAACAGCAATACTTATTGAAACATTGATTGATTTAGGAGCCGATATAAGATGGTCTTCATGTAATATTTTCTCAACGCAAGATCATGCAGCCTCATATATTGCTTCAAAAAATATTCCCGTTTTTGCATGGAAGGGTGAAACTTTAGAAGAATATTGGTGGTGCGTATTTCAATCATTAAATTGGCAAGGCGAAGGACCGGATTTAATTGTTGATGACGGAGGGGATGTAACATTACTAATACATCAAGGAATTGAATTTGAAAAAAACGGAAAACTTGCAGCTGAAAGCAGTCTAGACCAAAAGACAATAAACAACCTACTTAAAAAAGTTCATGATGAATATGGAAATAAATACTGGCAGCAAGTTTCAAAATCCATTAAAGGTGTAAGCGAAGAGACAACTACAGGTGTTTTAAGGTTAAACCAAATGCATAGCTCTGGAACTCTTCTTTTTCCTGCAATTAATGTTAACGACTCAGTGACTAAAAGTAAATTTGATAACATATACGGATGCAGACATTCATTAGTTGATTCGTTGAATAGAGCAACAGATAATTTAATAAGCGGCAAAAAAGCTCTTGTTTGTGGCTATGGTGACGTTGGAAAAGGCTCATGTGAATCACTCTTGGGTCAAAATGCCATTGTTGCAGTTGCTGAAATAGACCCAATATGTGCACTGCAAGCCTGCATGAAAGGTCTAAGGGTGATGACTGTCGAACAAGCTATCGAAGAAAATTTTGATATATATGTAACAGCTACAGGGAATAAAGATATTATTAATGTTGAACATATGAAAAAAATGAAAGTCAATTCAATAGTTTGCAACATAGGCCATTTTGATAATGAAATAGATATGGTTGGGCTTGAAAAAATGCTAGAAGAAAAAGAAGTAACAAGGGAAGAAATTAAGGAAAATGTTCATCTATGGAGTTTTGAAAAAGAGAAAACTTCAATAATAATACTTGCTGAAGGAAGGCTCGTTAATCTATCCTGCGCTACAGGGCATCCCTCATTGGTCATGTCATGCTCATTTGCTAATCAAGTCTTGGCTCAAATTGACTTATTTAACAATAAGCATAAAATACAGGTAACAACATTGAGTAAAAAGCTAGATGAAAAAGTTGCACAACTACACATGAAACACTTTGATGCAAAGCTTACAAAATTGACTAAACCGCAAGGAGAATACATACAAGTTCCGGTTGAAGGTCCATACAAATCAGAAGAATATCGCTATTAGAAATGCATAAAAATGTTCTGGTTACCGGCGGTTGCGGCTTTATTGGCAGTGCCTTTTTAAGAAAATTTGTACCGAAATATAAAAATATAAACTTTCTGAATTTAGATTTATTAACATATGCTGGAAATAAAAAAAATGTTGAAAAAGTAGAAAAATTTAATAATTATAAATTCATACACGGTGACATAAGAGATAAAGAAAAACTAAAAATAATTTTTAAAAATATTGATTCAGTTATTCATTTTGCTGCTGAATCTCATGTTGATAGGTCTATAGACAATTCTGATGATTTCATAAAAACAAACATACTTGGAACACATTGCCTTCTTGAAGAATCAAGAAGAAATAATATTACTAAATTTATTGCAATAAGCACTGATGAAGTTTATGGCTCTCTCTCGGAATCGGATAAACCCAGTATAGAAAATGATAAACTTAAACCAAGATCACCCTACTCTGCATCCAAGGCATCTTCAGACCTTCTTTGCCTCTCCTATTATGAAACATTTGGAATGCATGTATGCATTACTCGATGTTCAAATAATTATGGCCCGTATCAATATCCAGAAAAATTAATACCTGTAATAATCAAAAAAACATTAAACAATGAAAAAGTACCTATGTATGGAGATGGAAAAAACATTAGAGATTGGATTCATGTTGATGATCACGTAGATGCCATAGAGGCAATTTGGCAAAAGGGGTCTGCTGGAGAGATTTACAATATTGGAGGCGATTCTCCAAAAAGAAATATAGAAATAGCAAAAAAAATACTAGCTCTCCTAGGCAAGGATCAAAAGAATATTGAATTTGTAAAAGACAGACCTGGTCATGATTGGAGATATGAAGTAAATCATAAAAAAATAAAAAATAATCTAAATTGGAATCCAAAAATCAACTTTTCACAAGGTGTTGAAGATACAGTTCAATGGTATATTGAAAATGAAGACTGGTGGAAACCTTTATTAAAAGAAGCGGGAGGAAGAAGAGGCTTAAAAAATGAATAGAAGAAAAATAAGTAAACTTCTAGGAGCTCTTCTTTTAATAATATTCATTGGAACTGAAGCTTTTAAAAAATGGGAAGGGCTGGAAACAGCGGATGCACTTTATCTAACTGTAACAACAATAAGCACTGTCGGCAATGTTGCTGGTCCTGAAACAAATGTAGGAAAACTTATAGGAATGCTTCTGATAATGAGTGGTCTTTCTGTTTTTTCACTTGTTGTTATTGAAACAACAAAAGCAATTTCAGACGGACATTTTCGAAAAATCTACAGGAGAGGAAAAATGGAACAAACAATAAAAAAAATATCAAAACACGTCATAATATGTGGGCTAGGAAGGATGGGTTCAAAAGTGATGGATGAACTTCAAAAATCAAATAAAAAATTTGTCATTATTGAAAAAAATCAAGAAACAGTGTCAGGTCTTGAAAATCAAGATACTTTGTATGTTTTAGGTGATGCAACAATTGACGAAGTTTTGATAAAAGCAGGTGTACAAAAAGCTAGCGGTTTGATAGCGTGTCTTGGTTCTGATTCGGAAAATGTTTTCCTAACCCTCGCAGCAAGAAATCTATCTCCAAAGATATCAATAGTTGCTAGAGCTTTTTCAAAAGATGCCGTTGCAAGGCTTAGTCAAGCCGGCGCAAACAAGGTCATATCTCCATTTGAGCTTATTGGTCCTTGGTTGGCAAGAGCTGTTAAAAATCCAGAAAAACATGATTTTTTAGAAATAATAACTAATTCAAGTTCAAAAAATCCAATACATGAATTAGAAGTTGGTTCAAATTATCTTAACAACAAGACAATATCTGAAAGCAACATAAGAGAACAAGAAAAAGGAATAGTTCTTGCTGTAAGAAGGAAAGGGGAAACACATCTTAACCCTTCACCTGATTTCAAACTTAAAGAAAAAGACAAAATATTCATACTGAAAGAAAACTAAATTGAAAAAAATACTTTTTGCAACACATTCGAAAGGAAAAATAAAAGAATTTCGTAGGTTTATCAAAAACTGTAAAGTTTTCTCTTTAAATGATTTGAACTTGAAAGACATACCTGAAGAAAATGGAAAAACATTTGAAGAAAATGCCCTTATAAAAGCGAATTACTGGCAAAATAAAATCAGTCATTCATTTGTAATTGTTGCAGAGGATGCTGGTATAGAAGTTGATGCTCTGAATGGAAAACCTGGAGTGCATTCTGCAAGGTATGCAAAAAATGAAAAAGAAGCAAATCGAAAAATGCTTAAAGAGATGAAAGATATTGCCGAAAACAAAAGGACAGCTAGGTACGTTTCTGTTTTTGCAATCGTACAACATGGTGATTCAGATATTCTTTGGAGGGCAACATGTGAAGGCTCAATATTAAAGAAGCCTAGTGGAAAAAAAGGTTTTGGCTACGATCCTATATTTTTCAGCAACTCGTTAAAAAAAAGCTTTGGAGATGTTTCCTCGAGCGAAAAAGATTTTGTGTCTCATAGAGGTAAAAATCTTAAGAAGCTGCAAGAATGGATAGATTCAAAATAAACTAACTAATCATCTTCCTAAATTTAGAAAAAATATCCAAACTATCTAAAGGCCCCGGGCTTGCTTCAGGATGAAATTGAATAGCCATTGCTGGAAAGCTCTTATGAGCTATTCCTTCGACAGTATTGTCATTTAAAGCTGTATGAGTTACATATAAATCAGTATCTTTCAAACTGTTTGGATCAACAGAATATCCATGATTCTGAGTTGTTATAACTGCTTTTCCAGTTGCATCGTCACGAACAGGATGATTGCCACCCCTATGACCAAATTTTAATTTAAACGTATCTCCTCCAAAAGCTAAAGCAAGGAGCTGGTGTCCTAAACAAATTCCTAAATAGGGTTTTGATTCAGCAAGCGTCTTTACAGTTTTTAAAACACCTCCAATTGCTTTTGGGTCACCTGGACCAGGGCTTACAACAACTGCATGAGGGTCATCATTAAGAATATCCTCTGCTGATGTTGAATAAGGATACTGGATAACATTAAAACCCTCATCCAAAAGATAATTAATGATTGATTTTTTAACCCCAAGATCCAAAAGAGCTACAGTGGGACCTTTACCCTTGTGCACAATTTTCTTTTTAGTGCTCACGTCATGAACTAAGTTTAAACTTTCAATAGGTGGTGAATCTTTTACAAGGCTCAAGAGACTGTCTCCATCCTCAACTGATGAAATTCCGCCAGGAACAACACCTTTTGATCTTATTTTCTGAGTTAAAGATCTTGTATCTATCTCAGATATACCTGTTATGTTCTTATCTGTTAACCATTTATCAAGACCTTCTCTTTTCTCAGTTTGTAAACCATGAAACTCTTTAATTATCAAACCTCTTGCAGCTTTACAATCAGACTCGTTAAACCCTTCTGAAACTCCATAATTTCCAATCATGGGGTATGTAAAGGTCACAATTTGACCAGCATACGAAGGATCAGTTAAAACCTCTTGATAACCAGTCATATTTGTTGTAAATACTATCTCACCTAAAACAGTTCCCTTTTTGCCTATAGCTAAACCCTCATAGATTGAACCATCATCAAGTGTCAAAAAAGCTTTATCCAAAATTGCCTCCTTCACTCAAGTATTTTATTACTGCTGCCCTTCCATACAAACCCCAATTTACCTGATTGAAAATAAGGGATCTTTCATGTTTTAAAAGGTCTGAAGAGATATCAACACCCAACATAACAGGACCTGGTGCCATTAAATACTGATTCTCATTTAAGGAATTTACTGTAATGTCAGAATAAGATTTTAAAATTTCTGTATCAGTGGAGCTCCATCTTTCAGATTGAGGTCTTAAAACATACAAAACATCAGAATAATCTTGTGCTTCTTGAAGGGTGTCAAAAGAATTTAAATCACTTTTGAAGCTTGATGTTGGCAGCAAAGACAAATCAACGCCTAAAGATGGCCACAAATTAATCAGGGAGTGTGCCACCCTGCTATGCTCAACATCTCCAATAATTGTTATCTTCTTGCCGCTTAGACCGATTGAGTCCATCAAGCAAAAAGTGTCTCCAATCACCTGTGTTGGATGTTCACCCTTTCCATCTCCTGCATTGATTATCCACATGTCAACATCATTTAAAGCTTTGAGTTGTGATGGCAAAAATTCTTCAGATGACCTTAAAACAATACCATCTAACTCTAAAGAATTTAGATTCAAGACAGTTTCTTCTATCGATTCACCTTTGGTTAAAGAAGAATTTTTAATATTAAAATCAATCGCCCTGCCACCTAATGCAAAAATAGCTTCATTGAAGGATGTTTTTGTTCTTGTTGATGGTTCTTGGAATATTAACGCTACAGTACCAACAGATTGTTCAATTAATGAATCTTGCAATAATTTACTCTTGCCAGTGTTTTTTAAATGTGAGGTCAGAGAGAATAAAAAATCTAATTTATCTTTATTTAAATCTTTAGAACTTACTAAACCTCTCAAATCAACCAACAAAAGGAGCTATAACTAAACTTACAACTGCCATTAACTTCAGCAAAATATTCAAACTTGGACCTGCAGTATCCTTAAATGGATCTCCAACAGTATCGCCGACAACAGCAGCCTTATGAGCTTCTGAACCTTT
>DLTY01000025.1:0-39701 GCA_002501535.1 bacterium UBP7_UBA7824
AACATAATAGATACACCTGGACACGTAGATTTTACGATCGAGGTTGAAAGGGCATTAAGGGTTCTTGATGGTGCTGTTGTTATAGTCAGTGCAGTCGAAGGCGTCCAGCCTCAATCTGAAACTGTTTGGAGACAGGCCACAAGAAACAATGTTCCTAGGATGGTTTTTGTTAACAAAATGGATAGAACTGGTGCTAATTTTGAAAATGCAGTTCATTCAATAAATGAAAAACTTAAATCAAATGCGATTCCTATTCAGATGCCAATTGGATCTGAATCGGAATTTACTGGCCTTATAGATCTTATTGAAATGAAAGCTTATGAGTATGTAGATGAGAATGGTCTAGATTTTAATGAAATTGCAATTCCGGACGAATTAGAAGACGAAGCTTTCATAGCAAGAAGTATACTGCTCGATTCTTTGGCAGAATTTGATGATGATCTTATGACTTTGTATCTTGATGAAAAGGAAATTCCAGTAGCTTTAATGAAGCAGGCAATAAGGACTGCTACTATCAAGCAAGGTATCGTTCCTGTTTTTTGTGGATCTAGCTTAAAGAATAAAGGTGTTCAAATGCTTTTGGATGGAATTATAGATTATCTTCCGAGTCCTGTTGATATTGAAAAAATTCCTGCTTATGACAAAAATGGAGATGAAACTTCTGTAAATGTTAATGATGAAAATTTATCAGCGTTAGCTTTTAAAGTCGCTACAGATCCATTTGTAGGTAAACTCATTTTTGTAAGGATATATTCCGGAACACTTAAATCAAAAGATCAAATATATAACCCAAGAACTGGTAAAACTGAAAGAGTGGGAAGGCTTCTAAGGATGAATGCTGACAGGAGAGAGGATATCGAAGAGCTTGGGCCAGGAGACATTGGTGCGGTTATTGGTGCAAAGAGCTTTACAACCGGAGACACTATGACAAACAAGGGAAACTCTCTTTCACTTTCAAGAGTTGTTTTTCCTGATCCTGTTATTTCAATATCTTTAGAGCCTAAGAAAACTGCTGATTTGGATAAATTAGGAGAATCATTGTCGAAGTTAAGTGAAGAGGATCCTTCATTTAAGTTTTCTGTTGACCCTGAAACAGGCCAAACGGTTATTTCTGGAATGGGAGAGCTGCATCTTGACATAATAGTCAGCAGGTTGCTTAGAGAGTTTAAATTAGATACAAATGTTGGAAGGCCAAAGGTTTCATATAGAGAATCAATATCTGCTTCAAGCACGGCAGAGGGAAGATATGTTAGACAGAGTGGAGGAAGAGGCCAGTATGGTCATGTTGTTATTGAGATAGAGCCTAGAAAAAAAGACAAAGATCAAGTTTTGGAATTAGAAGATCGTACAAAAGGTGGCTCTGTTCCAAAAGATTACCATAAGGCTGTTCTTCAAGGAGTAAAAGAAGCAGCTCTTAATGGTTCTATCGCAGGTTACAAAGTTATAGATTTTCATCTTAAGCTCCTTGATGGTAGCTATCATGAAGTTGACTCATCTGAAATTGCTTTTAAGATTGCTGCTGTAGATGCTTTCAGAAAGGCTTTTATGAAAGCGTCTCCTTTATTGCTTGAGCCCATTATGGATGCAGAGGTGATGGTTAAAGAAGATCATGTTGGTGTTGTTCTTGGCGATTTAGAAAAAAGAAGAGGTCTTGTTTATGACACCAAGATACTAGATGACGGAACAAGAGTTATTAAAGTGCATTTACCATTATCAGAGACATTTGGCTATACAACTGTTTTGAGAAATGTTACAAGTGGTACTGGTACATCAAGTATGGAATTTTTGAAATATGAAAAAGTTCCTGAGCACGTTAAAGAAAAGATTTCACATTCAGCCAGTTAATTTTTAAGTTATAAAAAATTGAATATAGAGTACCCTTATGTTTTTAAACATCAAAACCAGAGCCTCTTTAGGGTTGGTGCTTGTTGGTTTGATATGGGGTTATGCTTTTGTTGTAATGAAGAATCAGTTGGATTCTTTTTCAGTTTTTGAGTTATTGTTTTGGCGATTCTTAATCGCTTTCTTTGTTCTTGTTTTATGTTCTGGATTGCTTAGATTTTTTGATACAAATGATAAAAAAATATGGAAAGATGGTCTGATTGCTGGCCTTTTATTGTTTGTGGGCTATGTTTTTCAAACTTTTGGATTGAAGTATACAAGCATTGTTAACTCTGGAATTATTACGGTTTTTTATGTTGTTTTTACACCATTGATTGCATTTTACTTAGATAAAAAAAATGTTTCTAAAAAGTCTTTTTTTGCTTGTTTTTTAGCATTTTTTGGTTTATTTTTTGTACTAGCAGAAGGTTTAAATTTTGATTCTTTATTTTCGAATAAAGGTGATTTTTTGACTCTAGGTTGCGCTGTTGCTTATGCAGGACATATTATTTACATTGCTAAAAAATCTAAACTTTACAATGTTTTTAAATTTACCTCTATACAAATGTGTGCTATTTGTGTTTTTAGTTTTTTTTCGGCTTTTTTGTTTGATGGAAAGCTTTCTGTACCTGAGGTTTCTGACTGGTCTTCATTGATTTTTTTAGGTGTAGTTGTTAGTGCGATTACGTTTGTTTTGCAGGTTTGGGCACAAAGGATTTTATCTTCTTCCAGTAGTGCAATTTTATTAACCCTTGAGGCTCCATTTGCTATATTTTTTGGAATGGTGCTTTTAGGAGACATCATGCTTCCACAAAAGTGGATTGGAGTAGGGATAGTAACAATATCTATTATTATGGTTTTATTAGAAGAATTTAAAATAGATAAGAAGATGTGTAAAAATGAATGAAACTTTAGTAATACTTCCTTGCTTCAACGAGGCAGAAACAGCTCCAAACTTGATAAAAAAAATTCTGGAAAATAAAAAAATTGATGTGTTGGTTGTTGATGACAGGTCAGAGGATGGGACAGTAGCAAGAATAGAGGAAAGCATAAAGGATAAAAGGTTAAATATTTTAGTGAGATCAGATCAAAGATCATTTGCAAATTCTGAAATGGATGGTTTTAGGTTTGCTATAGAGAAAGGTTATAAGAATATTGTAACCATGGATGCAGATGGGTCCCATCCTCCTGAATACATTGATAAATTGCTATCCAAACTTAAAGAAAATGATTTAGTTATTGGGTCTAGATACATGCATGGCGTTAGTGTTGTAAATTGGCCAATACAAAGAATTGCAATATCTTTATTCGCTAACTTCCTTGCAAGGAAAATGTTAAGAATCAACATATCTGATTTAACAAGCGGCTTTATGGCTATGAAAATTGATGTTCCTTTAAACTTAGAACTTTGCGCAATTCAAACACAAGGTTATGGTTATCTTATTGAATACAAATGGAGATCTGCAAGAGCTGGCTTCAAGGTACAAGAGTCTCCAATCATTTTTATTGAAAGAACAAAAGGTCAAAGCAAAATGAGTGCAAAGCATGCTCAAGAGGCATTTTGGATGCTTTGCCTCCTAACGATCAAAGAAAGATTTATAGGAAACAATGACGTTTGTTAAATGAATAAAAATTTAAAATTTTGTATTTGTGTAGACATTGAATCCTATACAAGGATAAAAGAGAAAATTGGAGATGATGTCTGGAGAGCGTTAAAAGTTTATCAAGATTTTATTGAACAGTATATTAATTGGTTTAATGGAGAAAGCCTTTACTCTAAAGAGCAAAAAAATGTCATCCTTTTCAAGGATCCATTTCAGGCTTTAAGGTTTGCAAATTCAATACAGGTAGGCTTATTTGAATTAGATTGGCCACAATCATTGATAAACACCGAGGAAGGTAGTGAAAATGAAAGCTATAGAGGGTTTAGGGTCAAGATTGGTATAGATTCTTCAGAAAAAAGTATTCAGGTATCTGAAGAGGTTTCTAAAATCTGCAACCCTGGACAAACCTTAGTTACAAAAGATTTCTTTTCTTTTGTAGAAAGCAGACTTTCAGAAGATTCTGTTTTTGAAGACAAGGGTTTTGTTTATGTTTTTGACGAAAAAGAAAAAATTTTTCTTGTTCAGATTTTACCAAAAGTGCTTTCTCAAAGAAAATTCGATAGATTAAATCTTGATGAGGTGTCTAAAACAAACATAAAAGCGCATTCAGAAGGTTTTTTTGGAAGAGAGGATGAGATGAATCTTCTGCATAATCTTTTAGAAAAAAAAACTAGATTAATCAACATTTTTGGACCAGGTGGAACTGGCAAAACAACTCTTGCTAAAGAATTTGCAATAAGAAATTTAAAAAAATTTCAAGTAAATGATGGAGTATGGTTTGTTGATTTGTCAAATTGTAAAGATATTGACTCGATATTCTCCTTGCTAAAGAAAATTTTTTCAATTTCAAATTTGAATTTAAATTCGGAGGAGGAGTGTTTTGAAGCCCTTTCTAGCCACTTCTCTCAGTTTGATGATGTTTTATTTGTTTTTGACAATGTAGAGCAGGTTTCGGAAGAGGTTGCAAGATTAGTTTTAAATGTTTTTTCACCTTTGCAAAATGTTTTTATAATTTTAACAAGCAGAGATTTAATTAAGATTCAGCAGGAAAAGGTTTTGAGTCTTTTCCCATTAAACCCTTCTGATGCTTTTGACTTGTTCGTGGATCGAGCAAGGAAGATAGATTCTCGAGACTTTGATGATGGTGATTTTGACACAATTGAAAAGATAATTCAAAAAGTTGATTTTTCACCACTTGCAATCGAATTAGCGGCTTCAAGGGTTAACCTTCTTTCTTTGGGCAGCATTCTGCAGAGATTGCAAGAGAGCTTTAAGATATTGGCTAGCAAAAGACAAGATTTGCCCGACAGGCAAAAGACTCTTTTTGCAACAATCAATTGGTCTTGGGAGCTATTAGATGATGACGAAAAGAGCATGCTTGCTGCAATGGCTATTTTTAATTCAGACTCAAGTCTTGAGTTGGTCGAAAAATGTTTCGATTCTCATTTTGATTTTATGGCAATTGAGATCCTTCAATCCTTAAGAGAAAAAAGTTTAATTTGTGTGGAGGCACACGAAAGCAATTTTGAAACAGTGAAAATTTATGAGTCCGTGAAAGAGTTTATTGGAGAGAAATTTGAAAATACTTTTTCAAACTCTCAGAAAGCTGACTTAAAAAAGAGCTTTATTGGCTATTATTCAAAATTTAAAGAAAGAGATACGATTCAAAAAATATTTAGAGGTTCAAAATTTAAATTAAAAAGAGAGCAGTTTTTTTATGATTCAGGCAATTTAATGAAAGCATTTCAATATTCATGTGATTTAGGTAACGATCTGGAGATAAAAAGTGTTTCAACTATTTTATTGGAAACTTTTTTCAGCCTAGGTTCACTCAAGCAGCTAGAAAAAACTTTCAATAAAGCGATCGAGAAAGAAAGTCTTTCAAAGTCCTCTAAAGCCTTAATCAATGAACTTTATGCAATAGTTTCAATAAGGTTTAACCCTAGCAAGAAAACAGAATCAAGACTTCATTTTTGTTTGAATTTTTATGAGGAGAATGATGATTTTGAGGGACAAGTAAGAGTGCTTTCAAGCCTTGGGGATTTTAATATGGAATTTCATAATCATAAAGATTCTGAAAGATATTATTTGAAAGCTTTAGATGTCATTGGCAAAGAAGGCTTTGGCAATGAAAATGAAGGAGTTATTCTTGCAAATCTTGCTAATATGAACTTTAATGATGGAGATTTTGACCAGGCTCAAAAAAGATATGCGAAAGCAATGGTTCTTTTTGAAGGTTTAGATAACTTCACAGGGATTGGTTTTTGTTCTACTTATCTTGGTTTCATAGCATTTTACAGAGATGATTTTAAGAATGCAGAGAAGTACTATTTAGAAGCTTTGAAGATGTATCAAGAAACCAAGGAAACCTTTCGTATCGCTTCTGTTTGTATAAGCTTAGGCGAACTGTTTTTGAAGTTAGAAAAATTAAAAGATGCTGAAGAATATTTAGTTCAAGCCGTAGAAATTTCAAACAGTATCGATATTGCTTGGATTAAAGGTAGGGCTAATTGTTTTTATGCGGATTTATGTCTTGCAAAAAATGACATCCCTAATGTTGAAAAATATTTAAAAAAAGCAAAGCTTGTTTTCAAGGATTCAAAAGATGATTTTGGGCTAGCTAAAATGCTTTGTCATCAGTCTGAATTTGAATATCAAACTGGAAACAAGACTAATTCAAAAAAGTCTTTTTTGGAAGCAAGTGATATTGCAAAAAAATTAAAAATTAGTGAATTTACTGAGCTTGGTATCAAGATAAAAAAAATAAGTAATTATTTTTCTTGATTTTTTATACTTGCATACTCATAGAGAAACACTCTTCTGCCTATTTTTTCTTTTATCATTTTTAAACTTTTACATTCTTTTAAGTTTTGAATAATTCCACCTGATGGAGTGGGGTCAAAAGATCCAGATATAAAAAAGCTATCTGTATCCTTTTGGGATGCATCACATATTTTTTTTGCAAGTTTTTGACCATAGTTTTCTTCATCTTCATAATGGGAATAAGTTAATTCGTAATCTTTTTTGCTTTTGTTTTCTAAAATAAACTTCAAAGGGTAAATATCAAAAGGTGTATTAGCAAAAATGATTTTTTCTTTGGCTTCTTTGACAAGATTCCACTCCTGATGAGAGTAATAAGATATTTGTAATGAGATATAAGATAAAACAAGTACAAGAGGATAAAATCCAATTTGATTTTTTTTATCAGCTTTGTCTAAGCTTTGTGCAATTAAGATTATTATTGCAGGAATGCTTGGTAAAAACCAATACTCTTCCCAGACCTCCAATCCCATAAAACTGAAAAGCATTGCTAGGAATGGTATTGAAAATGCTTCAAAGATAAGTGATTTATTTTTTTTATTTATAGATTTCACAAGTAAAAATGACATTATTCCAGTTGTAAAAATACAAAGAATCAAATCTTTATTTTCCATTCCAAAATTTTCTAAAAATATTGTTTGACCTGTAAATATTGAAATTAAACCTCTAGGGATTCTTGTCAGGGTTATGTCCTGTATCATCTCATTGCCTCTGTCCAATTGGATTATGAATTTTGGAAGCCATGGAATAAATAAGAGTATTGTGGGGATTATTGCAAGAAGGTATTTTTTTGTTTTTTTGATTGAAGCGGAATACAAAAAAAGACCTCCAAGTATCAAGAATCCATAGTAATGCGTATAAAGCATTCCTGTAGTTGATATCGTGAATATGATTTTGTCTTTCATGTTGATATTTTTGTCTTTTTTTTGTTGATTTTCTTTGAGTATTTTTTTGATTTTTCTCCAAGCTATAAAACTGAAAAGAAGCAAGAGGGTGTAGCCTCTACCTGTTCTCGCTGCCTCTATTGCTGATGGGCTAACCATCCATAATATTAAAAAAATTTGAGGGATGTTGTTTTTTTCTTTTGACTTCAAGAATCTATATGCAAATAATATGAATATCAATTCAAATATTAGAGAAGGTATCCTGGCAGAAATTTCATTCTGAAAGCCTAATTCTGTAGAAAGATAACTGAAAGGAGATTGTGCAATGTAGTATAACGGTGGATTGAAATCTATTTGCCAGAGCCATCTCCATTCTCCTTCAATTATTGATCTGCTCCAATATTGTGTAAATGCCTCATCTGCCCATAAGGGATTTTCGGTAAATTGGAACACTCTTAAAAACACCCCAACGGCTAAAAAAAGATAAAAAAGACTTTTGTTGATTTTGCTCTGGCTTTTATTCATTATTGTTTTTTTAATAGTATAGTATGACGCTATGTTTTTGATTATTTTTAGCTCTTTAATTGTTGATTTGCAGTATAGCCGTACTACATATGACTTTGCTGCTGGTCTTACAGCTCCCAGCATGGACACTCAACTAAAGAAGGCACGTGTTGAGTTTTTGCACACAGATGATGATTTTGAATATTATTTAGAAGAAGAAGGGGGGCTCAGTACTAAGTTGGTTTGCCCTAAAGAACATTATGAATTTTTTATAAACAGTGGCAGCCTTCATGAATCCTGCAAGGTTTACAGCTTGAATGGTGAGGAAGAATTGCCTATTGATTCTGGATTTGAATATGAGCAAGCATCATTCCCCTTCAACCTGCTTAAGCTTTCAGATTTTAAATCAACTAAAGAAAATGAAGAGTCTGTTTTTTTACATGGTATTAATTTTTCAGAAATCAGTGATGATGGTATTTGGCACACTTCTTTAAAGGGTGAGGTAATCACTTCAAGTCAAGGTTTTCCAATGATTGGAGCAAGAGTTTTCTCAAGGATAAACAAGCCAGTTAATGTTTTGCAGGAGGTACTTGTAACCATTGAAGATTCAGAAAATTTAGTTTTTAGTGATTCTATTTACATGAATCCTATTTTGGAGATTGAGACTAATTATGGTAATTATTTTGTCGAATTATTTTTCGATAGGGCTCCTGAAACTTCTCAGAATTTTTTGGAACTTTCAAGACGTGGATTTTTCGATGGCACTATATGCCATCGAATTATTCTTGGCTTTGTGAATCAATGCGGCGATTTAACTGGTACGGGCTGGGGCGGACCTGGGTATGAATTCGACAATGAAGTGCATCCCGATCTTAAACATGCTCCCTATGTTCTCTCTATGGCAAATGCCGGACCTGACACTAATGGTAGTCAATGGTTTATTCCAATTGAGGACACAGAGAGGGTTAGGAAGCTTGATGGTAATTATTCTATTTTTGGAGAGGTTATTTCAGGTTTTGAGGTTGTTGATTTGATAAATTCTGTTAAGGTCAATAATGAAGATAATCATCGGCCTATTAAGCCAGTCATTATTAAGCAAGTCAGTGAAATTTTTCCTTGGTTAGGATCTTCGCTTGATTTAGGCCACAAGGCCTCCCCGGTTGATTTTTTAGATAGTTTTTTAATTGATGGAGAGGTGCAGATTGCTCAAATAGGGAATGTAGATCTTGAAGATATAGAGGTTGAAGTTCAGAAGGAGCTTTATGGCAATTCTTTTGAAATTTCAGGTTTTGTTGTTTTAAAAATTATTGTAGGGGAAAATATTACAAATCATTATTTTCTTATAGATGAGAGTGGTGATTTGGTTATGGCTATAGACCTTATGGGAAATCGCTATGAGTCTGCAGGGCTATATGAAGATGGTATTTGGAATTTTAGTTTTGACGATCTTGGATTCAATTGGCAAATTTGGATGGTACCTGAAAAAGAGATGTATTTTTCTGTAAAAGATAGCAATAATGTTTTCAGTTGGGGGATGGTTAGATATGTTAACGAGTAGAATCGAATTTATGAAAAAATTTTTTTTAGTCTTGCTGCCAATGATTTTTTTTGGCTGCAAGCCAAGCGTTAATGACGAAGGGGCTTCCCAGGTTCAAGTAAGAGAAGTTCAGGTTCCAGATGCAAGCATTGAGGAAGAAGAAAAAGGAGTAGAGGTTATGAGTGAGAATAATCCAATAGCAAGAATTAATACAAACATGGGAGAGATCGTTATTGAGCTGTATGAAGATGCAGCACCAAATACGGTTGCAAATTTTGTTTCTCTTGCAGAGTCAGGCTTTTATAAGGATGTGATTTTTCACAGAATCATCAAAGGTTTTATGGCACAGGGTGGGGATCCAACTGGAACAGGAACTGGCGGTCCTGGCTACAGATTTGCTGATGAGATTAACGCTATAGCATTAGGCCTTGATAAAGAGAAAGAAATTGGACAAAGTCAAATGCAGGCTGCACAAAGAGAGGTTTTTCAAAAATATGGAGTGGATTCTCAGGAAAAACTTAATGAGCTTGTCGCTGAAATTGGTGAAGAGAAGCTTATGAAAGAGATCATGGATGCTGCAAATGCTTTAGCGACAGGTGAATCCAAAATGGATGGATTGGTATCTGATGGTTACTCTTTTGATGACTCCTTACCTTCTGTCGCCGTTGCATATGGAACAATAGCAATGGCAAATGCTGGCCCAAACACAAATGGAAGTCAGTTCTTCATCAATCACAAAGATAATTTTTTCCTTAACGGAAAACATACTGCTTTTGGCATGGTTATTGAAGGCATGGATGTTATTGATAGGATTTGCAACCTTCCTACAGACGGAAGAGATAGACCCGTTGAGGATGTCAAAATGCAGGAAGTGACTATCGAGAATAAAAGAGACCATGATTACACTGTAGTCAAAATAGAAGACTAACTATAGTTTTTTTTGGGGAATCGTCTAAGGGCAAGACACCGGTCTCTGGAACCGGGAATCTAGGTTCGAATCCTAGTTCCCCAGTTTCTTGAAGCCGGGAGTGTTTTCTGGTCTTGCATATTCGTATTCATGTGTTTTCTCTAGTTTGTAATACTGATTCAGTCCTCCTATTCCGCAGATGTTTCCTTTTTCAAGGTTTATATATCCACGATCATCAATAATTAAATCAGAAATGGAAAGGATTTTTATTTCTCCTATTATCAATATTGTTTGATTTTTTTCTATCTTCACACTTTCGAGATGTCGCATACCTATTTTTATGGGACTGGTTTTGACAAATGGTACTGGGAATTCAGAAAGATATTCTGGTTCTAAGTTGCATCTTTCAAACTCATCAATATCATCTTCAAATTTGGCTGATGTGTAATGAGCTCTTTTAGCTATATCGTTAGTAATTGAGTTAATCGTGTAAAAGCCGTTTTCCTCTATATTTTCTAAAGTATGTCTTCTAATCTCTGCTGTTGGCCTCGATATAAAACCAATTAATCCAGGATCGCTTCCTAGATGCACTATTGAACTCATGATTGCACAGTTCTGAATTTCATGTTTTTTATTTAGAGTCCCAATTAAATTTGCTGGCTTTACTCCAGTTATCCCATTTATGATGTTAAGCCTTTTTATTCGATCCATTTTTTTTAAGTCTTTATTGTTGTATTTTGGCATTTTTTAATCACACTCTTCCATTTTTTCTTTTGCGTCAAAACAAATTCTTCCCTGAGCTTGGCTTCTCAGGAAGTGAACTCTTGCTGCCAATGTTCCATCAGTCCTAAATTCTTCCCATATTCCTTCAGCGTATCCATCTGAATTTTGTCCAGTTTTTTTTATTTTTCCATTTTTGAAATATTCTGTATATTTTCCATTGAGTTCATTTTTTTCAAAATAGGTAGTTACTTTTTTTTCTCCGGTTTCGAACCATTGCGTCCATTCACCTTCTGCAAGATTATCCTGCATGAGCCCCTCTTCTTTTTTCTGTCCATTGTTATACCACCATGTTATCGTGCCTTGAATATTGCCGTTTTCGTAACTTGCTTGATGAGCAATTTTTCTATTTTCATGCCATTTTTGAAAGATTCCATTTTCTAGATTTTCTTTATATTGACCTTTTGCCACCATTCGGCTATTCTCATCCCATTCAAAATAAGATCCATTTTTCACTCCATCAATAAAGTTTGTTTCTGTATACTTATTGTTGTTTTCATGATAGGTTATTTGTTTTCCATTCATTTTTCCATTCATATAAAATGCCTTCACCACATCTGTTCCATTCTCTCTTTTTGTTTTCCAGTAACCATCTTTTTTATTATTTAGATAATTTCCCTTTATTAGGATGTTTCCATTTGGATACCATTCAATATACGGTCCATGAAAAATGTATTCACCTGATTCATTTTGGATTTGACAACTTAATATCGAATGTTCATTTTCGATTTTTCCAGAACCTATATTTATTGTCCCTTTAGGACATTCTTGAATATTTGAAGATTCTTTTGCAAACACAGCGGCAATCAAAATTGCTATAGAGCATAAAGCCTGTAGTATTTCTGTTTTTTTCAATTTTTTGTATTGATTTTATTGTATTCTTTTGCTTTTTCCTTCATTCCTTCAATCATTATTATTTGCTCATCTTTGTTTTTTTCTTTTGCCATTTGTCTTATTTCTTCTGATATTTTCATTGAACAAAACTTAGGTCCGCACATCGAGCAGAAATGAGCAACTTTTGCGTTTGAGTGAGGTAGTGTTTCGTCATGAAATTCTCTAGCTGTTACCGGATCTAATGCAAGATTGAACTGATCTTCCCATCTAAATTCAAATCTTGCACTTGACAATTCATCATCCCAATTTTTTGCATTAGGGTGTTGTTTTGCTAAATCTGCTGCATGTGCAGCTATTTTGTAAGATATAACACCATCTTTAACATCTTTTCTGTTTGGTAGACCCAAGTGTTCTTTTGGTGTCACATAACACAAAAGGGCACATCCGTAAGATCCGATGTTAGCAGCGCCTATCGCACTGGTAATATGATCGTATCCAGGTGCAATGTCGGTTGTCAATGGTCCAAGAGTATAGAAAGGCGCTTCATGACACCAGTCTAACTGTTTGTCCATATTTTCTTTAATCATATGTAGAGGCACGTGTCCAGGTCCTTCATTCATAACTTGAACATTGAAATCCCAAGCTCTTTTTGTTAGTTCTCCCTGCACTTTTAATTCATTAAATTGGGGTTTGTCATTAGCGTCATATATAGACCCTGGTCTCAATCCATCTCCAATTGAAAATGATATATCGTATTCTGCACATATCTTACAGATTTCATCCCAATTTGTATAAGCAAAGTTTTCTTTATGGTGAGAGAGGCACCATTTTGCCATAATTGATCCGCCCCTGCTCACTATTCCAGTCATTCTTTCACTTGTTTCTGGTATAAACCTAAGCAAAACTCCTGCATGAATCGTGAAATAATCAACTCCTTGTTCAGCCTGCTCTAAAAGTGTTTCTTTGAATATTTCCCATGTAAGTTCTTCTGGTTTTCCATTCACTTTCTCTAATGCTTGATAAACCGGAACAGTTCCTATTGGTACTGGGCTGTTTCTCAATATCCATTCTCTTGTCTGCTTGATGTTTTTCCCTGTAGAGAGATCCATGACCGTGTCAGCACCCCAAAGAGTTGCCCATTGCAGCTTCTGCACTTCTTCCTCAATAGATGATCCAACTGCACTGTTTCCTATATTGCCATTGATTTTTACGGCAAAATTTCTTCCAATTATCATTGGTTCAAGCTCGGGATGTTTTTTATTGCATGGAATTATTGCTCTTCCTCTTGCAACTTCTGATTTGACAAAATCAACATCAAAATTTTCTCTCTCTGACACATATAACATTTCAGGTGTTATTATGTTATTTTTTGCATAATACATCTGAGTTGGAGTTTTGTCTTTAGACCTGTTGGAAATCCAATTTTTTCTTATTTTTGGAAGTCCTTCTCTAGGGTCTATCGCTTGCGTTCCACTTGAATCATACACATCCAAATGATGAGTGTTTTCTTTTAGTGATATACGTCTAAAAGGTACCTTTATTTCTTCATTTTTTAAATCAAAATGAGATGAAGAGAAATTAACTTTTTTGTATTTCTTCTCACTATTTGGAAAACACTCTTCATAAGATGGATTTTTTTTAAATTTTATTTCTTTAGCCATTACGCTTCCTCCGCCAGAACTACCCGGATCAGGTTCGAGGGGTTCTTCTCAGGTAAACTACCGCCCCCGCGTCATTAGCGATTCTAAAACAAAAGATTTGAGCTATGATTTTATTCGTCATGAAAAAGTTTAAAAGAATATTTCTTATTTTGTTGGCATTTTTAACAATTACCCCGCTTGTTGATCGTTTAACTGATTATGCTCAAAATCCTGCAGATGCATACCTTGATGTTGCAGTTGAAAAAGCGAGGAGTGCATTTTTAACGTTAACAGCAATGAAAAGCATTTTAGCGATTGTTGAAGGTAGTGATATTGAAACAGGGGTTAGGTTTGGTGTTTTGGGCCAGAGTGCAGATGTTACATTAGATATAGAGGCGGGTGATTTTGCAGAGCCAACTTATGACTTAGTAGACAAAGCGTGGAACATAACCTTAATTTCATGGATTGCAATTGAGATTGAAAGAATGTTATTGCAATTTTCAGATTTGAAATTTTCTAACATGCTTTTGTTTTTTGGTTTTTTAGGCTTGTTCTATGTCTCTTTACAAAAGAGAAAAACAAAAAAAATTGATATTTATAAAATTTCGATTTTTATATTAATTTTTGGATTTGCTCTAAAGTTTCTTTTCCCCACAACTGTTTTAACGTCTCAAAAAATATCTACCTCCCTGACAGAGAAAAGCCTTCAGGAGTCTCAAAAAGCTTTGGATAACAAGGTCCAAGAGTTAAATGGTTTAGGGGAGATCTATAACTCAGAAGCAAATGCGGTTGAAAAATATGATCAGATTTCAGCCTGGCTACAAAAGCATGATGCATCTTTTTGGCAACAGTATTCATCCCAGATAGTAAAACATACTATGCTTTTAGCTGCCATTTTTTTATTAGATGCAATAATCCTGCCAATAGTATCCTTGTTATTTATATGGCATTTGCTAAAAAGATTCTTTAATTGGCTTTTGGATTTTTCAGTATCGTTAAATTAGTCTTGATGGTCAAGAGGTTTTTGACCTCTAGATTCTCTTAGTTTGTTCATTTGAACCCTTGCTCTTTCCAAGTCTTTTTTGCTTACTTTGTATTGCTCTTTCCTGTCTTCCCAATTTTCAAAAGAGGCAATGTTTTTATTTATTACAGCAACTGCTTCATCTATGAATTCCGGTTGAGAGTCTTTAAAAACTCTAACGCCTGTTAGCCCATGTTCAAAAAGTTCTAAATAATGTCTTGTATATGTTGTGACAACTTTTTTACGATAGGTGATTATTCCTAAGAGGCATAAGGTTAATCCAACCCAGGCAAGCACAGGTAATGAAGCCTGTTCTTGCTGGGGCTCCCTTAAAAGCATTCCAGCTATTGAGGTTAAAAGTCCACATGCAATCATCACTCCGCCTTTTGATGAATCTGGAGATTGGTGGGTTCTTTTGTAATTTTTTTGAGTTCTTCTAGCACTGCTTGTTGGTTTTACAGGGTATGTTTTTCCCCTGTTAATAATTCTTGTTCTAGTAGCAAGAAGTCCATTTTTATCCAAAAGAACTGTATCCCCTTCGTAAATGTCAATATTTTTTTGATCTAGCAATACCTCTAAAGCTTCTTTCAGTTTTTTTTCTTTTATGTAACCTTTTTCGACTAGAAGCTGTCCAATCTTTCTTCCAGACCGTGGTAGTTCTGATAAAACTTCTGATAGCTGTACTTCAGAAATTAATTTTTGCTCGACTAAAAAATCACCTAGCATAATTTACCTCCCGGCAATCACTACCTAAAACTTCAATTTAAAGTCTAGCATATAAATATGCTAATAAAGGTTTTTTTATATTGAACCGAAAGCAGCTTCAAGATCTTTTTTAAGATCTTTAGGAGACTCTAACCCTACAGATAATCTAATGCCGTTTTGATCAAGATTATTTTTAAGTTTTTCTTCCTCTGGAATTACAGAGTGAGTCATTGAGAATGGACATTCTATAAGTGTTTTTATATTGCCAAGTGAGACTGCTAATGTTATTGAGTATGAATTTTTAGCTATAAAATTCACAAATTTTGAACCTACATCTTGTTTGTTGCTTTCAATTTCAAAATAAATCATAAATCCTGGAAAAAAATTACCTTCCGGATCCTGCATTTGGCTTTTTGCAATTTTTCGATCTTCGAAACTTTTCAAACCTGGCCATTTAACGTATTTGACCTTAGGGTGAGACTCGAGATATTTTGCAATCTCCCTAGCGCTCTCTTGTTGTTTTTGTACCCTTAGCGGAAGTGTCGGGATTCCATAAGTAAGAATGCTCCATGCTGATCTTGAGCTAAGCATTCCTCCAAAGTCTTTTCTTTTGATTTGTAATTTGGAATAAATCTCATCTGGAACGATAGTTGCTCCAGCTGTGTCTGTTCCATATCCACCAATTGCTTTTGTAAGGCTGTGTATAACAATGTCTGCACCGTGACTTATTGGCCTTTGCCCCCAAGGTGTCATGAAAGTATTATCAACTATTAGGTAAATTTTATTTTCACTATCCCTCTTAGCATTTTCTTTTTTCACTATTGATGCTATTGATGCTATGTCCATCATTTCAAGTGTGGGGTTCAAGGGGGTTTCTAGGTATATTATTCTTGTTCCTTCTGTTATGTTTTTTTTAATCTCTTCAAGATTACACATGTTAACCCTGGTAACATTTATGTTTAGATCTGAAAAACTGTCTCTTAGTAAAGAGTCGGTACATCCATAAAGTATGTGATGGGTAATAATTCTTTGCCCTGATTTGACTAATGCAAGTAAAGTTGTTGATATTGCAGCCATTCCACTTGCAAATGTAAGGGCTTTATCTCCACCTTCTGCTTCAGCAAGTCTCTGTTCAAGCATCATGGTTGTAGGTTCTTCTAATCTGTCATATATATAGATTGGTTCATTGTTTTTATTGTTTGCGTATTCCTCAAAACCCATCGATCCTCTTTCGCTTGAATCAAGCCTGAAAGTGCTATTTGATGATAGTGGCGGTACAACATTATGAGAATAGTCCCACACTGATGTTTTCATTTCGCCATGAATTAATCTAGATTCCTTGCTGTATCTTTTAGAATTTTTAGACATAGTAAGCAATCATAATATTGGTTTTATGTTTTGTTTGCATTTTTTAGGCCCGTTCGTCTAACGGATAGGACGCCACCCTCTCAAGGTGGAAATAGGGGTTCGATTCCCCTACGGGCTGTTAAATTATGATTAATAAAGATCAGGTGTTAGATGCTCAAGATAAATGGGCAGCAGGTGTAGTAAAAATTGGCTTATTAAAAGATAGTAGAGCGGAATGTGAGTCTTTTGCGAATAATTTTTTAGACGAAAAGTACGCTTTTGAGTTAGGTCCTTTGTTGTTTAAGCCTACCAAATGCGAAGAGAAACAATTCAGAACTACAAAATCACAAGCATTGTCTTATTTCATCGCAGGTGAAGATAGGGAGTGTCAAGAAGATAAAGGATTTGCTTTAGAGCCTTGGAGCAATGTAAGATTTGAAAATTTAAGCTTTATCCTAGAAGAGGACAGGGCTATCGCAATGGGCAATTATTTTTTTACCAACCTAGAAGGTGATGAAATTAAAGTTGAATATACATTTGGTTACAAGTTGATTAATGGAATTTTAAAAATTGATTTACATCATTCCTCACTTCCCTTTAGAGCAAGCTCCCTATAGGGTTTGTAGACCCTTATTGCTGCTATAGTTTAAAATAAGCTTTCTAGTGATAACTATATCTTTGGATGCCATGGGTGGAGATGATGCACCTGAATCTATAGTTGAAGGTGCTTTGCTGGCATCTGAACTCAATGTCAATTTAGTTTTATTTGGTGATGAAAATAAAATTAATAAAATTTTAAATAATAGAAAATCTGACCATATAACTATTAAACATACAGAAGAGGAAGTTAGCATGAGCGAAAAACCCATTTCTTTTCTTAAGAAGTTAAAAATGACCTCATTGGGACTTGCTACTAAATTTTCTGGTGATGATTGCTCAGATGGAACAATTTCAGCAGGCCATTCGGGTGCTTCTGTGGTTGCTGCTGCCAAGTATTTAAAGAGGAAAGATGTTAGAAAGCCAGTTTTAGGAACATTTATACCCTCGAGTGAAAATCCAGTTTTCTTACTTGATGTTGGTGCAAATGTAGATACAAGAGCAGAAGATCTTTTGATGTTTGGAAAATTAGGAAGTGAATTTTATAGCTTTTGGTCGGGTAAAAAAAATCCAACAGTTGGGTTGTTGAATATTGGTTCTGAAAAAGGGAAGGGCGATAAGGAGTCTATAAAAGCTTACGAATTAATGAATGAAGCCTCGTCAGCAGGATTGTTTAATTTTGTAGGCAATATAGAAGGAAGACAGGTTGGAGGCCAGGGTGAAGAGGTAAACGTTGTTGTTTGTGATGGTTTTGTGGGTAATGTTATTTTGAAATTTGCTGAAGGTATAGCTATTTCCTTAATGGGAATGCTTGCTTCAGGCTTGAAGGAATCTGCAAAAAGTAATATTTTTATACCTTTAGCTAAAGGTGGAATAAAAAAATCACTAAAAACCATCAAGAAAAGAATGGATTATTCTGAGTATGGGGGAGCACCATTGCTTGGCTTGAAGAAACCTTTTTTCATATGCCATGGCTCTTCAAACTCGAAAGCAATATTTAATGCAATTAAACATATGAAAAATTTAATAATGAGACAAAATGGAGAAAAAAATGATTAGAGCTGTTATCACATCAATTGGTACATCTGTTCCTGATAAAGTTTTTACCAACGACGATTTATCTAAAGTTATGGACACTAGTGACGAATGGATAAGAGAAAGGTCAATGATTAGAGAGAGAAGGTTTGCCAGCAAGGGTGAAGGTTTAAGCAAGTATTGCGTAAGGGCTGCTGAGAAAGCTTTAAAGAAAAGAGGTGTATCTCCTGAGGATTTGGATTTAATCATTGTTGCAACTGTTACTCCAGACATGATGTTTCCAAATACAGCTAATTTAGTTCAAGACAAACTTGGAGCTATTAACGCAGGTGCTTTTGATTTAGTTAACGCTTGCCCTGGTTTTGTTTATGGTGTTTCAATGGCTTCTGGAATGATATCCTCTGGACTTCATAAGAAAATATTAGTTTGTGGTGGAGATATTATGAGCTCTATACTTGATATGAAGGATCGTTCAACATCTGTCTTATTCGGAGATGGAGCAGGGGCTGTTTTGCTAGAAGCTGAAGAAGGCGATTATGGCGTTCATGATGTTTTATTGGGTTCTGACGGTTCTGGGGGTAAATATTTATACATGCCTTCTGGAGGTTCTATAAGCCCTCCAACAAAAGAAACAGTAAGTCGAAAAGAGCATTTTGTAAGAATGGATGGAAGTAAGGTTTATAAAGTTGGAATAAGGAGATTTGTCCAGATGGTGAAAGATATTTGTGAAAAAAATTCTCTTGATCCTTCGGATATAGGTTGTCATCTTTTTCATCAGGCAAATGGTGTGATGATTGAAGCGATTGCAAAAAGATTAAAACTTGACAAGAGCAAGTGTCCTATCAATATTGACAAATACGCTAACACTACGAATGGAACAATTCCTATATTGGCAGAAGATGCAAATAATAAAAATATGCTTAAGGATGGGGATTGGGTCTTGATGACAAGCTTTGGTGCAGGTTTTGCATGGGGTTCTGTTTTGATGAAGTGGAAAAAAATATGAGTTATTGCTTTTTATACCCTGGTCAAGGTGCTCAGAGGGTTGGTATGGCTGATTTTCTGAAAGGCAGCAATGAGTCAATTAAGCTTGTTCATGAAGCCGACCAAATTTTAGGATTCAACCTTTCAGAGTTGATTTTTGAAGGGCCAATAGAGGATTTAACCTTGACTAAAAATGCTCAACCAGCGCTTTTGGCGGTTGGTTATGCAGCTCATAGATATTTAGTAAATTTTTATGAGTCAGATCCTGTTGCCGCAGCAGGACATTCTTTGGGTGAATATACAGCTTTGGTTTCATCAGGCACGATATCTTATGAGGATGGCTTAAAGCTTGTGAGAGAAAGAGGAAAAGCGATGCAGGAAGCTGTAAAGGAAGGTGAAGGAGGGATGGTTGCCCTTCTTGGTTCTGGCAACCTTGAAGACCTGCTTGAAGCATGCAAAGGGGATTTATGTCTTGTTCCTGCTAACTTCAACACTCAAAAACAAACTGTGCTTTCGGGCAACATGAAAGCTGTGAAAAGGGTTGCTGAAGTAGCAAAAAATTTTGGTTACTTGAAAGCAATCGAACTTAAAGTTTCAGCACCTTTCCATTCCCCCTTGATGAAAGAGGCAAAACAAAGAATGGAACGCGTTATCGAGGATGTTGAATTTAAATCTTCAGCATGGCCGGTTGCTTCGAATTTTACTGGTTGTATGCATGAAGATAATCCTTCCTGCATCAAAGAAAATTTGATAAATCAGATCGAAGGAGCTGTAAGATGGGTTCAGAATTTAGAAGAACTTTCTGAATTAAATTTTGATTCCTGGGTTGATGTTGGTCCTGGAAAGATTTTATTTAATATGATTCCCAGGCAAGATAATAGAGATAAGTTTAATTATTTGCAGTTTGCTGCAGGTGAAGAGAGGTGATTATTCATGTTGAATTTTGATTTTTCAGGTAAAAATATTGTAATTACAGGGGGGATAAGAGGTATAGGTTATTCAGTTGCAAAACTTTTTTCATCTTATTCTTCCAATATGGTTTTAGGGTACAGAAGTGATCAGGATTTGGCAGAATCTGTACAATCAGAATTATCTCTTGGTAATTCAAGCGTGAAAACTTTACGTGCTGATCTTGCTTCCCAAAACGAATGTGATAGATTCATGAAAGAGTCTTTAGATTTTCTTTCAGAAATTGATATTTTTGTACATTGTTGTGGGATCAGGCAGGATGCGCCTGCATCAATGATGAAGAACGATAGTTGGAATAAAGTTATAGATGTAAATTTGAATAGTGCATTTTATTGTTCTAGAATTGCTGCAAAAAAGATGCTTAAGAGGAGAGTTGGAAGGATTGTATTTATTTCAAGCGTTTCAGCTTCGGTTGGGGGACCAGGCCAATCCAATTATGCAGCAAGCAAATCTGGAATTGAAGGTTTGATGCGAGTTATGTCGAGAGAATTTGCAGACAGGAATGTGACTGTTAATTGTGTCAGTCCTGGCTTGATTGATACTAACATGTCTAGGGATATAAACAAAAGCATGAGAGAGTTTTATTTAAGTGTTATACCTATGAAGAAGTTTGGTAAACCTGAAGATGTTGCTTCTGCGGTTGCTTTTCTTTCTTCTGATGAATCTTCTTATGTGACTGGCCAAATTTTAAAAGTTAATGGAGGTATGGACGTTTCATGACAAGGGTTTTTATTACAGGTATTGGTGCAGTTACACCATTTGGCGATGATTTTTCAACCTTGCAAAAAGGCTTACTAAAAGGTCAGTCTACTGCTGGAAAAATTTCTTTATTTGATGCTTCTGATCATAAATGTCAGGTTGCTTGCGAGGTTCCAGATTGGGATCCTACAAAGCATATAGATCCAAAAGATGCAAGGCAGATGGATAGGTTTACACAATTTTCAATGACAGCAACCAAGGAGGCTGTAGAAGATTCAAATATTAATTTTGAAGAAATGGATCCTTACAGGGTGGGTGTTAATTTAAGCAGTGGTATAGGGGGGATGTGGGAACACCATACTCAGTTTGACAAATATTTTAAAAAAGGACCTAGATTTATAAGCCCTTTTTACATTCCAAAAAATATATGCAACATAGCCCCTGGATGGATTTCAATCAAGTATGGATTAAAGGGTTATTCAACAGCTCCAGTTGCAGCTTGTGCTACTGGAACGATAGCAATAGGGGAAGCTTTTCACCTGATAAGAAATGGAATTATGGATGTGATGGTTACAGGAGGGGCTGAAGGAGCTATAGCACCGACTTCTTGTGCTGGTTTTTCCAACATGAAAGCATTGGCACGTAATTTTAATGATAATCCATCTGAAGCAAGTCGGCCATTTGATATGGATAGAAGTGGCTTTGTGATGGGAGAAGGCTCTGTTGCTTTCATTCTTGAAAGTGAGCAAAATTTAAAAAAGAGAGGAGGCGTTCCTTTGGCTGAGGTTGTTGGGTATGCCGTGACAAGTGACGCTTATCATATAACCTCACCAAATCTAAATGGAGAATCTCCATCAAAAGCTATGGATTTCGCTTTAAGGGACGCTCAGATTCCTGTTTCCGAGGTTGATTACCTTAATGCTCACGGAACCTCCACAAAGCTTAATGATTTAATGGAAACAAATGCGATTAAGTTAACTTTTGGTTCAAGCCTTGATAGATTGAATATTTCAAGTACAAAAGGTATGCATGGGCATTTGTTGGGTGCTGCTGGCGCAATAGAGTGTGCTGCTTGTGTTATTTCGATGAGGGAAGGGGTCGTGCCTCCAACAATAAATTACAACACGAATGATCCTGATTGTGATTTAGACTATACTCCGAATGATGCAAGAGAATCAGTTGTGGATGTATCAATGTCAAATTCTTTTGCATTTGGAGGGCATAACGCCTGTTTGGTTTTAAGGAGATCTTGATATGTTAGATAGTACAAATTTTGAAATTAAAGAGAAAGCAAGACATGTTGCAGAGAATGTTGTAAGGCCTCTTGCTTCTGAGCATGACAAGAAGCAGGAATATCCATGGAAAGTTAAAGAAGCCCTTGCAGAAAGCGGTTTGTTGAAAACATGGATACCTAAAAAGTATGGAGGCAATGGTCTTGGAAGCTTGAATCTGTGTTTAGTTGTTGAAGAGCTATCTAGAGCATGTGGTGGAGTAGGTGTTATGTTTGCAGTAAATGCTTTAGGCTCTTATCCAATAATTTTAGGCGGAAGAGAGGAGCAAAAGCAAAAGTGGTTACCTGAAATTGCAAATGGCGATAGGTTAATTTCTTTTGCTTTGTCTGAAAAAATGGCTGGTTCAAATGCTTCAGATTTAAAAACTCTAATTTCAAAAAATGATAGTGAATATGTAATAAATGGTGATAAGAAATGGAACACGAACGGTGGAGTAGCACATTATTATTCTGTTTTTGGAGTTACTAATCCAAAACAGGTTGGAAAACCTTCTGCCATTTCAGCAGTGATTGTGGAAAAAGGAACAGAGGGTTTTGAGTTAGGAAAAGAGGAAGATAAAATGGGTATCAGATGTGTTCCTGTAAGGGAACTCTATTTTAGAGATTGCGCGGTTCCAAAATGGAATCTTTTGGGAGACTCTGAAGGCAAGGGTTTTAAGATTGCAATGGAAACCCTTGATCATGCAAGACCTGGTGTTGCAGCCCAAGCTTTAGGCTGTGCTCAAGGGGCATTTGAGTATGCTTCTAGATTTGCCTCTAGAAGAAGGCAGTTTGGTCAACCTATACAGAATCATCAGTCAATAGGCTTTCTTTTAGCTGATATGTCTACAAGAATTGAAGCAGCGAGGCAATTGGTTTATGAGTCTGCAAGAATGGTTGATGCTGCTGACAAAGACCCTTCATTGAAAGCCAAGGCGAATAAGATGGCTGCTCAAGGTAAGCTTTTTGCAACCGACACAGCAATGTGGGTCACAACGGAAGCAGTGCAAATTTTTGGAGGATATGGCTTTATGAAAGATTATCCGGTCGAAAAATACATGAGAGATGCAAAGATTACTCAAATCTACGAAGGAACAAATCAAATTCAAAGGCTTGTTGTTAGCAGGCATATTGCACGTGAAGCTACATCTTTAAAATTTCTTGATACTTTCATACCAACAATAGACCAATGGATACCTGAAGAATTGTTAAATGAGGTGAAAAAATGAAAATATTAGTTTTGGCAAAGCAGGTTCCTGCTACTACTGATTTAACTTTTGGTGAAAATGGTGTGGTTGATAGAAGCAGTGTTCCTAAAACTGTTAATCCTGATGACGAGTCCGCTGTTGAGCTTGCAATCCAGATGGCTGAATCTGTTTCTGGTGAGGTTATTCTTGCGACAATGGGTCCTGAGTCTGCTTCTGAAATGCTATCTGAACTTGGTGCAATGGGTTGTGCTTCCTGCTATCATGTCTCAGACAATTTGTTGAATGGTGCTGATCTGGTTGCTACAGCCAATGTTTTTGCTGCATTAGCAAAAAAGGTTAATGCTGAAATGGTTATATGTGGTGCTTCAGCTGCTGATGGAAAGGGTGGATTGTTACCTTCTGCTATTGCATCTCTTTTGGGATGGGATTGTTTGAATGAGGTTTCTTCAGTTGAGGATTTTTCATCTGAGCCAGTGGTTATTTTTAATTATCAAGGTAAGAAAACAAAAGCAAAAGTAAAAGGCTCATCTGTTTTATCAGTTTATAAAACTGTTGCTGAGCCCAGAATACCAGATGTAATGGCTGTTCTTTCGGCACCTCAACCTGAAAGTTTAGCTGTTTCAGATTTAGATATCAATGAAAAAGCCCTCAAATTTAATGACAGGTGTGAAATTCTTAACGTCGAAAATGTTAAAAAGGAAAGAAAAAATAAAATATGGGAAGGTATTGAATCTTTTTCTGATTTCCACACAGAGTTAAAAAAGGAGGGTTTTTGATGAAAATTTTTATATTAGCTCATGCTCATAATGACAAAGACCTTTATGCAAGATTGTCGAATTACATTTCGGCAGATGGTGCTATTTGGATAGGTGAAAAATGTGATTTTGATTTTTTGGGTGTTGAGGAATTGATACATGTGGATTCAAACAGCTCTATTAAGTCAGGTAGAAAATTGTCTGATCATTTCAATGAACAGGTTGTTATTGTTGGCTTAGATGATAGTTTTACCGGTGAGATACTGGCTTCTTTTTCTGTTAGCTCTTGTGAGCCTGTTGTTTGGGGATGCCATGGTTTTGATCATTGCAAAGATGATAACGATGTTGTTTTACAAAAATATGGTTTTGGTGGAAAGGTTCTTTATACATCAAAAATTTCTTCCGGTTGTGTCCAATTTAACTCCAAAGCGGTTGATTCAAGCACTAGGGAACCAAGAGACCCTTCTGTGGTTTCTCTTGATGGACGGGATTCAGTTTCTTTTGAAATTTTTGAATCAGTTGAGGGTAGCAACGAAAATAAGGATGTAACATCTGCAGATGTAGTCGTTTCAGGAGGAAGAGGAATACAAGGACCAGAAGGTTTTGAGCCCTTGAGAAAACTTGCAGGAAAACTTAATGGAGCAGTTGGAGCTTCAAGAGCTGTTGTTGATATGGGTTGGATAGATTATTCGCATCAGATTGGGCAAACCGGCAAGTCAGTAAGCCCTAAGCTTTATGTTGCTTTTGGAATATCAGGAGCTGTTCAGCATAGAGCAGGAATGCAAAATTCTTCTGTGATAGTTGCAATTAATACTGATAGAAATGCTCCGATATTTGATATATGCGATTATGGGATTGTTGCTGATTGGAAAGAAGTGCTTGAAAAGTGGATTAGTGTTTAGGACTTTCTGAATCTATCTCTTTTTAACTGTTCTTTTTTCTCCTTTTCTAACTCTTGTTTAAGGTCTTTTTCAAAATTTGATGAAAATGGCTTGAACAGGCTGATGATTTTTTTTAAGAATCTTTTCATGTTATAGGTTTTTGTTTTTTATAGGGTCTCTTTCACCTTTAATTGCAGGAATATCAGGCTTGCCTGTTGGAAGTAGGGGGATTTCTTCAAGGATTTCTATTTCTTTTGGCATTTTATATGTTGCCAGTAGTTTCTTTTCATTCAGAAAGGAAATGATTTCCTTTTTGATTTCATGGTTGTCTTTTTGGTTTTCCAGCTCTATAAACGCTTTTACTTTTTCTCCAGTTTTTTTATCTGGTATTCCAATGGCTACAACTGATTTAACCTTTGGATGTTTCATGACAGCATCTTCAATTTCTGCTGGATAAACATTTTCTCCAGCAACTATGATCATATGTTTTGCTCTTCCACATATTGTTAGATTTCCCTCTCCATCAAACTTTCCTATATCTCCTGTTCGATACCATCCATCAATCAACACTTCGTTTGTTTCTTTTTCTTTCCCGTGATAGCCTTTGAAAACATTTGGACCTTTGATCCATATTTCACCTTCAGCATTTGCTTTTGGCTTAATTGATGGTTCGGAACTATCTTCAGGGCTTAATGCAGTTGTGACTTCTTTATTGTTTTCATCTCTAAGTTGAATCTTTACACTCGGAAAAGCAATACCGCATGTTCCAAAAACTGGAGGTTTTCCTGGTCTGTTAAAAGAGATTACCGGACTTGTTTCGCTTGCCCCATATCCTTCGTATATTGGAATTTTTGTAATTTTTTCAAATTTTTCAATTATTTCTCTTGGAAGAGGAGCTCCTCCAGCTACAGCTAATCGCACTGAAGATAGATCTTTTTTAGGTTCCTTTAACCTGTTCGCAGCGTTTATCAAGGAGTTATACATAGATGGAACAAGTTCAAGAACAGTTATTTTTTGAGACTTAATTATGTCAAGAACTAATTTTGGTTGAAATGCTGGGATAGGAACAAATCTACCGCCAGAAAGCATTCCCGCAAGCATTCCCGCTGTTAATCCAAAAGAATGAAACAAAGGTAAAACCCCGCTTATTGTGTGATTTTCTGTATCTCCCAATACTTTCCAAAAATCTGAAAGGTTGTTAGATAAATTTCCATGTGAAAGCATTACACCTTTAGGTTTTCCAGTTGATCCAGAAGTGTAAATATAACAAGCTATGTTTTCGGGATTTGGATCTGGAAGGTTCTTTAGAAAACTTGATTTTTGAATTTCTTTTTGGGTTTTGGGTTTGTTTAACTTTAGTATTTTTAAATCATCTATTTCTTTTTGAAGATAATCTAAAGTGTTGCCGAATATTTTTGTTGCCCTGCCTTCAGGTGCTTCAAATGTAAGTAATGTTTTTATTTGAGCATCATTTATAACATCTTTTACCTCTTTTGGAGAAAGGGCATAGTTTAAAGGAATTGCTGTTTTTCCTAGTATTTGACATGAGAAAAAAGACACGATGAATCCGGCTGAATTTGGAAGAAATATACCGATTCTTTTTTCTGATTTTTTTATTTGGTTCTTAAGCCATCCTGCAACTTTATGAACAGCCAAGCCTAATTCACCATATGAGATATTAGTCCATTGCCCATCCTTGCTCTCTGTTATTGCGATTTTTTTAAAGTTTTTTTTCCATGAAAGAACAAAAAGATGTGCTAGATGTTGACTGTTTTCAGGCTTTAAAGAAAATGAAAGAATTTTTGATAATATTTTTTTTATCCAAATCATCATTCGATAATTGTACTGTTTTCTTGTTTAAGTTCATTTAAGGATTTCCAGGTGTGTTCCCAGAGCTGTTCTAATAATTTTTTTTCATATTCTTTAGATAGCCTTGGATTAGAGTGTTTTAAATTTTTGACTTCAATGATTTTACCTAGTTTAAAGTGACATTTTTTTTTAGTTTTTATAATATGTTTTTTATCCATGAGCCTATGTATTTCTTTTGAAAAGATTGCCAATATCTCTTCAACAGATTCATATGATTCTTTCCAGTTTTTAAAATCTAAACATGATAATGAATGAAGCATCATTATTTTTTTTGTATTTTCATTTTTTTCATTTTTGTTTTTTATCAAGTCATTTGCTTCCCTTGCTTTTTGTACCCTGTTGGAAAGCGTGTCCTTTTGAAGTGGTTTTATTTCAAGCTTAGCTTCAATATTTTTTATTGAATTATCGCATAGTTTTTTAGCTCTAGAAGTTAGCCATCGCCATTTTGCCTTAGAGTCTTTATGTTTTTTTTGTGATGTTTGATATCCTTCTTGTGTTTCTAGTTTTTTAATTATTGAATGTGCAATTTGACTAACTCGAACATCCATGTCCTTTTTTTTGTGAGGTTTTATGTTGAGTGTTTTTTCAAGCTCTTCTAAACGTTTTTTAACGATTTGGCTTTTGTTTCCGATTATTGAATAATAAATTGCAATCGGTAAAATCTTTATAGAGGATTTTATTTTTTTAGAAGAAAGAGTTGCGATTTTTATTGGTCCTGGTTGGTAATCAAGAAGTCTATTGCCTTGCCCGTGTGTTCTTCCCTCAGGGAAAACAATTAAATTTTTATTACTTGTAAGGATTTCAATTGATCTTGATAAAGATTTTCTGTCAAGTTTTGTTCTATCTACTGAAAAGCAGCCACCCATTTGTATTAATTTTCTAAAAATATATGGAGTTCTGAACATTACATCTTTTGCAGTCATTATCCTGAATTTTAAATTTAGCTTCCTTAATGCGCAATACAGAGAAGGAGGGTCAAAATCTGTAGGGTGGTTGCAAGCAATCAAGACTCCATTTGGTAAAGTTTTTTTTAATTGCCTTTCATCGTTTTTTGAAAATTTGATTTCTTTAATTTTTGCTTTATTCTTAAGCAAGAATGCCAGTATGCTATTTAATATTCTGACATAAGGGATAGAGAATGAATCTTTGTAAAATTGGCTTTTTTTCAATTAGTTAAATGCTTTGAATCCGGTTGTTATATTTCCAATTATAAGTTTTTGAATTTCGCTAGTTCCTTCAAAAAGCTCCATAACCCTCACGTCTCTCCAAACTCTATTTGTAAATTTATCTGTTGATTTACTTGCCAGCATATTTGCTGCTTTTGTTGCTGCCTCTGTTGATTTAAGTTTTGCCATGGATGCATATTTGGTGAAATTTGTTTTATTTGATTTTAATTTAATTGCTTTTAGTATTAATGATCTACATGATTCAATCATTACTTCAACCCTGGCTACATCTTCTATATTTTTTTGACTTGGTTTATTTTTTGCAATTTTGATTAGCCTTTTTTGAATTCCTTCAGTTGCACCTAGTGCCATAACTGATATGCCAAGCCTGCCATTATCTAGAGCTTTAAATGCAACATTTAGGCCTTTTCCCTTTCTACCTATACGATTTTGGCTGGGTATAAATACATTTTCAAATGATATTTCTGCAGTATCGCTTGACTTAAAACCCATTTTTCCATGTATTTTTGTTTTTGATATTCCTTTTGATTTCATGTCAACCAAAAAGCAGCTAATCATATTTTCCTCTTTAGCGTAAACAATTGCTAAATCCGCTATGTTTCCATTTGTTATCCACATTTTTTGACCATTTAAAATCCAGCCTTTTTTTGTTTTTTCAACTCTTGATTTCATTTCGGATGGATTTGATCCTGCATCTGGTTCTGTCAAAGCATAACAGCCACTGATTGCACCATTTAGTATCTTGGGTATGTAATTGTTTTTAATATCCTCTTGACATTCGTTGATCAATATCTCTGCAACTAATGTAAATTGACCAGTAATTATTGCTGCAGCTGTTATATCTTCTTGTGAAAATATTCTTATGGCTTCATACGTCCATAATGGATCTTTATCGCCTCCTCCATATCTTTGAGGTGCTGATATTCCAAGCCATCCTTTTTTGCATATTTCTAGTGCAGCTTTTATGTCGTATTTTTCAGAGTCATTATTTTTATGAGACCTTTTCTTGATTGTTTCTTTTGTAAATTTTTTTAAATCTTTTTTAAATAAATCTAGATTTTGCATTTTTTTATTCAAGTTTTCCGAGATTTTTTTCTACTATCTGAATTAATTTACCGCTTTTTAAAATTTCAACCATTTTATTATGATCGTCAAATAATGGCCTATCATCATCTAGATGCTTGATGCTTTTCCTTATTTCTGTAATAATTTCATTAATTACTGGACTTGGCTTTTCGGGTTTTCTTAATTCGATAGCTTGTGCTGATGCTAACATTTCTATTGCAAGGATACCCCAGCAGTTTTCTAAAATTTGTTTTGTTTTTTGTGCTGTTGTTAAACCCATTGAAACAAAATCTTCTTGATCTGCAGCAGCTGGTATCGATTGGTTTGCTGCAGGATGGCTAAGTATTCTATTTTCCACACATAGAGCATCTGCTGTATATTGGCTAACCATTAATCCTGAATTGAAGCCTGGATCTTCTGTGAGAAAAGGAGGTAAGCCTCCTGAGAGAGCTGGGTTTACAAGCCTGTTCATCCTCCTTTCTGATAGCACTCCAACCATAGATAGCCCAACCCCAATCATTTCCATTGGCAAAGCTACAGGGGTTCCTTGAAAATTTGCCCCAGTTAAAACTTCTTTTTCTTCTGGCAAAAAGATTGGATTGTCTCCAACGCCATTTAGTTCAATTTCAACTTGTTTCAATGTGTAAGAAAGCGAATCTCTAAGCGTTCCTGCTACTTGAGGCGTGGATCTTAAAGAGTAAGCATCTTGTAGTTTTTTATTTTTAGAATTTAGAATTTCTGACCCTTCTGTTAAGTTGGTAATATTTTTTGCTACTTTTTTAGAGCCTGTAAAACCTCTTAATTCATGGAGTTTTGATTTGTAAGGTTTCATATTTGCATTCAGAGCCTCAAGTGTCATTGAGGCTGATAGATCATGTGTTTTTAACCATAATTTTGCATCATTGAGAATTAAAGCTGAAAGTGCCGTGAGGACATTTGAGCCATTGATTATTGAGAGTCCATCCCTTGCCGCAAGCTTTAAAGGTTTAATTTTTGCTTTAGCGAGAGCGTTTTTTGCACTCATTAGTTTATCTTTATAAAAGGCATCACCTTCACCCATCATAGTTAAAGCAATTTGACTCATTGGAGCAAGGTCTCCACATGCCCCTACAGATCCTTTTTCACAAACATAAGGAACCACATCGCTATTGAGGATCTCAATCATTTTTTCAGTGATTTCTTTTCTGCCACCAGAGAAACCTTTGCAGTGAACGTTTATTCTTCCACACATTGCACCTCTAACAATTTCTTTTGGCATTGCCTTCCCTATGCCAGCAGCATGAGAGTAAACAAGATGATTTTGAAATTTTTGAGTTTGCTCTTCGTCTAAAGTTACTTCGGAAAATTCTCCAATTCCTGTATTTATCCCATACATAGGTTCTTTTTTTTCTATTTTTTCTTCAACCATGTCTCTGCATTTTTTGATTCGAGTCCAGCATTCGTCTTCAATATCAAGATTAACCTTCCCTCTAGAAACCTTTGTGAGCATTCTTGCTGTTAGGTTGTAGCCATTTAAATAAAATTTCTTCATAGTTTGAATTCTAGATTGTCTTATGATACTTTTGTGGGAACAACTCCTTTGCTTCTTTTTGAAATACTTGCTATTTTTCTATTTGGTAACTTAATGAATATCAAAGTTTCTTTATCTGATGGTGCCAGAATTCAGTCCTTGGTTATTGGCTTCTTAACAGGTCTTATTGTTTTATTTTTTAAAGAAAATATATTATCGCTGTCAGCTTATTTCATACTTTTGCTTGCCGTTGCTCCTCATTTTGCATTTAAACCAGATAGGAGGAATAATGGAAGTAGGTTGATGTTAGGTGTCGGGGCTTCTTTTTTGGTTTCGTATACTTATTTATTTCTTGCTGTTTATCTTGCTAGATCAGGGAGTGGAGAAATGGCTTTGATAAATGCATGCATTCCAATCCTTTTCCCTTATTTCTCATGGGTTTGTGGTACAGTGATATTTAATTTTGAGCAACGTTTAAAGCCTGGTTTTTTCATAGTCGCATGTTTGGCTTTTGTTTTTTCTTTAGGTTTTTGTTTTAACTTGTTTTTTAAAGAGCATATTACTTATTTTTATTTATGCTTTTTGTCATGGTTGTTTTGGTTTCTTTCAAGAAAGATGCGAATTGATCAGGAAAAAAAGAAGCTTGCAGAGCTATAGCAGTTAAAGATTTTTGATTTGTGATTCATCTGCATTGCCGCCTGAAACGATAGCAACAACATTTAATTCTTTTTTGTTTTTTGTCCATGACTCCGGAAAAAGACCATTCAAAATTGGAGCCGTTGCTGCTGCTCCAGCTGGTTCGACTATCCAATTATTATTTTCCATTAGTTTTTTTTGCGTTTTGAATATGTCACGATCGTCAAGAAGAAGTATTTTTTCAACATTTTTTTTACAGATTTCCACGTTGATGTTACCCGTACTCAATGGGCATAAACCTTGAATTTCTGTTTCTATTCTTTTGAGAAAATATTCATGACCAGCTTTGAGGCCTTTTGTTAAATTAGGTGAACCTTTTGGCTCTACTCCTAATATCTTAACTTTTGAACCCAGCGTTCTTTTCAGAGCTAGAGATATACCGGATATACTGCCCCCTCCACCTGAGGCGACACATACAACATCAACTTCAGGCCATTGCTCTGCTATCTCTAAGCCAATCGTTCCAGCCCCTTCAATTGTTTTTGCAGAATTGTATGGATGAATTAGTGTTAATCCCTGCCTAACAAGCTTGGCGCATTCATCTTCAGCTTCTTTTCTTGAGGATCCAAGAAACACCTCAGCACCAAAATCCTGACAAGCTTTAATTTTGTTTCTGTATGCTTTCTTTTCCATGCATATTGTTGCAGGAATAGAGTATTTTTTTGCAGCCCAAGAAACTGCTTTTCCGTGGTTCCCAGAGCTTGTTGAAACTACACCTTTCTTTTTTTGCTCTTCGCTTAATTGCAGAATATGATTTATTGCGCCTCTCGCCTTGAATGAATTTGTTTTTTGCAAGCATTCAAGCTTTAATTTGAGTTTAATTTTAGAGTTACCTGATTCGAAATCAATTAGTGGTGTTTTTACAATATGTTTTTCAATCCTTCGTAAAGCTTTTTTAAAATCAATCGAGGAGATTTTTTGCATTTTTTTAGCTATTTTCTTCTAGCCAATGAATAGCATTAAGTGCTGCCTTTACACCATCGCCAGCACTTGTTATTAATTGTTTGTAATGATGGTCAGAACAGTCCCCTGCAGACCAAATTCCTTTTACGCTTGTTTCTTGTTTGTTGTTAACGTCTATATAGCCTTGATCATCAAGGTCAACAAAATTTTTTATAAAGTTTGTATTTGGGTTATGTCCTATAAAAATAAACACACCATCTGTTTCAAAGGTTTCATTTTTATTGTTTTTAACATTTTTCAATTCAACATTTTCAACCTTGTTTTTTCCATTTATCTTTTCAATAACACAATCAAGTTTCCAGTCAATTTTTTCATTTTTTTTGGCTCTCTCTAGTATTACTGGAGTAGCTCTGAATTCTTGCCTTCTATGTATTACAGTTACTTTTTTTGCAAACCTTGTTAGAAATAAACCCTCTTCAATTGCGCTGTTTCCACCACCTATTACAACAACTTCTTTATCCCTGAAGAAAGCTCCATCACATGTTGCACATGTTGAAACACCGAGGCCCATAAGCTCTCTTTCTCCGGGGACACCAATTTCTTTGGCTTTTGATCCCGGAGCCAGGATTATCGCTTTTGATAACCAATTCCCATTAGAGGTTTTTAAGGTGAAATTTCCTGCAGAGCCTTCTATTGATTCAACAAAACTGTATTCAGTTTTTGCACCAAATTTTTCAGCATGATTCAAAAAAAGCATTGCTATCTCTGGTCCAGATATAGGGTTTTCTACACCTAATCCAGGATAGTTTTCCACCTCATTTGTTAATGTGATTTGACCCCCTGGGTTTTCTCCTTCAAAGATTACAACATTTAAATTTGATCTTGCAGCATATAGGGCTGCAGCCATTCCGGCTGACCCACCACCAACGATTGCTAAATCTATTTTGTTCATTTAAAGTTTCAATTTTAAAGGTAGTTTTGAAAAGATGTAACCCGAAGCGAAGGAAAGGAGTAAAAGCCAACCAACTTTGATTTTTCCAGCTTCTGGAAGCAGGAATGAGAATTCCACATCTTGTGATGATATTTTTACAACAATCCAGATAAAAAAACCAAGAATAAGCATTGCTGTTGCCTTTGTAAAACTTATAGGTATTACAGGTTTCTTATTTTTGTTTTTTTTGTTTTCCATTTTGGGCTTTCCAAGTTTAACATACCTGATATGAATAAAAATATATTGTTAGGTTCTTTTTCTCAAGCTAATTTCGGAGATGATTGGATCCTTGGTGATGCTATGAAAAAATGGGAAACTAATCGAGTTTGCGCCAAAGGTTCAGTCCCGAAAAAATGTAATTTTTCTTTTTCTTTTTTTAAAAATGTCATTCTGCCAGGAGGTGGTGTTTTTCAGGATAGAACTTCAAATGCATCTTTTTATTGGTATTTTTTTATGGTTTTGATGTCAAGAAAAGCACAGGCTTTTGACATGGATTTAACTGAATTAAAAAGCCCTTTTAAAAGATTTTTATTAAATTTTTTGATTAATTTAAAATTTGAACTTTTTGAATTAAGGCCAGGAACAGTTTTTTTTAACCTTAAGGAAGGCTCGGATTCAGTTCAACATAATTTTGATGAATTTGTTAGAGAAGGTGTGGCATGGTGTCCTTATCCAACAGATAAATTCATTCCTGCTTTAGTAGATTCTGTGTTTATTTCGGATAAAAGAGATTATGTTTGTGATTTTCGTAATTTCAATTATTTGCATCACCAAACAGAAGATATCAAAAAAAGTTTTATGTTTTTGTCAAGCAAGGATTCCATAATTAGTTCCAGATATCATCCTCTTTTGCTTGCATGGATGAATGGCCAAAAAGGTCTTGGTATCGGGCCTCAAAATGGAAAGATTCATCATTTATGCAAAAGAGCTGGTTTTCCTTATTCCTGCAGTAATGAGAACTTACCAAAACCTCAAATTGCTAATTCAAAATGGATTTAAAAAGAGTTTTTTTCCTAGATAGAGAAATTGTTATCTCTAACAAAGAGCAAATAATAAAGTTTATTTTGTCTTCATCGAAGCAAGATAAAACGTTGAAAATTTTTACCTTGAACCCAGAAACGTGGCTGAAAACAAGAGATTTAGACTTTGATGATGATGTTTTGTGGATACCTGAAAGCATAAGTGTTTATTACGCAATGGTTTTCTTAGGCCTTAAGGGTTGTAGGTTACCTGGTATAGATCTTGTATCCAGCCTGCTGAAGGAAAATTTTTTGAATGTTATTTGCTGGGGGGGTAGTGATGAAGATTGCAAAATCTTGAAAAATAACTGGGATCATTTAAGCTTCAAGTCAAAAATCATCGAAGCCTTTGATGGTTTCTCTGAAAATCAAAAAGAATTAATTAAGTTGATAGCTGAAACTAAAAAAGTAATTGTTTTAGTCGGGAAGGGTGCAGGCTTACAAGAGCGTAACATTATTCAAATTGCAATTAAAAAGAACCCCTGTGTTTACTTTGGTGTTGGTGGCACTTTAGACGTTTTTTCGATGAAAAAAACAAGAGCGCCTTCGGTAATGGTCAAATTTGGATTCGAATTCTTGTGGAGAATACTTTTTGAACCAAGAAGATTAATTAGAATGATAAATTGTTATCCTGTATTTTTTATTGAGGTTTTGAGGAGTAAGTTTTGTATAAAGAAATAAATAAGTCTTTGCATCTTTTTAGTTGTAATTTCTTTTTTATTTTCTTCATTGCACTTTTTTCTTTTTCAGCGTATTTTCAAAAAAATGTGTTTTTAAGTGTTTATTTCAATACAGAAGAAGAGCTTCAGGATGTTTTGATATACATTGAAGATTCAAAAGATTTTTTTCCAAGTTTTGAAATTTTTACACCTGAAATGAATCTTGATTTTTTGTCTTCTAGATTTAATGTTGACCTTGACAGCGTTCCTTCCGATCAGATTTTTTGGTCAGTAAATATTTATCCCGAAAAGGGGCAGGATGTTTCTGACTTTAAAGAAAAGGTAGAGATTTTAATGCCCTCTGATAATTTAGTTGGATTGGATAATATTGATTTTTATAATCAGATTGCTGTTAATTTTAAAAATTTATCTTTTCTATTTGGTTCTTTATGGCTGCTTTTTTTGTTATTTTTCTTGAATCAAAAAATAAAAAATTTAATTTTTGTTTTTACCTCTAGCGCTTTTTTAACTGTTGTTTTTAGTGCCTTTTCTATGAGGTTTTTGTATTTTGTTTCATCATCAGATGTTCGTTCTATTTTGCAAAATTTGTGGCTGTATGTTTTTGTTATGAATATTTTCTTGTTTTTTGTTTATAAAAAAAGGTATTTTCAAAAAACATGAATATCCTCTGTGTCTTTTTTATGTTTTTTTTAGAGAAGATACCTCAAGATTTGCAAGAAATATGGTCTGAGATCGATTCTGTTAATATAAATTTAGATTTACATAAGGATAAGGTTGAACAAAACAAAATATCTATTCGAGAAGCCGAAGAAGAGGCGAATTCTATTGAAAGCAACATTGAAGCTTTGACAAACAAGAAGAATCAATTTTTTGTTTTAAAAATCCAACTAGAAGAAGAGATTAAACAGCATTATTCAAGACTTTCCTCTGTTCTTAATGCCTCCTTGAAGGACAAGCAAATAATTCCTTCGTGGTTTATGGTTTTTGGTTACGAAAAGAATTTGGATGCTTACCAAGAAAAAGTTAAAAACATGACAGGGGCTATATTCTCAATGGAATCTTCTCTTTCAAAAGTTTCTGTCGACATTGGAATGGTCGAAGATTTTTTAAGTGATTCTGAATTCAAAAAGGATGGTGTCTATAAGTCCATTAGCAAAAAAGAATCTGAACTTTCTGCAAGCTTGGATGCTTTAGAGCAATTTAACAGCACTTATAAGCAGGAAATCACAAACCTCTGGCATAAACGAAACCAGCTTGAGCTAGAGGTTGATGCGGAGACAATACTTACCTATAGGGGTGCAAGATGGGAGTTACCTTTGTACAAGCCTTGTGAAGGCCGTTTGTCAAGCCCTTTTGACCCCAAGAGGCTTCATCCGGTTTTAGGTTATGTTAGACCCCATAATGGGCAAGATATTGCAGCTCCAAAAGGTACGCCCGTTTATGCTGCTGAGACAGGAAGAGTTATTTTCGTAGGTGAAAGAGGTGGTAATTGGGCTGGTTTAGGTAAATTTGTAATCATTCAGCATGCTGAAGGCTGGACAACAAGGTATGCTCATTTAAGTAAAATACTGATAGACAATGAAAAAGCAGTTAAGAGAGGTGACCTTATAGGCTTGGTTGGCAGTACTGGATTATCAACAGGACCTCATCTTCATTTTGAAACAAGAAAAAATGATATCCCTTACGACCCTCAGCCTTATTTAAAATCTGATGAAAAATAATTTAAAAAAAACACTAACAATAATCCAGTTTTTCTTAGCGGTTTTTTTGGTTTTTATTGTTTTGGAAACCTATGACGAGTCAAGCGTCAATGAATCGCCAGCAACAAAAGATGTTAACGCTTCTGCTAGCTCTTTTGAGGGTGTGTCGTATATGGAAGAAGCTTGGAAAGTTGTCGAAGACAGGTATTTTGAAGACCTGAATGAAGAAAAGAAAAGAGAGATTACTGAAAATGCTATATCTGGAATGATGTCTTCTTTTGATAGATATAGTCGTTTTGTTCCACCAACTGAATCAAAAATACAATGGGAAAATACAGAGGGTGAATTTGGTGGAATAGGTGTAACTATTGCCCCTTATGGTAAATTTTTGCAAGTCGTATCAGTTGTGAAAGGCGGACCTGCTTATAAGTCGGAAATAAAAAATGGAGACATTATTATTTCTGCAGATGGAAATTCTTTCGAAAATTCAAGTTATGAAGAATCTGTTTCCTATGTAAGGGGACCAATAGGCAAGGCTGTTCAATTAGAGGTGATAGATTCAACAACAGCAGAGACGCTAAATGTTTCAGTTGTTCGTGAAATTGTTGTTGTCCCATCCATTGGAAAAGTTGAGCAATTAAATGACAAAACTTATTTCATTGAATTGCTCCAGTTTAACAAGAATACACCTTCGTTGCTTAAACAAGAATTAATATCCGCAATTGACAAAGGCGCTGAAAGTCTTATTTTGGATTTAAGAGGAAATCCTGGAGGCGAATTGTATTCTTGCTTGGAGATAGTAGATTTATTTTTAGATGAAGGTTTGATAGTTAGTATCAAGTTCAAAAATGATGAAAAAAGTTTTTCTGCAAAGCCTGGAGACATTGGCGAGGATTTAAGCTTGGTAGTTCTTGTTGACGGATATAGCGCTTCAGCAAGTGAGATATTTGCTGGAGCTATTCAAGATCATGAAAGAGGTTTGATTGTAGGGAATAGAACTTTTGGTAAGGGTTTAGTTCAGCATGGTGAAAATCTCGACAGTGGTGGCTCAGTCATTATTACAACAGCAGTTTATTTGACCCCAAATGGTAATCAGGTGAATGGAAATGGAATAAATCCTGATTTTGAAATCTCTAGTTCCGAGGATGAAAAAGTGATTCAAATTCTTGCAGAAATAGAAAGCCTTCAAGGGCAAATATCTGCTTTGAGGACAGATATTCGCGATAGGATAGGTGACTTGATGCTAGAAAAGGCTATTGAGGAAGTTAAAAAATGAGATATTCAATAAAGGAAGGGATGCTGTCTTGGCTTTTGCATAGGTTAACAGGAATTGGAATTTTTATTTTTTTAATTATTCACGTTATGGGAGCAATTTATTTAAAAATTGGTCCAGAGGAATGGAATCATCATGTTGAATTATTCAATACTCCCTTTTTTAGAGTTGCTGAGGTTGGCTTGATGGGAGCTATTCTTTGGCATGGCTTGAATGGATTAAGAATTATTATTATTGATTTTTCAGGCATAAGAACAAGCCATTTTGCTAAATTTTTATTTTGGATAATTGTTTTTTTAACGGTTTTGCTTATGCTTCCTGGAACCTATATATTATTAAAACCTTTGTTTGAGGGTGCTGCCTAATGAGCTACAAAAAAGTGCCAGGAACTTTTGCATGGTGGTTTCAGAGAATATCTGGATCTTTTTTGATAATACTTATTTTTATTCATTTTATAGATGTTCATTTTATTTTTGGTGTTGAAAATTTAGAGTATGAAACAGTTGCCGAAAAATGGAATAAACCCTTTTGGAGAATAATGGATGCATTGATGCTTATTTTAGGCATGATTCATGGCGCAAATGGGATTGAATCAATCCTTTTAGATTATAAAAAAATTAGAAAGTATAAAACTTATTGGATTTTTTTTGTAAGGGCTATATCGGCTGTAACTATTATCGTTGGTTCATGGATTATCATTACCTTTTCTCCAGAAGAAAAAAGTATGGCTGAATATGGAAGCCCTGCAGCTGAAATGCAAGATGAAGCAAGTGAGAGTTATGAATAAACATCAATATGATGTAATTGTGATAGGTGCTGGTGGCGCTGGATTATCCGCTGTTGCTGCAATACCTAAAGGTCTAAAGGTCGCAGTTCTTTCAAAGCTTTTTCCATTTAGAAGTCATACAGGTGCAGCTCAAGGTGGAATCTCTGCAGCTTTAGGCAATTTGGAAGAAGATAATCCACTTTGGCATGCTTATGACACTGTGAAAGGAAGCGACTATCTTGGTGACCAAGATGCGATTATACAAATGTGCAATGATGCTCCCGATGCTATTTTTGATCTAGAAAGAAAAGGTTTGCCTTTTTCCAGGCTTAAAAATGGAAAAATTTCTCAAAGACCTTTTGGTGGTCATACTAAGAATTGGGGAGAAGCACCTGTAAGAAGAGCTTGTCATTCTGCTGATAGGACTGGACATATGATTTTGCATACCCTTTACCAGCAAGCCTTAAGAAGGGAGACGAATTTTTTTGATGAGTTTCAGGTGGTTGAAATAATAACGAAAGATGATTCATGCTGCGGAGTTGTTGCGGTAAAGCTTTCTACTGGAGAAAGACATGTGTTTCATAGTAAGTCAGTTATTCTTGCTACAGGCGGTTATGGAAGGTGTTTTAAAGTTACAAGCAATGCACTTTCTCTAACAGGCGACGGCATGGCTATATGCTACCAAAAAGGAATACCTCTCCAGGACATGGAGTTTATTCAATTTCACCCTACGGGATTACACCCTTTAGGGATATTGATAACAGAAGGAGCAAGGGGAGAAGGCGGGATTCTTGTAAACTCTAGAGGCGAAAGATTCATGGAAAGGTACGCCCCTTCGATTAAGGATTTGGCTCCTAGGGATATTGTAAGTAGGTCTATTTATGAAGAAATAAAAGCCGGACGAGGTATAGACGCAAAAGATTTTGTTCATTTAGATTTAACCCATTTAGGCAGAAAGCTTTTAGATGAAAAATTGCCTGATGTTACAGGTTTTGCAAGAACTTATTTAAATATTGAGCCTGCCGATGAACCGATTCCAGTTAAACCTACAACACACTATGCAATGGGTGGAATACCGACTGATGTTGATGGAAGGGTAATTATTAATCCAGATGGAAGTGTTATGCACGGTTTATATGCTTCTGGAGAATGTGCCTGTGTTTCTGTTCATGGTGCAAAT